>DASXQB010000377.1:0-5503 GCA_036493295.1 Polyangia bacterium | reverse complement strand
CACCGCGGCCACCCAGGTCAAGTTGTTGCGATTTCTTCAGGACCGATCGTTCGTACCGGTCGGGTCGACGCAGCCGCGTTCGGTCGATCTGCGCATCATCTCGGCCACCAACCGCGATCTGCCGGCGGTGGTGAAGGCGGGAGGATTTCGCCAGGACTTTTACTACCGCCTGAATGTCTTCGCCATCGATGTGCCGCCTTTGCGGCGACGCCGCGAAGACATTCTCCCGTTGGTGGATCGCTTTTTACAGCGATGCGGTGTGCCGGCTGACAAGCTGACCGCGCGATCGCGCGAAAAGCTGCTGCAATACGACTGGCCTGGCAACATCCGCGAGCTCGAGAATGTGATGGAACGAGCGCTGATCCTGGCCGGCACCGACGAGATCGGACCAGCGCTGCTGGCGCTGGAGACCCCCGACCAACGACACGACAGCGGCGTGGCCGGTGCGCTTTTGACCGCTGGCTTTAACCTGGATCAATTCGAAGCCGAGCTGTTGCGGGCGGCGCTGGCGCGCACGAACGGCAACAAGTCGGCCGCGGCGCGCCTTCTCGGAATCACCCGCCGGCGGCTCTATTCACGATTGGAAAGTCTCGATCCGCAGGCGGCCGAAGCTGGCTCCGCCGGCGACGACGATTCTGACTCCTGACGGCGCGTTTTCTCGATGCTGCCCGGCGGCGTCTGGCGTTTGCCCTTGGCGGTACGCCCGGTGTCCCGAATGGTACAGGCGTCGCCCCGCAGCCCGGCGGAAACCGGCCTGTCGCGCTGGCATGTGTCTGGCAAAGACCCCCTGGACGATGACATCCACCCACGGAGGACAAATGAATCGGACTTCGCGCCTTTCTGCCGCTTTGACGTTGGCCGGCTTTCTGGGCATTGGTTTTGGCGCCGGTTGCGGCACCACGAGTGATGATCCGACGACGGCGCAACGCGAGGCAGTGATGGCGGCGTGTCATCTGAATGACGGAACCGTCGAGGCTGACGCCGACGTTCGCGCCTGCGATCCGCATGACACCAAGAAGACGACCATCTGCCACATTCCGCCGGGCAATCCCGCCAACGAGCACACCCTGTGCGTCGGCAATCCCGCGGTGGCCGCGCACATTCGCAACCACGGCGATTACGTCGGACCGTGCAAACACGAGGTCGCCTGTCCGACGCCTACCGGATCCGGTGGATCGTCCGGCGCCGGTGGATCAGGCGACAACAACGGCACCGGTGGTTCATCGGCGGGAACGGGCGGCGCAGCCCCGGGCACCGGCGGCGCGATCGTCATCCCGTAGCAATTGGCCCCTACGGCACCGGCATCTCGAAGCTGACACAGTAGTTGCGCTGGTCGTTGCGAAAGTCGATGTCAGCGGTCCCTGAAGCGCCCGTCCACGGCTGCGACAGTGTCATCGCGCTGTCCGACGTCTTTGTCAGCACGATGGTCTCCGGTTTCAACCCGACGCCGGCCGCCAGATCGCGGCCTTCGCGCGTACGAAAAGCGCCCGGCGTCCGGGCTTGGATTTGCGCGGAGCCGTTGGTGACGGTGCAGGCGATGGTCTGGGCGTCGACGGCAACGAAGGGATCGGAGTCGCGCAGCTGCCCGCGCCGCCCGCGGGTGGGACCAGCCATCATCCCCGCGTCGTCTTGCACGGTGGCGTAGCCGACCACCCAGCCCGACGCCTGACTGTCGGCAGCCAACGTGAGCACCACCGTTGATCCAACGATGGCCACCGAGTCGATGGTGGCCCGCCCGCTGGCGTTGCGAACCTCGAAGCCGCGGCCCTTAGCCCATTCGGTCAAGGTGGTCTGGTGAGGAGGCAAAATATTTTCATCCCAGTTCAGCGGCGCCACCGGCACATTGAAATCAATGGTGATGGTCTTTCCGCTTTTCATCACTGACTTTGGTTGCAGCGGTTGCCAGTGTTGGCCGAGAGCGATGGCCTGGTAATAGACCTGAGCATATTTGGCGCCCAGCCGATCGTAGCCGGGCGTGGTCAGATGCCGGCCTTCGGATTGATACTGATACTGATACTTGGGTCCCGCACAGATGAAGTCGCCCGGATACATCACGCCTAGCTGCCACGCTGCCTGCGTCGAATCAGCCGCCGAGCCGGCGGTGAAGGGCGCGGAGTGTTGCTGGGTCAGGAGCATCGGGATGGAAGTGGTTTGCCCGGTGATGGCTGCCAGGTCGGTGTTGTAGTCGGACCACAGTTGGTGGACCGCGGCGCCATAGGTCTTGTTGGTGGCGTCCTGCTCGCCGTGCGTGAAGATGATGGCACCGACGCCGTAGGTCTTGCCCGCCGCCTTGGCCAGCCTCGTGATGGCCTTGACCTCGAACAGAGTCGCCGCATAGGCGCGTCCGGTGTGTCCGGTGTCGGGAGCGCCCTTGCCGATGACAGCGATGCCCTGTCCCGATTCACCGACCACCGAGTGAACGGTGACGTACTCGCCTTGGTTCCAGGGCGCGTACAGCGTGGAGATCTGATCGGCCATGAAGCTGTGGGGCGTCTCGCCGAAGATGTTGGCGGGGTAAGCGCTGGGATAGTTGGCCAGAGGAACCAGAGCGCGGATCGGCTCTGTCAGCGGAACCACAGACAGCGAGGCATCGTTCGGATCGAATGGCGGCGCGTTGTTGCCTTTGCCCAAAGATATTTTGAGATTGTGAAAGACACTGTCGAACGTATTCACTGGCACGCCCAGGTTTCCCACCGCCAGACTTTGCCCGGTGCCGACGATGCCCATCCAATCAAACGCCGGCCGAGCGGGTCGCGGCGACTCAGGCGGGCCAACCGCCTCATCAATGGCTCCGCCGTCGGACGACTGATCGTCGGCCCCGACATCGGCAGCGGCGCTGTCACTGGCCGCGGCGCCGCCTGTCGAGCCCGCGCTGGCGTCAGTCCCGGAAGCGGCGCTGCCGCCACTGCCCCCAGTGCCATCGCGGCCCCCGGCGCCACTGGTCACATCGTTCGGCGAACGCGCACAGGCCGCAAGAAGAAAGACGCCGGACGTCACCAGCAACCATGAGCGACGACCGTCAAACAGCCAAGAGGTCATGCTTCACGAGCGGCGCGAGACGCTCGTATCGTTTGTTGACGCTCGCAGCGGGGAGACCAGGCAGTTATGGCCGACACGGCCGGCAACGACGTCTCTGCGTGGCCCAGCCACCGGACAATGCAAAATCCAACAAAAGATCGATTGCTGTCACAAAATGTTACCGGTATCATTCCGTTGATGATCAGTGGTCCTTCTTTGCCGCCGACTCAGATCGGCGCAGCCATGGGCTCGTCTGTGAATCCTCTCAGCGACGAAGGGATCTATGCCGCCCTCGCCGGCGGCGAGCACTGGGCCACTGACGTTTTCTACGATCGGGTCGAGGAAACGGTGAACACCGTTCTGTTTCGACTGCTCAGCGCCCTGGATATTGATCGCGAACCCCTCATGCAACAAGCGCTGGAGCGACTGGTCGCCGGGGTGGTTTGGAAGCGGCTTCCTCCGCTCTGCAGCCTCGACGGATGGGTCGCGCTGATGACTCAGCAGGTGGCCTTCGAAGCTCTGCGGGACCACGTCCAACGCCGCGAGAGCGTCGACCACGATCTGACGACCGAGTCCCGGCCCAGCCGAGAAATCCTGCTTTTGGCCCTGGGCAAGATCAAACAGACGCGCGCCGAAGCGGTCATCATGCATGACGTGCTGGGATACGAAATGCAGGAGATTTCGAATCTCACTGGCGTCTCGCCAGCACGCGCACAGTCGCGACTGTCGCACGGCCGCAAAGACGTCACGGCCTTGATCCAGGCGATCCTCCGGAAGCGCTGATCCGACGACGTCGGGCTGGCTCTGAACCCTCGGGCGTCGCCGACGCGCGAACCGGACTGATTGCCAAGTTCGACGATCGGATCGACAGTGGTCGCTTGAGCGAGCGCCTCCTTGATCGCGTGGTTTGTGTGCTCTGTGGTGGCCCCTTCGATCCGCGGGCCATCCCGTTGACGTGTGCGCGGTGCCAGCAGGCTTACCCGCGTGTCGGACGCATCCCGGTGCTGCTGCCCCAACCGGACGCGCACGTCAACCTGTGGCGCGGGCAGCTGGCGCTGCTGCTGGCGAACGGACAGAAAACCCAGACCGGCCTCGAGGCCGAGGCGCGCAAGCCCGACCTTCCCACCGACGGTCGAACGCGGCTGCGCGCCATGGCGCAGGCCGTTCGCGATCAGGTTGACGACTTCGCGGCGCAGCTCGCTCCGGCGCTGGGAGGCCCGCTTGACGGCGCCGCCAACGGCCTGCCCCGCGGTGTCGTCGAGTACAGCTACTATCTCTTCCGCGACTGGGGGTGGACCGATCCCGACGCGCGCGAGAATCAGCAAGCGCTCGACGCTCTCCGCGAAGTCGCCAGCGGCGCGCTGGGACGCGTGCTGGTCCTCGGCGCGGGCGCCTGCCGCCTGGCCTATGATCTTCACAGACAGTGTGGCGCGACAGAGACCGCGGTCCTGGACATTGATCCGTACTTGTTCGTGATCGCGGAGGCCGTCGTTCGCGGCGGCGCCGTTCGTCTCACCGAGGCCAGCCTGAACGTCCTCGAGGCCAGCCGCGCCTCGGCGGCCTGGATGCTGAATGCGCCTGACGGGCCGCTGGGCGACGGAGACTTTCATTTTTTCCTGGCCAACGGCCTGGCGCCACCGTTCACCGACGGCACCTTCGACACTGTCGTCACGCCTTGGTTCATCGATCGCGTGCCCACCGACCTTGGCGTCTTTCTCGAAACCTTGCGGCGTCTCTTGCGGCCGGGCGGTCGTTGGCTGAACCAGGGGCCACTGCTCTACCCGCCCGAAACGCCGCTGACTCGCCGCTGGTCCCGCCAGGAAGTTTTCGACCTGGCCGGTCAGCATGGTTTTCAACTGGGGCGCTGGTCTTCGGCCTCACGTCCCTATCTGGTCTCGCCCTTGACGGGTGCCGGCAAGATCGAACGGGTCTTGACCTTCGAAGCCGTCCGCGCCTGACCGGCCAGCGTGGCACGGCATTCGCAAAAGGCTGGCCCTGTCTTAACAAGGAGGCCCGGATGAGCATGCAGATGCTTCTGATTTGGATCGCGGTGGGATTGATCGCAGGCTGGCTGGCGTCGGCGGTGGTAGGCGGCGGGCTGGGCGTGGTGGGCGATATCGTGGTGGGGATCGTGGGCGCTTTTCTCGGCGGGATGCTGTTCCGCGGGCTGCACGTCGGTGTGCCGTTCCATGGGTTGCCGGCAACGATCTTCGTGGCGTTTGTGGGCGCCATCGTACTGCTGCTGATCCTGCGACTGTTTCGCCGCGTCGCTCGTTGAACGAACAGACGTTTCCGGGCGGTGACGCCGTTACGCGGGCGCCACGCGCCCGGCTTTAAAATGACGGTGGCGGCGATCGCTCTTAGCGACGCCCGCGTCCGCCACCACCACCACCAAAGTGGCTGCCGCCGCCCCCGCTGAAGTGGCTGCCGCCGCCACCGAAGTGACCGCCGCCGCCGAAGCCAGAGGCGTGGCTGTAGCCGCCGA
>DASXQB010000376.1:0-7383 GCA_036493295.1 Polyangia bacterium | reverse complement strand
ACCTCCTGCACGCCGCCGCCGGCGTCGGTGATGATCCAGTGCCGGCTGCGCAGCTGGGCGGTCACCGCGCCCTGGTTTTCGATGTGCACCGTGTACGCGAAAGCGAACTGCCGCGACGACAAAGATGAACGTTCAGGGATGTACTCGCTCTTGACCGAGATCAGAATGCCGTTCGTCAGGGCAGTGGACATATTGTAAACAAACTGCCAAAACCGCGACATTCACACAAGGAGCCCGACCATGGCCGCCGCCAAGGACCCACCACTTTCCGCTCGGCGCTGCGTCCCCTGCGAGGGAGGAACGCCGCCGCTCGATGACGCCACAACGGCCAATTTGCTGGGCCAGCTGTCCGGCTGGGCGAAGCGCGCCGCGGCGTCGCACCCTGAGATCCACAAACGATTCTCCTTCGTGGATTTTTTGGCCGCCATGGCCTTCGTCGATCGGATGGCGGCCCTGGCCGAGGAAGAGGGCCACCACCCGGATTTCTGCGTGCACTACAACCAGGTGGACGTCACGCTGTGGACCCACGCCGTGAAGGGTTTGTCGGAGAACGATTTCATTCTAGCGGCGAAGATCGACACGGTCGTCGAATGATTCGCTCGTCGGAACGGTTGACCCAACGAAATATGCTTTTCGGATGAAGGTCCTCATCGCCGGCGCGGCCGGGCTGATCGGAACCAAGCTCAGCGCCGCGCTGGTCGAATCGGGCGTCGAGGTCGCCGCGTTGGTGCGCGATGTTTCGCGGGCAGCGCGCGTTCTTCCCAGCGCGGTCTTGCACGTCTGGGACGCCACCTCCGGCCAGCCACCGATGGGCGCGTTCGAGGGCGTCGACGCCGTGGTGAACCTGATCGGCGAATCGATCTCAGCCGGCCGCTGGTCGGACAAACGCAAGAAGGTGTTGCGCGACAGCCGCATCGTCGCCACCCGGGCGCTGGTCGATGGGATACGCGGCTTGACCTCCCGGCCGAAGGTCTTGGTCTCGGGATCGGCGGTCGGCTATTACGGCGATCGCGGCGACGAGCTGCTCACCGAGACGTCGGCGTCGGGCACCGGATTTCTTGCCGAGCTGGCCCGCGACTGGGAAGGCGAGGCGCTGCGTGCGCAGGAGCTGGGCGTGCGCGTGGTGGTGGTGCGAACCGGGGTGGTGCTGTCGCGCGACGGCGGCATGCTGGGCAAGCTGCTGCCGGTGTTTCGGGTGGGATTGGGGGTGCGGGTGGGTTCAGGCAATCAGTGGTTTCCCTGGATTCACATCGATGACGAGGTGGCGTTGATCCGCCACGCGCTCAGCGACGCGCGCGCCGTGGGGCCGCTGAACGCGGTGGCGCCCGAGCCGGCGACCAACCGCGAATTCACCTCGGTGCTGGCGGCGACGCTGTCGCGCCCGTCGCTGCTGACGGCGCCGGCCTTCGCTTTGCGGCTGGTGGTGGGCGACAAGGCAGACGAGCTGCTCTTGGCCAGCCAGCGCGCCATGCCCGTTCGCACGCTGGAATCGGGCTTTCACTTTCGCTATCCGCTGCTGCGCGCCGCCCTGAAGGCCGCGCTCAATCCCTAGGGCTTTCCCCGGGGATTGCTGACGTCGGGCGAGGTCACACTCGGGCCGACAGTGACTCAGGCCAGCGCCCGTTTTGATCGGTTTCTCCGTCGACGAACGCTTGATTCGCCGTTCGTTTGGACTGATGATCGCCGCGCGACGATTTCGGAGATCGACGCTGTTGAGGAGCCTGCATCAGCGATGGCGACAAGGCATTCCGTTCCAAGTTCGGCGGGGTTGGCGATTGAAGACGTTGCGCCGCGATCACGCCCGAGGCGCACCACTGGCCCGCGCGGCGATCGTGCGTTGCAAGAACAGCCGAGCGATCTGGCGCTGGCGCGCGAGCAATCAGCGGCCCTGGCGCGCGCGTTGGCTGCCCAGAACGACGAGATGCGGGCGATGCACACGGCGCTGCGTGATCAACGGCGCAAGCTGGACGAGCTGCGCGCCGAGCGCGATGCCAGCGCGGTGACCCTGGGCCGCGGCGATCAATCGGAAGGCGCCTTCGTCGCCAAGGTCAGCCACGAACTACGCACGCCGTTGCACGCGATGTTGGCTCTTTCGCAGTTGTTGCTGGACGAACTGGTGGGTCCGCTGTCGGTCGAGCAGCGCAAGTATCTGGAGGTGATCGATCGCAACGCCCAGAACCTGTTGCGGCTGGCCGGCGATCTTCTGGATCTGTCGCGCATTCAAGCCGGCGCCTTGGCGGTCGAGCCGCGCGCCACCGACATCGCCGCGTCGGTGCGCGCCGTGGTCTTGGCGCTGTCGCCGCTGGCGTCGGCAAAAGGACTGCCGCTGGAGGTTGCGCTGCCGGACGCTCTGCCGCCCGCCTGGTGCGACGCCGCTCGGCTAGAGCAGGTGTTGACCAACTTGATCGGCAACGCCGTCAAGTTCACGGCGACGGGCGCAGTAACGATCAGCGCCGCGCTCGACCCCACGGCGAACGGCGTGCGCATCGACGTCACGGACACCGGTATCGGCATCGCCGAAGACGCCCAACCCCGCATCTTTGACGAATTTTTTCAGGCCGACCCGGCGCACCGCAAGCACGGCGCGGGCCTGGGCCTGGCCATCGCCCGGCACCTGACCGAGGTGATGGGCGGTCAGATCGGCGTCGCCAGCGCGCCGGGCGCCGGGTCGCGATTCACCGTCAGGTTGCCGCTTGGCGAGGAGGGGGCGCGTGGCACGCATACTCCTAGCCGATGACAACGCGGACAGCCGGTTCGCGGTTGTCCAGACCCTGCAAAAACTGACCGAGCACGAAGTAGAAGAGGTGGACAGCGGCGTCGCCACCTTGGATCGCGTGCGCCGTTCGGATTTTGATCTGGTGCTTTTGGACGTCCAGATGCCGGGGATGGACGGCTATGAGGTTTGCCGTCAGCTGCGCGCCGACGAGCGCACGCGCCGGCTGCCGGTGCTGTTCTTGACTGCCACCCACTATCAGGTCGAAAGCCGCCTGCGCGGCCTGGACGTCGGCGCCGATGACTTCATCGTCCAGCCGGTCAGCAATCAAGAGCTGGTGGCGCGCATCAAGTCGGTGCTGCGGGTGAAGGCGCTGGCCGACGAGATCCGGCATTACAACGCCGAGCTCGAGACCAAGATTCGCCAGCGCACCGGCGACGTGGAGAAGCTGGCGCACCAGCTGCGCGCCGAACGCGACACCTTGCGCGAGACCTTCGACGTGTTCGAGGAAGGCCTGTGCCTGATCAATCAGTCGGGCGTGCTGGAGGTGGCGAACTCGACCGGGAGGCGGCTTTACGGGACCCCGTTGCGGCGCGAGCTGGACGCGCTGGCCCGCGACGCCATCATCAGTGCGTCGAAGTGCGATCGCGGGGCGAACGTCGATGGCCGGGCGTTCGTGGCGCGCGCCTATCCGGTCTCAGGCAAGCGCGTGTTGCTGTACGTCCGCGACATCACCTCGGACCGCGAAGGCGAGGTGCGCCGCCTGCAAGCCGAAAAGCTGGCGTCGATCGGCATGCTGGCCGCCGGCGTGGCCCACGAGATCAACAACCCGGCCGCGTTCGTGCTGGCCAACATCGAAGCGCTGTCCGGGCAGATGCGGCTTATCGAAGAGAAGCTGAAGGATCTGCCGACCGGCACCTCCAAGCGCCTGGGCCTGCCGGAGATTCTCTTCGAAGCCACCGCCATCCTGCAGGAGTCAAAGGAGGGCATGGCCCGCATTCACCGCATCGTGCGCGATCTGGGATCGTTTTCGCACGCTGACTATGACTCGACGTCGTCGGTGAACGTGAACGCGGCGGTCGAATCGGCGCTGACGATGCTGCGGAACGAGCTGAAATATAGAGCCCACGTCGAGCGCGATCTGCGGGCGACGAAGGCGGTACGGGCCAACCTGGCGCGCCTCGGCCAGGTGTTCTTGAACCTGATCATGAACGCGGCGCAGGCGCTGGACGAGACCCGCATCAACCGCAACATCGTCAGCGTGCGCAGCTTTGATCAGGACGGCTTCGTGGTGGTCGAGGTGCAGGACAACGGTCCCGGCATCCCCGAAGAGGTCTTGCCGCGCATCTTCGATTCGTTCTTCACCACCAAGCCGCGCGGGGTGGGGACCGGGTTGGGGCTGCCCATCTCGCAAGGGATCGTGCGCGCGCTGGGCGGCGACGTCAGCGTCGACAACCGGCCCGGCGAGGGCGCCACGTTCCGCGTGCGGCTGCCGGCGTCGGCGGCGGTCAGCGAACCGATCGTCGTGCCCGCGCCGGACCGCCGCCCTGGATATGAACGCCGCCGCGTCCTGGCCGTCGACGACGAGGCGCTGTTGCTGAAGGCTTATCGTCGCATGCTGGGCGAGACCCACGACGTGGTCACCGCTCTGGGCGCTGAAGAGGCGCTGCGGCTTCTGGAGACGGACAACGACTTCGGCGTGGTCTTGTGCGATCTGCAGATGCCGGACATGTCGGGGATGGATCTGTTCGCGGTGGTTCGGGCGCGCATGCCGGCCCTGGCCGATCGATTCATCTTCGTCACCGGCGGCGCATTCTCGGCGGACGCCAAGCGGTTCCTGGAAGAGACCAGCCCGGCGGTGGTGAACAAGCCGTTCCGCCTTGACGAGCTTCTGGCATTGATCGACCAGCAGGCCGCGCTGGCCCAGGCGCAGTCGGCGAAGGTCAAGATCCGCCTGGCGGCAGCACGTCCAGCCTCGTCGTAGCCGCAACAGCGCGCGCCCGGCGTCGACGCCGGCGGCGATCTGCTAGCGTGGGCCGATGTCATCGGGGCCGCGGGTTCGAAAGCTGGTGGTGGCAGCATTGATCCGCGACGGCGGGCGGGTGCTGGTCTCGCGGCGCCGGGCGGATCAGGCAATGCCGCTTCTGTGGGAATTTCCCGGCGGCAAAGTTGAACCCGGCGAATCTCCGGCGGCGGCTCTGATCCGTGAGGTGCGCGAGGAGTTGGGCTGCTCCGTGCGCGTCGATCGCATCCACGAGGTGGTCTTTCACCCGTATGCCGAATTCGATCTGCTGATGCTGGTTTACGCCTGCACGATCACAGGCGGCGTTCCCGCGCCGGTCGAGGTGGCGGAGGTGGCGTGGATCGAGGCAGCGCGCTTGCCGACGCTGGATTTACTGCCGGCGGATTTTCCGCTGGCGCGTGCCCTGGCCACCGAGGGCCCCGGCTGAGCGGGAGACTGGCGGCCGCCGCCGGCGGATCTTCGCCCTAAGGCAGTCTTACGACGGGGCGTCGGCCGAGGATGACGTCGCCGTGCCGTCTTCGGCGGCGGACTCGTGCGCGGCGGTGGCCAATGCGGCGGCGGGCGCTTCGTGATTGTTTTCGTGGCCGGGCAGGGGCGGGTGGCGCAAGGCCTCGCGCTGGGCGACCCGGGCGGCCTCGGTCGCGTCGCGCTTGCAGGCGCCGCACAGGCTTGGCTCGGCCCAGTTGCCCAGGTGGGTTTGCAGCTGGCTTTCCGGCGGCCAGTAGATCGGCGTGCCGCAGGTCTTGCACGGGATCTCGCGGGTCTTGCGATCCTTGAGGAACTCGATGCAGGCCTCGCAGCGACGTTCGGGCGCGCGCACCTCGCGGCGGCGCTTCTTGTCGCGGCGGCGCGAGGTGGCGGAGGCGCGCGGCTGGACGGGCAGGGGCGCGATGGCCGCAGCGATCTGTCCTTCAGCCGGCGGCGCATCAGGGGCGGCCGGCGCACCATTGGACGCCGGCACTGCCGTCGCTGTCGCCTCGACGGGCGGCTCTTTCATCTGTGGCTTGACCCCGGCGGCAAGCTGTTGCGCCTTGGTCCAGGTCCACGTGCCGGTGCAGTGGTCGGTCTTGCAAGCCACCAAGCGATCGTCGAGATCGCCCATCTCTTTTTCGCACTCTTCGCAGTAGTGCGGATACGGATCGCCGGTCTTGCCGCGCACCGCGCGCGCCAGCTGGGCGCCGCGCTTGTCAGTCCAGGTCCGTTTGCAGCCGGAGCGGCGACAGGGACGCTCGACGTCTTTCAGCCGCGAGTAGATGTCCAGGCAGCTCTGGCACATCCGGTGGGGCGCTTTGGGCGTCGGCTTGCCGGCGATGCAGGCGTCCAGCTGATCGCCGCGCGCCCAGCTCCAGGTCTTCTTGCAGCCCGAGGTTCGGCAGCGCACGTCTCGATCGGCGACGCCGCCGAAGACGGTCTTGCACTCGTCGCACATTCGCCGCGGCGGTTCGTTGGGTTTGCCGGCAGCGTAATCCTGAATCTGCTCCTGGGCCGGCCACAGCCATTTGTGCTTGCAGCCGTGGATGCCGCAGCTGACCTGGCGGTCCTTCAGTTTCTTGAAGACGCCGTCGCACGGACCGCACATGGACGCTGGTGGTGTTGGTTCGACGTCGGGCGCGCCGGCGATCAGCTGCGCTCGCTTGCTGAACACCGACGTGCGGGTGCAACCCTCGACGGAGCAGGGAATCGCCTTGTCTTCCAGGGCGCCCAGTTTTTCTTCGCACGACCCGCACAGCATCGTCGGCGCCGGGCGCTTGGTGGCAAAGGCTTCGAGCTGCGCGGGCACGGACCAGGTCCAGGTGTGCTCGCAGCCGGCGCGATCGCACTTGCGCTCCATCGGCGAAAGCTTGGGCAGTTTGTCGCGGCACGAATCGCACATCGCCGACGTCGGGTCGGATGGATCGGGCGCGTTCCGTCCACCCAGTTTCAGTCCCTTTCCAGACGCAAGCGAGATCCAGGTGCGCGTGCACCCGGACACAGAACACGGAAAGGACTTTGCTCCCAATCGATCGGCGAGCGTGAAACCGGCTGAACCCATGTGAGGAAGGCCCCTATGCTGAACGACACACCCCCGCCTGGGCAAGGGCAAAGAAGCGGATCGAACTTGAGCCACGCCCGCTGGCCTCCCATCTTGCTTGGGAACGGGGGCGGCGGTAGACATCGGGGCGCCTAACCATGCAAATCACCATCGAAGACATTTCCCCGGTTGAAAAGCGCGTCGAATTCGAGCTGCCCTGGACCGACGTGGCTCCCAAGCTGGACAAAGCATACAACGAGTTACGACGCGACGTGCGCCTGCCCGGCTTTCGCCCCGGCAAGGTGCCGCGCAATCTGATTGAAAAGATGTACAAACGCCAGGTCGAGGACGAGGTCGCTCGGGACCTGATCGAAACCTCCATCGGGCAGGCCATCACCGAAAAACAGATCCAGCCGGTGGCGCCGCCCACCGTCGACAAGCTGGAGTTGCAATCGGGGTCGCCGTTCAAATTTTCGGCGCGCGTCGAGGTCCGCTCGCAGGTGGTGCCGAAAGATTACCTGGGCCTGCCGCTCACCCGCCGCGCGCCCAAGGTCACCGACGAAGAGATCACCGAAGCGCTGGAGAGCTACCGCCGCCGCCTGACCGAGTACAAGCCGGTGGAAGGCCGCACCGAGA
>DASXQB010000375.1:0-14438 GCA_036493295.1 Polyangia bacterium | reverse complement strand
GGCGGTGACGGCGGCGGGTGGGCGCGGCGTGGGTGTGGTGTGCGATCTCGGGGACCGCGCGTCGCTGGAGGCGCTGGTGCGCGATCGCCCGCGCGTCGACCTGTGCATCGCCGCGCAGACCGCCGGTGGTCGCTTCGGCGCTCGCTCGCTGCTGGAGATCGACGACGCCGAGCTGGATCGCCACTTTGCCGCCTACCTGCGCGGCACCTGGAATTTGTTGAAGGCGGTGGGACCGAAGCTGTTGCAGCAAGGCGCCGGCACGTTCATCCAGATCGGCACCTCGTCGGGACTGCGCACCAAAGAAGGATTCGCCTCGCTGGGCGCCATCCAGCACGGCCTGCGCGCGCTGGTGCAGGTGGCGGCGCGAGAATGGCGCGTTCAGGGTGTTCACGCAGTCTACGTTCCCGTCGACGGCCCCATCACCAGCGATCGCACGCAGGAATGGCTGGGGAAAAACGGCGCCGATCGCGGCATCCCGCAAGACGAGATCGCCCGCGCCTGCGAGTACCTGCACCGTCAGGATCGCCACGCCTGGACGCACGAACTGGTGCTGCGCCCGATGGGCGGCGACTGGACCGCGCCGACCTGAAACCGCCCGTCGCGCGACGGCGACTAGCCGGCTTCGTCAGCGACGTCGGCGGCGATCGGCGCGTCCACACCCGCATCCGTGGCGACGTCGGAGGTCGCGTCGACGGCCGTTCCTCCGTCGGCAGCCGGCTCGACCGAGGTCCCTCCGTCGGCGGCACCGCCGTCAGCGGGCGCGCCCGGACAACCGGTGGCTTCCCAGGTCCACGAAAACGTCGTCGCGTTCGCGCACTGATCGGGATCGCTGGTGCACAGGCCGTGGACGCCGCTTTGACACCAGCCGCAGCCCAGCGCCATGGTGCAGCTGTCGCAGTTGGCGAACTTGCGGCAGGTGGCCGGGAAGTACCCGCGGTTGTAATAGCCGCGACCGTTGTCATCAATGCAGCCACTGAGGATCAGGCCCATCAGCAATCCCCAGGCAAGGTGCTTAACGAGTTTCATTAGGAACCTCCATTTTATGAAGCTTAAGTCTAGCCTGGCCGGCGGCCAGGCGCCGCTTTGTCGCTACTTGAATCAGGGCGCGCGGCGCTGCAGAAAACTGGGCGCCGCGGCGAGCGACGCCACGAAATCCAGCAATCCGGTCTGGCCTTGCACCAACGCCTGCCGCTGCTCGACCGCCAGGCACGACTGGCCGCCGCCGCCGCCGAACACGTAGGCCTCGGCATAGCCGCCCACGCAGCTTGATACCTGGGGCAGCGCCGCCAGTTTCTGCGCCAGGTCGGTGAGACCGTCGAACGAGAACAGCGTCGTCCCGTCGGGCGCGCGCGCGGTGTCAGCCGCGTTGATGGGCAGGCCGCCGTCGTCCGCGCGGTAGCGGCCCGTTTGATCGAAGTGTTCGAACCCGAAGCCGATCGGATCGAAGTGGATATGACAGGCCTGGCAGGCGCCGCCGGCGGCGTGCTGTTCTTCATAGCGCTGGCGGGTGGTCTTCACGCCGGGCGCGACGGGGGCGATCTGCGGAACGTTGGGCGGCGGCAGCGGGCGCGTGTTGCACAGCAATCGTTCAAACACCACCAACCCACGCAGCGTCGGCGACGACGAATCGGGATGCGCGTTGCCGGCCAGCAACGATCCTTGCGCGAGAAAACCGACGCTCGCTTGCGCCGGGCGATCGACCACCGTCCAATCGGCGCCCGGGCTGCCGTAACCGTAATACTGCGCCAGCGTCGGGGTCAGCACAGTCACCGTCGCGGTCAGCAGATCTTTGACGCTGCCTTTGCGATTGACCACCACCTCGTCGATGAAGCGCTGGGTCTCGTCGGTCATGGCCTGGCGAATCGAGGGGAAGTCAAAGCTGCCGACGGTCCGGGTCTCGGTGATGACCCGGGTGTAAAGACCCCACTGGCGAAAAAACTGCTGCAATGATTGCTGGCCGGCGCTGGTCAAGAGCAGCTGTTTCGCCGCGGCGACGCGCTGGGTGGGATCGGCGAGCGCCCCGCTTTGCGCCTGCGCCAGCAGCGCCGCCGACGGTGGGCCGCCCCCGAAATCGTACGCCAGAGCGCTGGCGATCTCCGTTGGCGACAGCTGATAGGCAGCGCCCTGCTTGGCGCCGATCTCCGATCGGTACAGCATTGCTGGCGACTGCAGCATCGTCGACAGCGTCCACTTGATGGCGGTGGGAAAATCAGCGCGGGCCACGATGCTGCGATAGGCGCCGACATAACGACTGGTTTCGTCGGCTTGCAGTGGCCGGCGAAACAGCGCCGCACCGACGGTGTTCACGAAGGTGGTGGCGCAGGTCTCGTCAGGGCTGGTGGCGGCGCACGGCAACACCTGCGGCAAATGATCGGCGCTGGTCACGGTGGCGGCCACTGACTCTGCTGAGGCCATCACCTGCTGCGCGGTCTGATTGCCCACCAGCAAGACCGAGGCGTCGTTGCCCAGGCGCAACTTTGACAGCGTGTCGTCGCTGATGCTGATCAGCGACGACAGATCGACGCCTGCCGTGACCAGTGGCGCGAAGGCGGCGCTCACCGTGGCGGCGTATTCGCGCGCGCCCAGCCGCCGCAGCATCGGCGGCGCCAGCTGCGTCGACGAGCAACTGGCGGCCAACATGTCGACAGTGGGTGTGCCGGTGCTGGTCGTGGCTTGGCCGCCCGCGCCGCCCGAACCAGCGCCACCGACACCGCCACCGCCACCGCCACCGTTATTGGGCGTGACCGGCGCGCCTTCCAGCGTCCCCGTGCAGCCTCCCGCCAGCACCGCCGCCAGCGCCGCCAGCGCCGCGAACCGCGCCCGCGCGCCGGCGACCGAGGCGGTCACGCTTTCAACTCCGCGATCGGGTGCACGGCCTGACCGCCGATGGAGGGCAGCGGCGCGCCCATGGCGTCGGCCAGCGTGGCCAGCAGATCGGTGTGGACCGTCTTCGCGTTGACGATGCGACCGCCGGTCTTCAAATAACCGCTGCCGCCGCCGATCAGGACGAACGGCAGCGAGGTATCGATCGGTTTGGTGTCGACGTAAACCGGCGACGCGTCCGAGTTGTGCTCCGCTCCGTCGGAGATCTCGCTGCACACCATGATCAACGTGTTGTCCAGGACCATGCGCGACCCGGTGGTATCGGCGGCGTCGGGCGTTTCCGCCAGCGTCTTCACCAGCGACGTGACCAGGTGCTGATAGAACCAGCGCTGGCAGGTGGCGAACTCGGCGCGGCCGGCGTCGTCCCACGAGTGCGAAATAGGATCGTGGTGCGCCTTGGCGATCCCCGGCCCGCCGGCGAAGTTCATGGCGATGCCGGCGTTGGTGTACATGTTCTGCAGGCTGATCACGCTGGCGGCCCCGCAAGCCAGGGCCGCCGCCGCCACCTCCAGATTGGCGTCCAGCACGCCGGCCAGGTTGGCGGGATCCAACGGATCCTTGCCAGCGATGGCGGCGACCGACGGCAGATCCGGTCGGCCCGTGCAGGTCAGCATGCGCATGCCCCCGGCCGCGCCCGGGCCCATCGCCTGCAGGCTGCGCACGGCGTCCAGGTGGATTTGCAGCTTGTTTTGTTCGGAGGTCAGGCCGGACAAAAGTTTTTGCGCGCTGGCGATCTCGCCTTCGGTGAGGGCCAGCATCTCGGCGCGAAAAGCCGCTTCGCCGGCGGCAGCGGGCGAAGGTGACAACGACGATATTTCGGCCCCGGCGGCGCCGAACAGAGCGGTGGCGCTTTTGCCCGGGTCCGGTTCGGGCCGCACCCAGGTGCCTTGTTTCAAGAGAAAATCGTCGCTGTAAAATCCCGCGCCCGCCGAATACGGAACTGTCCCCATGGCGTACGCCGACACACCCAGCTTGGTGGCGATGAGCGCGTCGATGGAATCGCTGCCGGCGCCTTCAGGGAATCCGGTCAGAACGGCGCGAATGGCGGCGTGGTTGGTAGCGCCGGCGTTCATGGTGATTCCTTGCACCGACGTGACGTACGATTTGTACGGCTCGAGCGGCGACAGCACGCTGATCGGTGACGGGCTGAGGTTCAAATTCCCGTCGCTGCCGGTGGGCGTGAAGTGTTCGTCGGGCATGCCGTGCGGGATGTAGACGATCATCAACCGACGCGGCCGCATGGCTGCCAGCGCCACCGCTCGGCGCGCCATGCGCGTGGCCAGCGGTGCCGATAGACCAAGGCCAAGGGCGCCCAGGAACACGCGGCGCCGCAAGGTGACCTCGGCCTTGGTGTTGCGGTGACGGGTCATGAAAAAACTGGCCCTGCTGGCGACAACGCTGGCCGCCAATACATACGCGTGACGTCTTCCTTTGTATCACAAATATTCACTCTCCCGACAGTCGGCGATACTGGCCGCATGCTTGAATTACCGATTGGTACGACCGCCACGGCCCAGCTGACCGTCGGAAAGCTGGATCTGGCCAGCGCCATCAGCCCCGACGGACGCGATGCATTTCCGGACGTCCTGGCCACGGCGCGGCTGGTGGCGCTGATGGAGATCGCCGCTGGGCGCGTGCTGGCGCCGTTGCTGGGCGTGGGTGAATTGTCCGTCGGCGTCAGCGTGGACATCGTGCACACCGCGGCCACCCCGCCGGGCGCCACGGTGGCGGCCAGCGCGCGCTTCACCGGGCGTGAAGGCAAGCATTTCGTGTTCGCCGTCGAGGCGCGCGACGACGGCGGCGAGATCGGGCGCGGCACGCATCGCCGCGCCATCATCGACGGGAAGCGGCTGATCGACGGGGCGTTGCGGCGGAATCAGAAAGACGCCGCGTCCACGCGCCAAGGGGCGACCGCTAACAAGATGTCCGAGTAGACAAGCGCCGCCGTTTCAGACAGGAGCGCGGGCCTTGCCCGCGCGGTTCCCCTTGCGGAGACCGGGTGGACACGCGAGAGGGCCCAGGCTTCCCGCGACTTCTAAGGAATTGCGGTTTGCGGCACGCAGCGACCTGCCACGCAGGCATCGCCACCATCGCAGCAGGTGCAGCCGCAGGCGAACTGATCGATCTCGCACTGATGCGCCATACAGGTGCCGTCCACGCAAAGCTGACCGCAGCCGCAGGCCGGCGAACACGTGCGCGCGGTGCACTGGCCACCGATGCACATCGATCCGCTGGCGCAGCCGCAGGTGTCGCCACAGCCATCGGTATCGCCGCAGTTGCCGTCGATCGGACACTGCGGTTTGCAGCAGGCGCCTTTGTATATCTTCGCTCCGCTGGCGCACGCGCAGGTGCCGCCACAGCCGTCGGACATCCCGCCCTTGCTGCCATCCGCCGGACAGCTCGGCGCGCAGCACTGACCGCCGTAACACTTCTGGCCGCCAGTGGCCGTGCAGCCGCAGGTGCCGCCGCAACCGTCGCTGCCGCCGCACGTTCCGTCCACCGGGCATTGCGGCTTGCAGCACGCCGCCATGTACAGCTTCGTTCCGCTGCCACACGCGCAGGTGCCGCCGCAGCCGTCGGACATCCCGCCTTTGCTGCCGTCCGCGGGGCAGCTGGGCACGCAGCACTGGCCGCCGTAACACTTCTGGCCGCCGCCGCCCGTGCAACCACAGGTGCCGCCGCACCCGTCGCTGCCGCCGCAGGTGCCGTCTACCGGGCACTGCGGTTTGCAGCACGCGCCGTTGTACAGCTTGGCGCCGCTGGCGCAGGCGCACGTTCCTTTGCAGCCGTCGGACAGTCCGCCCTTGCTGCCGTCGGCGGGGCACGTCGGCGTGCACTGACATTTGCCTTCCACGCAATGACCGTTGGTCCCGCAGCCACCGGCGCACGAGCAGGTGTCGATGCAGGTGCCGCCGTTGCACACGCTGCCCGGCGCGCATGTCACCGCCGCGCACGGATCGTCCAGGCAGTGCCCGCCCGAACACGTCTGGCCCGTCGGACACTTCACGTTGGCGCAGGCGCTGGGCGCGGCGCACGTCAGGTTGCACGCCATTCCCGTCGGGCACTGGGCGTCACAGGCGCCGAGGTCCACGCACTTGCCGGTGCCGGCGTCGCAGTGCTTGCCGGCCGCGCAGGTGACGCCGGCGCACGGGATGGCGAAGCAGCCGGCCACGCACGCGCCGTCGACGCAGGTCTGGCCGTCGCTGCAGGTGACGCCGGCGCAGCGATCAACCACCGCCACGCACGCCGCCCGGCACGCCTGGCCCGCGGCGCACGCGCTGCCCGTCGCGCACGGATCGCCCTGGCAGATGCCGCCGAGACAGATCTGACCGGCGGCGCAAACAGAAGTGGTCGCGCATGACTTCGGCCCCATATCCACGTCGATCGGTGGAGGTGCCGCGTCGCTGGGTGGGATGAAGCTGCCGCCGCTGCCGTTCTGGTTCTGATCGACGGCGGCGTCGGCGTTGCCGCGAGAGCCACCGCTGCCCGACGAGAACACCGGATCGCTGTCCGAAATTCGTCCCGTCAACCCGCAGCCGATGTTCGACGCGATGATGAGCGTCGCAAACAACACCGTTGCTTGGCGCGCAACAGGCGGCGCCCCGACCGCCGATCGAAACGTTCGCGAAACGGCGCAGAACGGGCGGCGAGGACGGCGCGAGGATGACAACTTCATTTGTGTTCGTTATCAGCAACACGGATACCAGCACTAGAAATTGTCAGCGCCACAACACTTGACTCATTCACACCTGCGCTTCTGGCCAGTGCGGCGCGAGTCTGGCAATCTCGCTGCAGCGAACAACCGAACTTGGACGCCGCCGAAGACTCAGGGGTGACCAACCCCGTGACGATGACCAGCACACATGGCCCCCGGCCGGCCCACGTCGACGCGGACGCGGCGATCGCCGCGCCGCCGGTGTCCGCGGACGATCCCGTCGGCCACGAGGTCGACGCCGACGTCTTGACCCTCACCCAGCTTTGGCGCGGCGGCGATCGCGATGATCCCAACCTGCGCGCCCGCTGCAGCGGCGAGCTGGCCCGCCTGCGCATGCTGTGGCGGGTGCGGCCGGCCCTGTTTTCGGCCGAGGCGCTGGCGGCGCTGAAAGAGATCTCGCAAGGGATCAAGGACCGTGCCGTGCAGCTGGCGTTTCCAGCCGGTCGACCGCCGATCGGCGACGACGCCGTTTTCAAGGTGCTGAAGTCGACCTTCGGCTACGACCATTTTCGCGCCGGGCAGGAAGAGATCATTCGCGCCGTGCTGGCCGGGCGGGATTGCGTCGGCATCATGCCCACCGGCGCCGGCAAATCGCTGACCTATCAGATCCCGGCGCGCGTGCTGGGCGGCACGACGCTGGTGGTGTCGCCGCTGATCGCGCTGATGAAGGATCAGGTCGACGCCATGAACGACGTCGGCATTCGCGCCACGTACCTGAACAGCAGCCTGACGCTGGAAGAACGCCGCCGCCGCGTCGCCGACCTGGCCGCCGGCGCGTACGAGCTGTGCTATGCCGCGCCCGAAGGCATCGAGGCGTCGGTGGGCCACGTGCTGTCGCGGATCGATCTGCGCCTCATCGCCGTCGACGAAGCCCACTGCATCAGCCACTGGGGCCACGACTTCCGGCCGGCGTACCGCAATCTGGCCGGGCTCAAGCGACGCTTTGGCGGCGTGCCGGTGCTGGCCTTGACCGCGACGGCGACGCCGGCGGTGACGGGCGACATCATCGAACAGCTGGCGATGATCCGGCCGGCGCAATTTCGCGGGCGCTTCTTTCGCCCCAACCTGCGCCTGCACGTCTACCGCAAGGGCAGCCGCGACAGCGCCGCCGAGGGTGGCGACGACGCCGTCCCGCAGGTGCGCGAAGCGGTCTTGCGCCTGGTGCTGGCCCGCGCCGGGCAAAGCGGCGTGGTTTACTGCCTGTCGCGCAAATCGGTGGAAAGCACGGCGGCGTTTCTGCGCGAGCACGACGTGCGCGCCATCGGCTACCACGCTGGCATGGAAGCGGCCGAGCGCAACCGCGCGCAGGAAGCCTTTCGCCGCGACGACGCCGACGTGGTGGTGGCGACGGTGGCCTTCGGGATGGGCATCGACAAATCCAACGTCCGTTTCGTCATCCACCGCGACATGCCGCGATCGCTGGAGGGTTATTACCAGGAGATTGGCCGCGCCGGCCGCGACGGCATGCCCAGCGACTGCGTGCTGTTTTATTCCTGGGCCGACGTCATGAGCTATGACCGCTTCGGCGACGACGTCGAACCGTCGGTGGCGGCCCGCCAGCGCGAGCAAGCGCGCGAGATGTTCCGCTTTGCTGCGGCCGGCGTGTGCCGCCACCAGGCCATCACGCGCTATCTCGGCGAGGCGATGGACGCCTGCGGAACATCGTGCGACGTCTGTCTCGCGACCGATATCCTGGCCGCCTGCGCGAAGCCGGGGCGCGTGCGCGGGGCGCCCCCCGAGGCGACGAACTCGCGCCCGCCGCGTGGCCGGGGCAACAACGCCGCCGTCGCCGGCGCCGACGCCCTGGACGAAAATGCCGCCGAGCTTTTGGGCCGCCTGCGCAAGCTGCGCAAGGCGCTGGCCGACGCGCGTGGCATGCCGGCGTACATCGTCTTCAACGACGCCACCTTGCACCAGATGGCCCAGCAGCGGCCGCGTTCGGCGGGCGAATTGCTGGACATCGCCGGCGTCGGTCCGAAAAAGCTGGACCAGTACGGCCTGGCATTTTTGGCCGAGATCGCAGCCACGCCCGACAGTGCTATGCTGCCCGGCGATGGAGGCGGCCGACCTTAGCCTGTTCGCGCACGTGGTCAGTCGTGCGACCAGCCGCGATCTGGCGCAGGCCGCTTTGATGGTGGCGGAGGCCGAATATCCCGGTCTGGACATCGCCCGCTACATCGACATGCTGGACGGCCTGGCGACGCGCGTGCGCCAGGCCATCGCCAGCGCGCCGACCGCCCCGCACATGGCCACGGTGCTGCACGTCTTGTACGAAGAGCTGGGCTTTCGCGGCAACGCCAGCGACTACTACGATCCGAAGAACAGCTTTCTCAATGACGTGCTGGAAAGCCGGCGCGGCATTCCCATCACGCTGGCCATCGTGCTGGTGGAGATCTGCCGGCGGGTCGGCGTCGACGCCCAGGGCGTGTCGTTCCCCGGGCATTTCCTGGTGCGCAGCGCGGTGGCGGGCGGGGCGATGATCATCGACCCCTTCGACGGCCGGCCGCTGGACGCCGAGGATTTACAACTTCTTTACGCACGGGCCACCAACGACGAAGGGCCGATCGATCCCCGCTTGCTGGAACCGGCCACCACGCGTCAGGTGCTGCTGCGCATGCTGAACAACCTGCGCAGCATCTACGAAGGCCGCGGCGACCAGCGGCGGTTGCGGGCAGTCTTGCAGCGAATGGCCCTGCTGAGCCCGTCGGACGAAGTACGCCGCCTGCTGGACGAACTGGACGAGGAACCGGGTCACTCACCGGCGCCGCTGAACTGAAACGCGCGGCGCATGCCGGGGGCGTCGGTTTGAAACTGCTTCCGCGGCTCTTGCTGGCGGCGGCTTTGGGCATGGCGGCGACCTGGGCCGCCGGCCCCGCCCGCGCCGCCGCCGATCCCGACCCCGACGATCCGGACATCGAAGGCGAGCCGCCGCCCGACTCCATCACCGGACCGGCCGAGGCCGATCCGGCGGCGCCCAACTTTCAAAACCCGGCCTTCGGTCCGCGCTATGTCCTCGAGGACATCGTTGTTCGCGGCAACCGTAAGACCCAGACCGCGCTGATCATGGATGCCCTGCACCTGCGCGCCGGCGACGAGGTGGGGGCCTCCGACGCGCGCGTCGAGGCGGCGCGCTACCGGCTGCTGGCGCTGGGATATTTTCTCGACGCGCGCTTGTCGCTGCAGCGGGGCAGCAAACGCGGCGGCGCCGTATTACTGGTCGAGGTCGAAGAACGCGGCACGCTGATCATCAACGACATCTTCCTCAGCTCGAGCCGGGCCACTGCTTTCTGGGGCGGCCTCGACGCGTCGGAGGGGAACTTCCTGGGCCGCGGCATCAACCTGGGTGGTGGCTTCGTCGCGTCCACCACGCCACGAGTGCCGGGCGCCCGCGCCGGCCTGGGCTTGCGCGCGCACATCTCCTCTCCGCCGCTGGGTGGCGGCGACATCACTTTGTCGGCCACCGGCCTCTTCAACAACGGCAGCGAGCTTTTCCGCGCCAGCGGCGCCGACAGCGACGGCCGACCGGCGGACTTCGTCGCGGTGGGCACGCGCCGCAGCGGCGGCATCCTGGGCATCGGCAAGACGCTGACCCGATCGGTGCGCGTCTTCCTGGACGCCCGCCAGGAGTTCGTCGACGCCGCCCTGCCCACCGGCCGCACGCAGACCCTTCCCGACGGCAGCACCCAGACGATCAATTTCAAGATCGCATCCGGATCCAGCCGGGTGGCGTCCCTGACCGGCAGCGTGGATTACGACACGCGTTCGGATCCGGTGCTGCCACGCAACGGTGTGCACCTGCTGGTTTCGGTCGAGGCGGCGGCGCCGTCGGGCCCGGGCAGCTATGGCTTCGTCAAGACATTGGGACAGGCATCGCTGTACCAGCGCATGCCGTACGGCCACGTGCTGGGGCTGCACCTGCTCGGCGGGGCCATCGGCGGCAACGCCCCGTACTTTGATCAGTTCTTCGTCGGGGATCTCAATCTGCTTTTGCCGCGGCGAGCGTTGGGGATCAATTTCGCCACCCTGCCGTCGCGCAATCTGCTGGGCGCCGGGATGGCCGGGCATCGTTACGACGACTACACCGGGCGGCTGCTGATCGATTACGCCGTGCCGATCATTCGGCGCAGCGGGTTCATCTACGGCGGCGATCTTTTCGTGGCGGTGGGTATGCTGGGCCTGGCCAGCAGCGCGGATTTTCACCGCCCGGGCGGCCTGACCTGGGGCACCGCGCCGATCGATCTGACCGGCGATCTGGGACTGCGTCTGGACACCTATATCGGCGTGTTCACCGCCTCTGTGGCGAACATCCTGAATCGAAGCCCGTTCTGATGATCCGAGCCAGGGCAACGGCTGCGTTCGGAATAACGCTGCTGCTGGCAGCGGCGTCGTCATCGCCTGCGCGCGCGCAGGCGCAGAACAGCGCCCCCGCGCCGCTGACCCGCCGGACTACCGGGGTCGACCACGACAAGGGTCTTCTGACCGCCAGTGTAGGCTTGCAGGATCTCTTCGGCCCGGCCGAACGCCAGCGCCTTTTGTCAGGGTTCGCCACTCGCATCTTGATTCGCATCTACCTGCACCGCGAAGGCGGCGGCGATCCGGTGGCGGTGGCCTTCCAGCGCAGCGAGATCGTCTACGACATCTGGGACGAAAAATTCCGCCTGCGCATCACCCGCGGCGCCGGCCCCGACACCGAGATCGAAGTGAAGACCGTCGACGAAGCCGTCGACCGCACCTGCGGCCTGTGGCACTTCCCCATCGTCGACCTGCGCCAACTGGAACGCGGGGCCCGCTATTTTCTCGCCTTCCGCGCCGATCTGAATCCCATCTCCGAAGAGCTGCTGGCCGACGTGCGGCGCTGGCTGGTGCAGCCGGCGCGCGGCCAGCGTCGGGTGGGCGCCGGCGACAGCTTCTTCGGATCATTCGTCAGCATCTTCGTCAACCCGCGCGTCGAAGACAGCGAGCGCCAGGTGCGGTTCTTGTCGCAGACTTTTGAGGAAGGTCTGCCGCCGCCATGAAGCTGCCGTTCAAGCTGCCGCGCCCGCCCGGACGCTTCGAGTGGAAGATCCTGGCCGCCCTGTTCATCGTGGCCAGTTTGCCGCTGGGCACGGCGGCCTATCTGCTGTCGGCCACGCTGAACCGGGTCTCCACCATCACCGACCAGCACCAAAAAGAAGTGCGCGCGTCGCTGGGCGACGCCATCGAGGTGTACCGCGCTTACTTCACGCAGATGAAGGAATCGTTCCGCGATCGGGCCAACGAGATCGCCGCCGGGACATTCTCGCGCACCGCCGAGCTGGCCGACGTGCCCGATCTCTTGCGGGCACGTCTGCTGGCTGGCGATAAGGTGGTCGACGAATGGGCGGCGCCGCAATCAGTGCTGGAGCACGCGCGCGAAGCCCCGCCCAACCTGGTCGAGCTTTCCGGTTCGACCAAGGAGGCGCCGCGGCTGCTCGAGCTGACCTTCGGGATTTCCAAGGACGTTTACAGCAATTTTCTGGCCCTGCGCTCGGCGATGGAGCGCGAGCAAGAGCTGGATCGGGTCTTCCCGCTGGTGTTGCCGATGATCTTCCGCGGCCTCGGCATCGCCATGGTGACCATCCTGGCCTTTGCCACGGCGCTGGGACTGTTCGTCGCCCGGCGCGCCACCGGTCGGGTGGCCGTCCTGCGCGAAGCCGCCCGTCGCGTCGGCGAAGGCGATCTGCGCGTGCGCGTCTTTCCGCGCGGCCGCGACGAGCTGGACGAACTCGGCCGCGCCTTCAACCGCATGGTGGCGGAGCTGGGCGAGGCGCGTTCGCGTCTGGAATATCTGCAGAAGGTGTCGGCCTGGCAGGAGGTGGCGCGACGCCTGGCCCACGAGATCAAAAACCCACTGACGCCGATCCAGCTAGCCGTGCAGGAACTGGGATCAAAGTACCGCGGCGACGATCCGGCGTACGCTCGCCTGCTGACCACCGCGCAGGAAATCCTGCGCGAGGAGATCGACGGCATCCGGCGGCTGGTCGACGATTTCTCCGCCTTCGCCAAGCTGCCCAAGGTCGAACCGGCGCCGGTGGATCTGGGGCAGGTGGTGGAAGATTTCCTGCGCGCCCACGCCGAATGGCAGCCCTGCGTCCGGATCGAACGGCCGCCCGAACGGGTGGACGCTTTGTGCGACCGCATGCTGATCCGCCGCGTGCTGACCAACCTGGTGGAGAACGCCGTGCAGGCCGCCGAGGGCGCCGGCCGCCCGCCGGAGATCATCCTGCGCGTGGCCGGTGATCCGGCGCGGCGGGTGGCCGAGCTTGTCGTCGACGACAACGGCCCCGGTATCGCCGCCGCCGATCGCGAGCGCATCTTCGATCCCTACGTCACCACCAAAGAACACGGCACCGGCCTGGGCCTGGCCATCGTGCGCAAGGTGGTGATCGATCACGGGGGCGACGTCACCGCCCTGCAGGCCCCGCCGCCATTGGGCGGAGCGCGCCTGCGCGTCGAGCTGCCGCAATCCTCGACCACCAGGCAACGCGCCGTCACCGACGGCAGTCTGTGACAGTGGCGCCGCCGGCCTTAACAATTTTTCACAAGCTCGGTGTCGCTTGGCCCCGGCTTCGGTGTTAAGACGGCAACGTTGTTGATCAGGCGAAGGCGGTAACATGCAGAATTCGACGGGCGGTTTGGTTCAGACCCTGCTGGGGCTTCCGGTCTTTCGATCCGAGTGGGTGCTTTATTTGTTGCTGGGGCTGTCCTTGGCCTCGATCGCGGTGATGGTGGAACGGTGGTTTTTTTACCGCCGCCACCGCGTCGATGCCGACGCCCTCCGGGTCCAGCTGAGCAAGCAACTGGACGCCGGTGATTTCCAGGGCGCGGCCAAGCTTTTGTCCCAGCACGACAGCCTGCAGACCAACGTGGTGCTGGTCGGCCTGCAGGCGTACGAAAAGGGTCCCGAGTCGGTCGAAGATTTGATCGCCGGCGCTATGGGCCAAGAGAAAAGCCGTTACGAAAAGCGGCTGGCCTTTCTGGCCACCCTGGCCAGCAACGCGCCCTATGTCGGCTTGTTCGGCACGGTGCTGGGCATCGTGCGCTCGTTCCGCGATCTGGCGGCGAACATGGCCGACGCCAGCCAGGCGGTGATGGCCGGCATCGCTGAATCGCTGATCGCCACCGCGGTCGGGTTGCTGGTGGCGATCCCGGCGGTGGTGGCGTTCAACGTCTTCAAGGGCAAGGTGAAGGACGCCGTCACCGGCGGACAGACGCTGGCCCGCGTGCTGCTGGCGCAGCTGAAAGCCGCCGAGCCGGCGCGCAACCGCGAGGCGGCCGAGTAGGCCGCGCCCAGGAAAACAACATGAGCTCGCTGGATGACGCCGCTGCCGACGACGACAGCCTGCTGGCGTCGATCAACATCATCCCGTTCGTCGACATCGTGCTGGTGTTGCTGATCATCTTCATGCTGACGTCGGCGACCATCGTGCGTTCCAGCCTGAAGCTCGAGTTGCCCAAGGCGGCCAGCGGTGGCTCGCGGGTGGAGACCACGCTGAACCTGGTCTACACGAAGGACGACAAGCTGCAGGTGAACGGCCAGCCGGTGGCGTCGCTGGCGGCGGCCAGCGTGCTGGTGCGGCAGGCGGCAGCGGCGAACCCGAAGACGCAGGCGGTGATCGCCGCCGACAAGGGCGTGGCTTACGGCCGCGTCGTCGAGCTTATCGATCTGGTGAAGGCCAACGGCGTCACCGCGTTCGCGCTGGACGTCGAGCGCGGGCCGGCGCCACCGACTGGCGAGGGCGCCCCAGCGGCGCCGCCCGCCGCGCAGCCGTGAGCCCGCGACGATGAGCGTGCGCTTGCTCGGGGACAAAGACGCGCGGAG
>DASXQB010000374.1:0-9490 GCA_036493295.1 Polyangia bacterium | reverse complement strand
GGGCTACCGCACGCTGATTGTGCTGAAACGGATCCTTCCCCACCTGGCCTCGAACGATCAGTTCGTGCGGATGTTTCTGGATGAGGCGCGCATCGAAGCGCGCCTCGATCACCCGAACGTCGTCCGGATCATCGAAGTGGGTCACGACGGGGAAGAGTACTTCCTGGCCATGGAGCTGGTGCAAGGCAAACCGTTGTCGACGGTCCTGCGCCGGGCCACACGCGAGAAGGCGCCGCTGATGCCGGCGCTGGCCGCGTACATCATGGCCCAGGCCGCCAACGGCCTGGGATACGCCCACACCATGATCGACTCGGATGGGCAGCCGATGCAGATCGTCCACCGCGATGTCTCGCCGCAAAACATTCTGGTGTCGTTCGAAGGGGCGGTGAAGATCATCGATTTCGGCATCGCCCGCGCCCACGGCCGCGGCACGCGCACCAGCCCCGGCGGCCTCAAAGGCAAGATCCAGTACATGTCGCCCGAGCAGGCGTCGGCCGCTGAAGTCGACCCGCGTTCGGACGTGTTCGCGCTAGGCGTGGTGCTGTGGGAGGTGCTGGTCGGCCAGCGCCTTTTCTATCGCGAGAACGAGCTGGCGATGATGCGCGCCGTGCTCGAGGAGCCGATCCCTTCGCCGTCGCAGCTGGTCCCCACGCCGCCCGAGCTGGAGGCGATCGTGATGCGCGCCCTCGATCGCGATCCGGACCGCCGGTTTCACACCGCGCAGGAGATGGGCCTGGCCCTGGAACGGTTCGCCTTCACCAACGGCAGCTTCAGCCCACAGCAGCTGGCGACGTACATGAAGCTGCTGTTCGCCTCCGATTTTTTGCAGTGGAAGCGCACCGTCTCCTCGGCCATGGAGATGGAGCCGACGCCGCCCGAGCACACCTCGGAAGCGAATGACTTTCGGCCGGCCGCCGCCAGCTCGGACTCGCACTCGTCCAGCGCCACCCTCGAGCTGGGCCCGGCCCCCGCGCCCGATCAGACGCAGCCGCGCGAGGCCGCCGACGGCGCTGGGGAGACGCCGATCATGCCGGCCGCCGAGTCCTTCATCCCGTCGCCGGTTCCGTCTGCGCACGATCGGTTGTGGGTGTATGGCGGGATCGCCTCGCTGGCCATGATCTCCATCGCCGGCGTGCTGGTTCTGTCGCAGCCGCGGGCCAACCGCCGACTGGAGGCACCGCCGCCGCTGGTGGCGATGCGAGTCGAGGCGCCGCCGCCGCTGGCCGTGCCGCTGCCCCCTCGGCCCGAGCCGCCACCGCTGGTGGAGGCGGTGGCGCCCGTGGCCGCGGCGACGGCACCCGCGCCGGTGGTTTTGCCGCCCCTGCCGGTTCCAGCCGCGCCGGTGGTCCCGCCGGCGCCGACGGTGTCCGCGGAGTCTCTGTCGCCGTCGGCGGTGTGGGCGGCCCCTCCGGTGAGATTGCCGTCGATGCTGGTGGCTTCCACGTCACCGGCCAAGCACCCAAAAGCCGCGAAAGATCTGCGCGCCGCCCGCGCCCGCGCCGCCAAGCTGACAATGGCCGCCAGCGCGCGCAATCGGCGGGTCAGCATCCGCGACATCGGCCGGGTGCAAAAGCCAAAGCTGACCCGCGCGGCGACCTCACGCTCGAGTCGGCTGATGATGGACGATTCACCGCTACCGCCCGGCCGCATCGACGAAACCCTGCCGGCGCCGGCCCCGCGCGAGACCCAAGCTCCCCGCGAAACCCAAACCCAATCTCAGTCTGACCACCGACGAAATCCGTTCGACTGAACCACGACAGGCCCAACTAAGAACCGCGATGCGCAGCAAGACTATTCTGGCGGGCGTGATGTTCACGCTCTCGTGGCTGACCTCTATGGTCGGGCGGGCCGAGACCTGCCCGACGCCCGGGTCGGACGAAACACAGGCGCGGCGGCTCATGGCCAAGCAGTGGTTCAGCCGAGCCGAGGAATCGGAGAGCAGCGGCGAGCGCGACGTCGCCGTCAAGCAGTACGCCTGTTCCTTGCGCCTGGTCCCGCACCCGTCGACCGCTTACAACCTGGCGGTCGCTGCGGAACGCTCCGGCGATCCGTCGATGGCGGCGGAGGCGTTTCGCGCTTACCTGCGTTTGTTGCCCGACGCGCCCGATCGCGGACAGACCGAAGCGCGCATTGGCCGCCTGGAAGGACAGCTGCTGGAGCTGCGGCAAAAATTCGACGACGGGGTTCCCGTGCGCGGGCTGGCCAAGACGAAGACCGTCGCTTCCTCGTCGCGCTTCGTCCCGGAGCGCGATCCCGATCAGCTGCCGCCGCTGCCGATGCCCGATTCATCATCGCCCAGCGAACGGCGCCTGCCGCCCTGGCCGCTGTTCGTCGGGGCGGCGGCGACCGCGGGAACCGGGCTTATCTTCAATCTGGTGGCGCGCGCCAAGATGACCACCTGCCGCGATCCGCAGCTGCGCTCGTCGAACCTGGCTGTGGCCGATGACGCCTGCAGCAGCGCGCGACCATACGCCTACGGTTCATATGCCCTTCTGGGATTGGGCGCGACCCTGGGTGTGGTGGGAGGAATCCTGATCTTTCAGGACAGCGGCAGCGACGGCCCGACGTTGTCGGTCAGCTCGAACGGCGCCGGCGGCACCCTGAACGTCTCGGGCGCTTTTTAACCTCGCCGCTTCAAGCCGGCAGCTTGGCTTGAAGGCGGGCGATGGCCTCCTCGACGTTTTCGCGCAGGCCAAACGCCGACAGACGGAAGTAACCTTCGCCGCCGCTGCCGAAGCCCGAGCCGGGCGTGCCGACCACGTTGGCCTCGCCAAGCAGACGATCAAAAAACGCCCACGACGTCGCGCCGCCCGGCACCTTCAACCAGATGTACGGCGCGTTCACCCCGCCGTAGACCGAGTAGCCGGCCTTGGTCAGGCCGTCGCGGATGACGCGCGCGTTGTCCATGTAATAGCCGATGTTCGCCTCGATGGCGGCGCGGCCAGCGGGCAGGAAGGTCGCCTCGGCGGCTTTTTGGATCGGGTAGCTGACGCCGTTGAACTTGGTGGTGTGGCGGCGGTTCCACAGGCCGTGCAACGGCACCAGCTCGCCCTTTTCGTTGCGCGCCCTGAGCTCTTTGGGAATCACCGCGTAGGCGCAACGGGTGCCGGTGAAGCCAGCGGTCTTGGACAAACTGCGAAATTCGACGGCCACCTCGCGGGCGCCCGGCAGTTCGTAAATACTGTGTAAAAGACCGGGCTCGCGGATGAAGGCTTCATAGGCGGCGTCGAACAGGATCACCGACTCGTGGGCCCGGGCGTATTCCACCCAGCGAGCCAGGGAAGCCCGCGGCAGCACGGTGCCGGTCGGATTGTTGGGCGAGCAAAGATAGATCAGATCGACGCGAGCCTCGGGAAGCGGTGGATCAAAACCGTTCTCGGCGTTGGTGGGCAGATAGACCAGCCGGCCGTAGCGGCCCTTCGCGTCGGCGGCGTCGGTGCGGCCGGCCATCACGTTGGTGTCGACGTAGACCGGATACACCGGGTCGGTGATGGCCACGACGTTGTCGACCGAGAAGAGCTCCTGAATGTTGCCGGCGTCGCACTTTGATCCGTCGGAGACGAAGATCTCGTCGGCCGCCACCACGGCGCCCTGACGGGCGTAGTCGGCGGCGATAGCGTTCAGCAGGAAGTCATAGCCTTGCTCGGGACCGTAGCCTCTGAACGACTCGCGGCGGCCCATCTCGTCGGCGGCGGCCTTGAGGGCGTCGGTGATCGGCGGCGGCAGCGGCAGCACGACGTCGCCGATACCCAGGCGGATGATCTTCGCCGCCGGGTTGGCGCTGGAGTACGCCCGCACGCGTTTGGCGATCTCAGAGAAGAGATACGACGCCTGCAGCTTCTGGTAGTGGGAATTGATCTTGGCCATGGTTGCGACGGCGGAGATTAGACGACCGCCGACCGGAGATCCACGCCCGTGCGGTCAGTCATTCGACGAGAAGATCACCGCGCCCGGGTCGCGCTCGAGACGCGGCGCCGCCGCCCGCGCCTGGGCCACCGCTTCCAGCTCTTGCTTGATACGCGGAAATTGATAGTTGAGGCGGCCGTCTTCGTCAGGTTCGACGTCGCCACCCAGTGCGACCAGCTCTTTGTCCAGGGCCGCGCCCAGCTCTTTGGTGGGGGCCAGGTCCTCGCGCCGGCGCGGAGCCAGCGAGGCGAAGATTCGCTGCAACAACGAGCGGCGCTGGTTGGCGGCGGCGCGCCGCCGCCGCCCCAGGCGCGCCTTCAGCCAGCGCACAAACGGCACTCCGAAAAACACGCTGGAGAACGCCAGCGGGAAATCGCGCAGCAAGAAATCCCACGACGCCAGCGAGATGCGGAATTTGGCCTCGAACATCGGCACCACCCACAACGGCGCGCTGAGATTGAATGCGTTGAACAGGCCGATCACCGTGTTGCGATCCGGGCTGTTGCCGGTTAGCACCGGCTCGGCTTCCAGACGCTCCCAGGCCAGGCGCGGGCGCAGCAGCCGATCTCCAATGTCAGCGCCACCGGTCTTGCGCAGGTCCTTGAACACGTACAGCACCACGCCGTCGTCGGTGACCGCGGGCTCGCCGTCGTAGTCGACCATCAGGCGGGTCACCTCCTCTTCGGCGCGGGCAAAGTCCCAGCCCATCAGGCGCACCAGATCGGCGGCGGCGATGCGGCCGTCGTTGCCGCGGATAAACGACAGGAGCTCTTTTTCGTCGCGCAGCGGATCCACCGGCGGCAGCGGCGGCCCGAAGACGAAGGCGAACACGCTCTTGTAAAAGGGTGGCTGCCGCGGGCGCGCCGGCGCTCGGCCGTACGGATCCGGATTGCCGCCTATGCCCCAGCCCCAGATCCAGAATAGCCCGCCAAACCCGCCCCGATCGTCGTCGTCGCGATCGTTGCTGCGGGCGAAGACCAGCGCGATCAGCATGGCCACGAAGGCCGTGAAATAGACCACCAGCGTCCCCATGATCGTCACCTTGAAGAGGAACGAAAATCCCTTCCACAAGGCGTTGCCGATGGCCGCCGCGCGTTCGCGAAAAGGGACGGCATCTCGGCGCGCGAACGCGGGATCGAATTGATACAAAAGCTCGCCGCTTTCAGTGGCGCTGAGATGGCTGCGATATTCTTTCAAGAGCAACGTCAGGCCACGCTGGGTCTCGTCTTGCGGCAGGCCCGACGCGGCCATGGCGTCCGCGCGCGTCAGCTGGCCGTTGCGTCCGCGCAGCGCTTCCAGAAGGACCGTCTTGGCGCGCTGGTCCGTGTATCCCTTCTTCTCGATGGTCGGTTCGGCAGTGACAGTCGCGCGCGGCATCCTTGATCACTTGTCTCAGGAACGGCCGCGGCGCAAGCCCAGAGAAACCGGAGCGTGTACACTGAACGCGGTGGACGACTCCGAATCAGCCGCTGACACCGATTGGCCGGCTGGCCTGGTGGCGGTGGGCGGCGCGCTCGATCCCGATCGCTTGCTGTCGGCGTACCGGGTGGGCGTGTTCCCGTGGTCGTCGGATCCGGTGTTGACCTGGTGGTCGCCGGATCCGCGGGCGGTGTTCGACCTGGGCGCCTTTCACCCGCACCGCACGGTGGCCCGAACGGCCCGCCGCTGCGGCTGGACGTTCGCGGTCGATCGCGACTTTGCCGGCGTCATGCGGGCGTGCGCGGCGGCCACCGACGATCGCCCGGGCACGTGGATCACCGACAATTTCATCCGTTCTTACTGCGAGCTTTTTCGCCGCGGCCACGCCCACAGCGTCGAGGTCTACGAAGGCGACCAGCTGGTCGGAGGTCTTTACGGCGTCACCATTGGCGCCTTCTTCGGCGGCGAATCGATGTTCCATCGACGCACCGACGCGTCGAAGGCGGCGGTTTCGTTTCTGGTGGAACGCCTGCGCGCCGGTGGTTTTCTGCTGCTGGACGCGCAGATGCCGACGCCGCACCTGGAACGCCTGGGCGCCACCACCCTGCCGCGCGACGAATACTTGGCCCAGCTGCGCCGCGCGCTGACGGTGCGGGCTATGCTGACGGCACCTTGATCGGACCCGAGCCGGGCGCCTCGCGCACGCAGACGCGGTTGCGGCCGCCGCGCTTGGCTCGATACATGGTCTCGTCGGCCAGCGCCACCAGATCGGACGCGCCTTGCACGCCGGGATCGGGCATGTAGGCCACGCCGGCGCTGATGGTCACCGGGATCGTCTTGCCCTCGAACATGAAGCTGTGGCCTTCGATCACGGCGCGCAGGCGTTCGGCCAGCAAGGCGGCGTCGCGCAGATCGGTCTCGCGACAGATGATGGCGAACTCCTCGCCGCCGTAACGGGCGAAGATGTCCTCGCCGCGCAGCGATTCGGCGGCCACCGCGGCCAGTTCGGCCAGGACGGCGTCACCGCCGGGATGGCCGTGGCTGTCGTTGATGCGCTTGAAGTGATCGATGTCGATGAAGATCAAGCTCAGCGGCGATCGATGCCGCTGCGAATACGTCACCTCGGTTTCCAGGCGCTCGCCAAAGTAGCGCTTGTTGAACGCCTTGGTCAGGCCGTCGCGCAGCGCCGATTCGGATAGTTGGCGCTGGAACGCCTCGTCCAGTTTGTCGTGATAGGTGAACTTCAGGATCGTCGCCGACCCCAGCAGGATCTTGTCGCCGTCGGCCAGGATCTGCTCCTTGACGCGGACGCCGTTGCAGAATGTCCCGTTGGTCGAGCCCATGTCTTCCAGGATGATGTGGTCGGGCTCGCGCACCAGCTGGGCGTGTTCGCGGGAGATCCCCTCGTCGACCAGCCGCACATCGGCCTTGTCGCCGCGGCCAAGGACGGTCTTGTCCTTTTCGATGCGGTACATTTCGCCCATGCAGGACCCGGCCAGCACCAACAGATAGGCGTGGTCAACGTCGTTCTGTTCGGTATTGGACGGAGGTTGCGCGGTCCGGGTCGTGTCCTCCAACGGATTGCGCGCGCGCGAAGACGGCATTTTGATATTTTACCCGTTGGCGGCCGTACCTTGCAAACCCTCGTCGGAACCAGCGGTTATAGTTATGCCCCCTGGAAGGGGCGTTTTTACCCCAAGAAGATCGCCGCGGCCGAGATGCTCCCCTTCTATGCCGGGCATTTCCCCACCGTCGAGATCAACAACACCTTCTATCGCATGCCCACCGCGGACCTTCTGCGCACCTGGGCGGGACAGACGCCGGACAGCTTTCGTTTTGTCCTGAAAAGCCCACGGCGAATCACCCACGAAAAAAAATTGAGCGTGGACGGTGACGATGTAGCGCGCCTTTACGAGGTGGCGACGGTGCTGGGCGAAAAACTGGGGCCGGTGCTGTTTCAGCTGCCACCGTTCATGCGCAAGGACACCGGCAAACTGACGGCTTTTCTGGCCCAATTGCCGCCTACCGCGCGCGCCGCTTTCGAGTTTCGACATGAATCATGGTTCGTGCCCGAAGTCTTCGAAGCCTTGCGCGCCCGCGACGCCGCCCTGTGCATCGCCGAGGCCGACGACTTCGCCACGCCGCTGGAAGCGACGGCGTCCTGGGGCTACCTGCGCTTGCGGCGGCAGGATTACGACGACGCCACCCTGGGTAGCTGGGCGTCGCGCATCTCTGGACAGACGTGGAACCAGGCCTATGTCTTTCTCAAGCATGAGGACGAAGGAAAAGGGCCGGTGCTGGCCAAGAAACTGATCGAACTTCTGGGCGGCGCTAGCAGCGGTTGATCGCGCGGGCCTGGTTTTTTGGAGGCCGCTTCACTACGGAGTACAATCACCTACATGGCACGCGCAATCGCAGGCGGAACGATCTCATTCGGGCTGGTCTCCATCCCGGTCAAGCTGTACTCGGCGACCCAGGCGTCGGCCGGGATTTCTTTCCACCTGCTGCACGCCAAGGACAACACGCGTCTCAAGCAGCAGTACATCTGTCCGCGTGACAATGAGATCGTTCCGCGCGACGAGATGATCAAGGGCTACGAGTTCGCCAAGGATCAGTACGTGACCTTCTCGGGCGAGGAATTGAAAGCGCTGGAGGAGAAAGCCACCCAGACCATCGAGATCGCCGAGTTCGTGCCGATGCAGAAGATCGACCCGGTCTATTTCGACAAGCCTTACTACCTGGGCGCGGAGAAAGGCGGCGAGAAGGCTTATCACCTGCTGTGCCAGGCGATGCGCGACACCGGCCGCTGCGGCCTGGCCCGCTATGCGGCGCGCGGCAAACAGTACCTGGTGCTGCTGCGCCCAACCACCGAGGAGCCGGGCGGATTGGTCATGCAGCAGTTGCTTTACGCCGACGAGGTGCGTCCGTTCTCCGACGTCCCAATCGCCGAGGCCGACGTGCGCGAGCCGGAGCTCAAACTGGCCAAGCAGCTTATTGACCAGATCGCCGTCGAGACCTTCGACCCCACGCAGTTCGAGGACGATGTCCGCAAGCGCACGCAGGAAGACATCGATCGCAAGGTGAAGGGCCAGGAGATCACCGCCGCTGAGCCGGCGCCGGAGCCGGCGCGCATCATCGATCTGATGGAGGCGCTGAAGGCCAGCCTGAGCAAGAAAGGTCAGGACAAGGCCGCGGATGCTGAAGGAGGCGCCGACGCCGGTGAAGCGAACGCCGACGACCGCCGATCGCCACGCCGGGCAGCCCCGCGCGCCGACAAGGCCGAAGGCAAACGGGCTCGCGGCGGCAAACGTTGAGCGCCGCCGGCCGTTGTCGATGCTGCTGAAGATCGTGCAGACCGGCGAGCTGGTGCTACGCCAGCGCGCTCGCGACCTGACCAAGACGGAGATCCAGAGCGCGGAGATCCAGACCCTGATCGAGCTGATGCGCGAGACCATGCGCGATGCGCCCGGCGTCGGCCTGGCGGCGCCGCAGATCGCCCAGCCGTTGCAGCTGGCGGTGATCGAAGACGTCGCCACCATCGAGGAGACCGAGCGGACCCCGGTCCCCTTCCACGTCATCATCAACCCGCGCCTCACCCTGCACGGCGAGGAGGTCGCGTTCTTCGAAGGCTGCCTGAGCGTCGACGGCTTCCAGGCCGTGGTGCCGCGCGCCCACGACGTCACCGTCGAAGCGCTGGACCACCGGGGCGAACCGATCTCGATCAAGGCGGGCGGCTGGTACGCGCGCATCCTGCAGCACGAGATCGATCACCTGAACGGCGTCCTGTACATCGATCGGATGCACACCCGAACGTTCTCCAGTGCGCGCAACGCCGCCCGCGTGTGGCAGGGACAAAAGCCAGCCGCGGTGCTCGCCGCCGTGGGCCAGTCGCGCTAGACCGGGTTATAGTCGGGGCCGCGGGGAATGAGCGGTTACAGCGCGAGCGAGGTCGAGAAGATGCTGGGCCTGTCGCCGGCGCGCCTGCGCGCGTACGTGCGGGCCGGCGTTCTGACCCCCGAACGCGGCGCTGAAGGCGAGCTGCGCTTTTCGTTTCAGGACCTGCGCCTTCTACGCAACGCCGAGGGCCTGGTACGCGACCGCATCGCCCCGCATCGAGTGCGGCGCGCCCTGCAAAGCGTGCGCGCCCGACTGGACGCCGAGCAGC
>DASXQB010000373.1:0-3233 GCA_036493295.1 Polyangia bacterium | reverse complement strand
GACTCAGCAGCTTGCCCGCGTACTGACGATCGATCCCGCGCGCATGATAGACGTCCCAGTTCACCAGGAACTGGGAAGGCGGCGCTGATTTAGCGCGATCGAAATGTACGGCCGAAGGTGAAACGCTGTCCATGAATGATGGCGCCCTGGTTTGCGTCCCGCATCTGCCTTCAATCTAGATCCGCACGGCTTCATTGCTAGCCAGCGTTGACTCTCAGAGACCGCGGGTCACTTTGCCGTTTGAGACGGGCGGTGCCGGCGGAGGTTCTGGCGTTGCGGGCGGACTGGATCGACTGGGGGCGCTGGCTTTTCAACGGTGGGCGCGCGAGCAACGACGCAGCGGGCCCGCCGTTCGATCGCCAGGGCTTGCAGGACGCGCTGGACGTAGATCTCGGTCTGGCCGTTCTTCGGGACGGCGCGGCCGACGATGGCACCCGGGCCGGCGTTGTAGGCGGCGGCCGCCAGGCGCACGCTGTGGAAGGTGGCGAACTGCGTGCCCAGGTAGCGGGCGGCGCCGTCCACGCTCTGCTGCGAATCGAACGGATCGTTCACGCCCAGCGCGCGCGCCGTCGGTGGGATCAGTTGCATCGGCCCCATCGCTCCGGCCGAAGAGATCCGGTGCGGCTTGCCGCCCGATTCAACCTGGACGATCGCTCCCAAGAGACCACAGGGCAGCCGGTGACGGAGCTCGGCGCTCGGCAAAAGCGGCGCGATCGGCACGTCGTCGACGAACACGCAGTGCGGGCGGTGCCAGGCGTAGGCGGCCAGCGCCGACAGTTTGTATCGCAGGTAGAACGGCGACAGCGGGAACACCGAGCACCGTCCGAAAACTGAAACAGAGATGTTGATCAAGCACAGCGGCACCAGCAGCAGCAGCGTCCAACGACACCAGCGCCGAAACGTCGGCCGCGCGCGAAATCCTGGCCACTGCAGCAGCGTGGACAGCCGCAGCTTCAGTCCGGCCAGCCGCTCGAACAGCCGTCGCTTGCGTTCTCCCCAGCGAATACATCAGGGGTAACCGAACCCGTCCCGGCCGACAAGCCCCCGTAGAAGTCATCGTCAGGGTGCGGCAATCACCCGCCTTGAATCGCGAAGGCCAAGATTCTAAGCTTTCTGCGTGGTGCTGGAGCAGGACACACGGCGCCCGGCCGAAAGACGATCGCGCAGCGGCCGCACGCCGGGGGCCAGCGCGACTGCCTTGGCATTGGCCGGGCTTTTGGTCGGCAATGGACCCGCGACGCTGGCGACGCAGCCAGCGACGGTGGCGCCGACGGCTCCGCCCGCCAACGCGGCACCGGCGGCGCCCGGTGACGGGATCATGGTCGTCGAGGGAGGGCGCATCGTGGCCCAGACGACGCCCGAGAACGCGCGCCGGGATGGCTTGACCGTGGTCGATCTCTCCGACGACTGGTTACAGAACATCTTCTCGGAGGTGCCCGGGAAGCCGCAGCCGTTGCGGCCGTATCTGGTCGACCTGGCCAACGGGCGGATGCGCCCGACCAGCGCCTACGCGCGCGCCCGCGAGGACCGTTTCTTCGAGGCGTTTGGCGTGTCCCCCAGCCTGAATCTGGTGCGGCGACGGCTGGCGGATCGCAAGCGCCACACCTGTCACGACCGGGTGAAGGACGCGGTGTTCGATGAGTTGTCGGCCAAGAACGTGATCCCGCCGGAAGAGCCGGAGAAAGTTCCGAACCCCGATCCCACGACGGCCACCGAAACGCCGATGGTTCTGACCGGGCGGACCATTTCGCCGCGACCGTTGACCGCGGTGGAAAAGCGGGCCGTGATCGCCATGCAGGCCCACCTGCGTTGCGAGGACCTGCTGTCTGGAAAGGCCAACCCCGCCCGGATGGATCGCCGGACGGTCGAAGGCCTGCAGATCTACCAGCGGCTGCAGATGATCGCGGATAACGGGCGGATCGATCTCGATACCCGCACCACCGTGCAGACCGACAGCCGCGAGCTCGACTTTCGGACGCTGCTGCGCGTGCTGCGCGAGCGGGTGGTCGACGCGACCGGATTGCTCGAGGACGGCTCGGCCCTGGGTGTCCTCGGCGAAGTGCAGGGGCGCATGCTGGACAGCGCCGAGTTTCGCCCGCTGCCCGTGCAAGCGGCGACCACGCCATCCAGTGCGCCGCCAGCGGCTCAGACGCCCGCGCCCGTTGCCGGTGCGCCGGCCAAGATCATTGCCGCGCCTGATCTGATCGCGGCGGCCACCCAGGCCGCCAGCCAGGCGCTGGGCTGGACGTCACCGGATGCCGTCCTCGCCAGCACGCTGGTCGCGCCGCCGGCTGCCACGCGAAAGCCTGCGCGCAAAGCGACGGCGGGCCGAGCGCCCGCTCCCTTGCCGATTGCCGTCGCGATCCGTTTGCCGCCGCTGCCGTCGTACCACAGCGCGAAGATGGATCTGCGCGCCGAGATAGACCGCGGCGATGTGCTGCTGGCGAAGCCGTCCCTCGACAAGGATGGAAAGAAGAAGTGGAAGCCGCCGGTCAGTGACCGCCCGACGCTGACGCTGTACGCCCGCGTGGGCGATCACGAGGTGGCCTTGATGCGCTGGCCGACCACCATCGGCGGCTGGAAGACGATCCAGAAGTCCGACGGCACCATGGCGCTGAAGTACAAAGAGTCCGTCACGGGCGAGGCCATCTGGCCCGAGGTTCTGGCCACGCCGTCCTGGCACCCGGCGCCCGGCATGCCGACCCGCCACCTGCTGATCAAGCACGGCGACACCTGGGAGCCGAAGACCCAGGTCATCGGCCCGGGCTATCGTGCGGCCTACGGGCTGGTGGCGATCGTGCACAAGTCGATCGAGGGTGTGAACGAGCAGGGCGAACAGCAGCTTGTGGATCACCTCATCCGGACCCACGGCATACCCGCCTACCGATCGGTCAAGCGCGGCGAGAGCAGCGGCTGCCACCGGCTGCACAATCACCTGGCCCTGCGCCTGGCGGGCTTCCTCATTCAGCACCGAGAGAACGTGCGCGACGGTCTCGTGCCTGAGGACTACGTGCGGCGCCTCGAATATCAGGGCCAGCAAGTCGCCCTCCAAAGCGATACAAAAGGTTACCGCTTCAGGCTGACGCCACCCGTGCCGGTGAACGTCCTCGACGGTGACGTTCGTGGCGACGCCAAGTCCGTCAAGCGCGTGGTGCCGATCGCCGTGGTCCCGTAGCGCGTTTCGCTTCCCCTCAGTGTGGCGCGGGTCCGCCTTGTCAAGGCGTCGACAGACG
>DASXQB010000372.1:0-6695 GCA_036493295.1 Polyangia bacterium | reverse complement strand
CGACACTAGTATTTCACCCGCGGGTCAATCACCAGGTACGCCAGATCAATGGCCAGGTTGACCAGCACGTACATCGCCGCGATCACCAGCAGCGCGCCTTGAATCACCGGGTAGTCGCGGCGAAGCACGGCGCTCACCACCAGGTTGCCGATCCCGGGCAGGCCGAACACGGTCTCGGTCACCACCGCGCCGCCCAGCAGCAGCGCCGCCGTCAGGCCCACCACGGTCAAAACCGGGATCAGCGCGTTTCGCAGAGCGTGCTTCAGCACCACGCGCATTTCGGACAGGCCGGTGGCGCGCGCGGTGCGGATGTAATCGTCGCCCAGCACGTCCAGCATGCTGGCGCGGGTGAACCGAATGATCAGCGCCGAGTTCAAGACCCCCAGCACCGTCGAGGGCAGCACCAGGTGGTACATCCGTTCCAGCAGGCCCACGCCCGGATCGCCGTAACCAGCGACGGGAAACCAGCCCAGGCGCACGGCAAAAAGCTGCATCAGGATCAAACCGAACCAGAAGCTGGGCACGCTGGCCCCCAGCATCGCCACGCCGGTGAAGACCTGATCGATCCACTTGCCGCGAAAGACCGCCGAGACGATCCCGCACGGCAGGCCGATCAAAAGCGCGATGCCCAGTGACAGCAGCGTCAGAAGGCCGGTGGGCTCGGCGCGTTCCCACAGCGCCTGGGTGACCGGGCGCTGCAGGAAGATCGACTCGCCCAGGTTGCCGTGGGCGATCTCGCCCAGCCACAGGAAGAACTGGGTGGTGATCGGCTTGTCCAGGCCGTAGACGGCGCGCAGTTTGGCGACATCGTCGGGCGTGGCCTGATCGCCCAGCATGACGGCGGCGGGATCGCCGGGCGCCAGGCGGGTGATCAGAAAGACCAGCACGGCGACGATGACCAGCACCACCGCCATGCCCAGCAACCGTCGGGCGACGTATTTGATCATCCGCGCCCGATCAAGCCGACGACTACTTGCGGATCCCGGTGTTCCAGAACGACGGCCACGGCATGGGGGTGTAGCCCTCCAGGCGCTTGGACCGCGCGGTCAGCCCGTTGAAGTTGGCGACCTTGATGTACGGGACCTCGTCGTAGACCACGGCCTGCACCTTGCCCCACAGCGGGCCGCGCTTTTTTAGATCGGATTCGCCGTTGAACGCCTTCAGCGCGGCGTCCTTGGCCGGCGACTTCCACCAGCCGGGCGCATCGTCGCCCAGTTGCGGCGGCGTCAGCGTCGGCTCGGGCAGAAACGGCGAGTGCGTGGTGTAGATGTCCCACAGCGCGGGATCGCCGCGGCGCTGGACCAGCGTGGCCCAGTCGACCACTTGCATGTCGGTCTTGAAACCGGCCTTCTTCAAATTCTCGGCCATCACCAGGGCGATGCGATAGTGAAACTCGTACTGCTTGCTGGTGAGGATGCGGATGGGCGTGCCGTTGTATCCGGCGGCGGTGGCCATGGCGGCCGCCTTCTTCGGGTCGGCGGTGTTGTAATGCTCGACGCCGGCGGTGCTGTAATAAAGTGAGCCCTTCGGGTAGTGGTTGCCCTCGATGCTGAAGAACTTCGGGTCGCCGAAGCCGGCGGTCATCATCTCGGTCTCGTTCAGCGCTTCCTGCACCGCCTGGCGCAGCTCTTTCTTCACCAGCGGGCCGGCCTTGGTGTTCAGCACCAGGTACGGAAAACCGAACGGCTTGGTCAGCAGCGGCTCGACCTTCGGTTGGTTGTCCAGACGGGAGTACGCCTCGACCGGCAACACGTCGGCAAAGTCGTACTGTCCAGACAGCGAGCCTTCGACGCGGGTGTTGGCGTTCGGCACCGGCACGAAGTGCAGCTCGTCCAGCAGCGCCACGCGCTTGCCGGCATAGCCGCTGCCGGCCTCGCTGCGCGCCGAGTAGGCGTCGTTGCGCACCAGCACCACGTACTGATCGGGCTTGCGCTCTTTGAACTTGTACGGCCCTGTGCCGATGTATTCCTTCAGCGGGTTGGCCAGGGTCTCCTTGGCCATGATCGCGGCGAAGCCCGACGGCATCGCCAGGTGCGCCAGCAGCGACGGCACCGGCTGCGTCAGCTTGTAGACGACGACGTAGGGGCCCTTGGCGTCGACGGTGGCGCCGTTCTTGGCCAGCGCCTTGCCGCGCGGCGCGACCTCCATCCAGCGCTTGAGCGACGCCACCACGTCATCGGACTTCATCTCGCGCCCGTTGTGGAACTTGACCCCTTTGCGCAGCGGGATCTCGACGGTCAGGCCGTCCTTGGAGATCTTCGGCAACTTTTCGGCCAGCATCGGGCGGATGTCCCAGGCGGCGTCGAAGGTGTACAGCGATTCGTACACGTGCTGCATGATCGTCGCCGTCAAATCGGCGGTGGTGGTCATCGGGTCCAGCGACTGCGGCTCGGCGATCATCGCCAGCGTGGCCGTGCCGCCTTTCGGAGGCGCCGCCGCCGCGTCGGTGGGCGCTGCGCCGAACAACGTGACAACCGCGAGCGCGACGAACGTTAACTGCCGCAAGTGGGTAAACGATCGGCCGGACATGGGGGCCTCCTTGGCGTGGTGCGGGAAAATCGACCGCGGGCTGGGCGCCGGATCAACGAACCGGCGCACCGTAACAGTGGGGGTTTCCCATTGTCAAAAGGCGGCTGGGCCTTTCTTCGACCGGGGCGAGAAAGATTGCTGTGCTTTTGCGTTTCTTTCATGCTCCGGCGAAGGTTCGTGGCACGTGATCTGCACTCCAAAATGACCTATGCGGTGCGCGAGTATTCTTCGGGGGGCGGCGCTTTTCGCCACTGCCGCAAGTTGCGGGCGTTCGAGCGTGGAATTCGCCACCGCGGCGGGCTCCAGCGTGCTCACGTCGAACGTCCAAACCGTGACATTCAAGTCGTTCGGCGACGGTTTGCACGGCCGTCCCCCGCTGGGAGCTGCCTGCGACGATTTTGTTTGGTCCTTCACCGTCTCTTTGGAACAGCGCCGTCTCCAGGCCACGCGATGCCGTATTCAAAACGACGACTCCGACAATCCGCAAAATTACCTGCCTACGATGGACGACATCACCCTCGACGAAACGGGGCCGTTCCAGACGGTTCGAGCCGCGATTCAGGCAGTGACGATATCCGATCGCGGAGGGTGTAGTGATGCCGACACCCGCGAGCTTGGGTCGCTTCGATGAGCGACGACCTGACCTACGGCGATAGCTACGCTTGCCCAATGGATTACCAGCATTTCGTAGGCGGGCAGTCGCTCGATAACCTCCAGCACGTGCTGTTCGCCTTCGATCCCTGAACTGCGCGGCCGGGTCCGCCTAACGAACTTTGCCGCGGGCGGCGACCTTCCAGGTGCCGTCGACGCGGCCGTTTCGGCCGTAGGCGATCTCGTCGTGCATGTTCACGGTGGCGCAGACGTGGCTGGGGATGACCCAGACTTTTTCGCCGATGGTGGCGCCGCCGGGACCGTCCAGCTTCACGTAGCCGTGTTCCTCGTTCATTTTCTTCAGCGACCAGCCGGGGCGATCGACGAACAGGCCGTGGCCGGTGCCGCCGTGGGTGCCGTCGCCGGAGAAAGTCTTGGTGCCGCCGTCGACGACCACCTGGCCGGGCACCGCCGTGCTGACCACGGTGACAAGCACGCGCAGCGCGCATTCCTCGACGGTGGCGTGGCCATTCACCACCTGGCTCATGTCGTTGAAGACGTACGTGCCGGGGCGAATCTCGGTGGTGCGGGGAATGAGCGGCGTCTTGCCCGCGCCCGGCGTCGACCCGCCCGAGACGATGCCGACGGGAAATCCCGCCGCTTCCAGCGCGCCGATGTGCGCGTCCAGTTGCGCGCGCGCCCGCGAAAAGCCGAGCTCGTCCAGCCAGGACGGCCAGTACATGACGCCGCGAAAATCCGTGCAGGCGCGGGCCACCGCCACCGCCTGTTCGGGCGTCTGCACACCGACGCGGCCGGCGCCCACGTCGACCTCGATCAGCGTCCCGATGCCGGGCAGGGCGCGCGCCGCTTCCGGCGAATCGACCACCACGGTGATGCGGCGCCGGGCGGCCAGGGCGCGCAGGCGCGGCAGCTTGGCGGCCATGATCGGGTACGCCACCAGCACGTCGTCGCCCGGCAGCACCTCGGCCTCGCCCAGCTTCGCGACGGTGATGCCGACGGCGCCGGCGTCCAGTTGCTGCTGGGCGATCTCGGGGATCTTGTGCGTCTTCGTGTGCGGGCGCAGGCCCACGCCCCAGGCGCGACAGCGCTCTTGCATGCCGCGGATGTTCGCCTCCATGACGTCGAGGTCGACGTAGACGGAGGGCGTGTCCAGATCGGCGGCGTTCATTTGCGGGCGATGCACTCGATCTCGACGGCGATGCCGCCCGGCAACGCGCCCGCCTGGATGGTCGTGCGCGCCGGGTAGGGCGCGGTGAAGTACCGCCCGTAGACCTCGTTCATCGCGGCGAAGTCGGCGATGTTGCCCAGGTAGACGTTGCACTTGACCACCTTGTCCAGCGACGAGCCGGCCGCGGTCAAGATCGCCTTCATGTTCTCCAGCGTGCGCACCGTTTGCGCGGCCACGTCGCCCATCTCCAGCTGGCCGGTGGCGGGATTTCCCGGGCCCTGCCCGGCGACGAAGATGAAATCGCCTTCGACGATCGCCTGCGAGTAGGGACCGATCGGACGCGGCGCTTGGTCGGTGACGACAGGTTTGCGCGAGGTGGACATTGTGCGGGAAACCCCCTTCGTGCAGATTGTCTACCGGCAATGAATCGTCAGGACAAGCTGGATCTGGTCATCAAGGGCGGCCGCGTGATCGATCCCAGCCAGTCACTGGCGGCGGTGCGCGACCTCGGGATCAAGCACGGGCGCATCGCCGTGGTCGCCGCCGACATCGCCGCCGATCGGGCCAAAGACGTCATCGACGCCAAGGACAAGCTGGTCATGCCCGGCATCGTCGATCTGCACGCCCACGTTTATCCGTACGGTTCGGCCATCGGCATCTCCGCCGACGAGATGGTGCCGCTGTCGTGCACCACCACCGCGGTCAGCGCCGGCGACGCGGGGGCCAACAACTTTGCCGCCTTTCGCCGTCACATCGTCGCCCAGTCGCGCACGCGCCTGTTTGCCTTCGTGCACATCGCCAACCACGGCCTGGCTGGATTTCCGGTGCCCGAGATGCTGAACATCGATCACGCCGACGTCGAGGTGGCGGCGCGCGCCGTGGCGGAGAACGAAGACATCGCCCTCGGCATCAAGGTCCGCCAGACCGCCTGGATGGTCGGCGACAACGGGTTCGAACCGTTGCGCCGGGCCATCGCCGCCGCCGAGCTGGCCGGCAACGGCGCGCGCGTGATGTGTCACATCGGCAATGTGCCGCAGTCGCTGTCGGCGCTGCTGGATCTGATGCGGCCGGGGGACATCGTCACCCACGCCTTCAGCGGCGTCGGCAACAACATCGTGCAGGACGGCCAGGTGCTGCCGGCGGCGCGCGCCGCCAAACAGCGCGGCGTGATCCTGGACGTCGCGCACGGCGCCGGCAGTTTTGACTACGCCGTGGCAGAGACGGCGTTCGCCCAGGGTTTGCTGCCCGACACGCTGTCCAGCGACATCCACGCCTTCAGCACCAACTCGCCCGGCAAACCGTACATGCCGTGGGTGATGAGCAAGTTCTTGAACCTGGGCTTTTCCTTGTCCGAGGTGGTGGCCATGTCCACCGTCGCCCCGGCGCGCATCATCAACCGCGTGGACAAACTGGGCACGTTGCAAGAGGGCGCGCCCGCGGACGTGGCGATCATGCAGCTTCACGACGAGCCGGTCCGTTTCATCGACACGCGCAACAACGTGCGCGAAGGAAAATGTTATCTGCGGCCGGTGCAGACCATCCGCGGCGGCGTTCCCTTCGGCGGCCCGTATCAGATCCCGGTCTCGGTGACCTAGCGGGACCCTAAATCCGCTCGTACGTGACATACGCAGCCCGATCGCCCGCCCGCTGATCGACCGCCCGCCATTCGCTGGCGTCGAACGGTGGAAAAAATGTGTCGCCGTCGCTGTCGAAGATCACCTCGGTCAGGATGAGGCGGGTGGCCAGCGGCAAGGCCAGGCGAAAGATCTGGGCGCCGCCGATGACGAAAGGATCGGCATCGCTGGCGCGGGCGAGAGAGATCGCCTCGTCCAGCGAGGCGACCACTTCGCGATCGGTGCCGCTGACCGCGCCGCCGCGCGAGATGACGATGTTGCGACGGCCGTCCAGGGCGCGGCCGGTCTCGTCCCAGGTGCGGCGGCCCATGATCACCGCGTGGCCCATGGTGGTGCGACGAAAGAAGGCGCGATCCTCGGGCAGATCCCACGGCACCTTGCCGCCGCGCCCGATGACGCCGTTGCGGCTGATGGCGGCGATCAACGTCAGCGGCAGGCGCACGGCGGTCATAGGGCGATCATTGCCCGCCGGCGCCGACCGTTGGCAAGGCCGGCCGCGTGCTAGGGTGGCCAGCGTCGTGAAGACAGTGATCGCGTCGGTTGTTTTTTTTGTGGTGTCCGTCGGTGGGTCGGCTTGGGCGGCGCCGCCCGAGCCGCCGCCGCCCGTCACCGTGACGGTGCTGCCGTTTGACAACGCCACCGGCAAACCAAAGTACGCTCCGCTGTCGGTGGGGCTGGCCGACATGGTTTTCAATGACCTGGCGTCGTCGACCGGCGTGCAGGTCGTCGGCAAGGTGCGGGCGGCGGCGAAC
>DASXQB010000371.1:0-6838 GCA_036493295.1 Polyangia bacterium | reverse complement strand
CGCCGCCGGATCGCTGATCAATCCGCCGGTCACGCTGTCGGTCAGCTTCAGCAGTGACCACGACGGGGCGGTCACGCTGGCTGTGGCGGCGCGCAACGCCGCCGGCTGCCACGTCGCCACCGGTTCGACGACCAGCACCGTGCAAAAAGACATGGTGACCAGCGCCGCCGTTACCTTGACCAGCAACGCGCCGATCTGCCCCACCGACGGTGGCGTCGGCGATGCCAGCGGGCAAGAGGTGGCGCCCTTCCCCGGCTGCGATCCCGCCGAGGCGACCACCTGCGGCGCCGCCAAGACCTGCTTCGTCGACTGCAAGGCTGGGCAAGGGTTGTGCGTGCCGGCCGGCCCTTCGGGCCCGGGCCAGTCATGCCCCGACGACAACAGCGCCTGCACGCAGGGCACGCAGTGCTTCGATTACTCGACCACCGAAGCGCAGTGCAACGTGCAGGTGTGCCTGAAGTTCTGCAAGATCGACAGCGACTGCACGTCGGCGACCGGCGTCGGTCTGGGCGCGGGCAGCTTCTGCGCGGGGCCGGTCGACTGCAACGGCGTCCCCACCGGACACAAGACCTGCACCTTCGGCTGCGATCCGCGCGGCACGGCGACGACCAACTGTCCCGCGGGCCTGGGTTGCTTGCTGGTGGGTGAACAGGATCAGGTTGACTGTCGCTGCATCCCGGGCACCAGCGTGAAGAAAGAAGGCGACACGTGCGCCGTCTTCGCCGACTGCAGCCCCGGTCTCATCTGCACCACCATGGGCACCGACCCGAAGAAATGCCGGCGCCTTTGCAAGGCCGGTTCGACCGGCGACTGCCCGACCGGCCAGTCGTGCACCATGCTGAAGAACGACACGCTGTACGGCATCTGTCAGTAAAGCGTCGCGCCCGCGCGTTTCAGCGCTCGGAGCGCGCGCGTCGCCGAGCGCGGGCCGCTGCCAGCATCACCGCGACGACTGCCAGCGCGAACACCGGCGAGCTACCCGACACCGAATCGGCTGCCCGGCACGAACAACCGGCGTTGCTGCTGGGTGATGCGCCAGCGTCGACCGGGCCGCTGCCGCCGCCGATCGCGCCGCCTGAACCGGACGTGCCGCCGGTCCCGCTGGCATCGACCGCCACGCCACCGCTGCCACCCACGGCGTCAACCCCGGTGTCCGTATCGTCGCCACCGACGGCGTCCACTTTCGTCGGCGCATCGTGCGCCTCACCTGCGTCGGCCCGACTGTCGACGGCCGCATCGACATTCACGCCGCCGTCGGTGCCTGCCCCCGCGGTCAACGCCTTCCACACGGTCTGAGCCAGCAGGGCATGACCTGTGTCGTTCGGGTGCACGCCATCGGCGATCAGAAACTGCGCCGGCATCGGCTGGAAGGCGGCGAAGACGTCGATTAAGCCCAGCGCCGGAATATCGGCGGCGATCTTGCGAATGATGGGAACGATCTGATTCTGGATGACCGCTCCGTCGATCGTATAGCTCGGCAACACCGCTGGCGGTGGCAGCACGACATAGATCTTCGGTTTGCTTGGCAGGGCCTGGAACTCGCCGATCATCGCGCGATAGTCGACGTCGTATTGATTGTTGCCGGCGCGCCAGTTCGCCGTCTTCGAATCGTTGGTGCCCAGCATGATCACCACCACCGCCGGCGCGAATGCCTTGCTGGCCGGGTAAGTCGGCTGCACCCAGTACGAGTCCGTGGGCGGCACCGGCATCTTCATCATCGTCTTGCCCGAGTTCCCGAAGTTGCCGACCGTCCAGGCCGCGCCCAGAAGACGCCCCAGCACCGACGGGTAATCGTTGCCCGCCGTGGACCCGGCGCCGGCTGTGATGCTGTCGCCGACGCAGGCGACTTTGATCTGCGCGTGGACCGGGCCGGCGAAACCTCCCGCACCGACGGCAAAACCCAGCAGCATCACGACCCGGTGTCTGGTCTTTCGCATGGTCATCTCCATGATGGCCGAATGATGGCATACCGATCAGACCGCGCAAAACCCGTCGGCCATGGTACGGTTAACCGAGACGCGGCATGAGCGAAGCGACACTCAAAGGGGCGAACGCGGCCGCACGTGAAGGTCGTCTACCGCGCATGTTCGGCAAGCTGTTGCTCTTGAAGCAGCTCGCCGAAGGCGAGCGTGGCGACGTCTTCGCCGCCCTGCGCCCGGTGGAGATCGAACGCTTCTGCGCCTTGAAGGTCTTGCCCGAAGCGTCCACCCGCACCCCTGAGCTGGTCACCGCCCTGCGCGCCGAAGCGTCGGGGCTGGTGCGGCGAATTCACGGCAACGTGGTGCAGCTGTACGACATCGGCATGGCCGACCAGCGCCTGTTCTTCGTCGGCGAGCTGGTCGAAGGCGCCGATCTGGCCGCGCTGATCGCCCGCCTCAGGCAAACCCAGCGGCCGCTGCCCGCCGAGCTGGCGGTGTACGTGGCGATGGAGGTGGCAGCAGCGCTGCAATACCTGCGGCAGATCAACGACCGCCAGCCGTCGACAGCCGGCGCGCCGCTGGCGTTGTCGGCCCGATCGATCCTGCTGTCCACCGACGGCGAGGTGAAGGTGGTTCACTACGGCGCCACCCTGTCGCGCGCCGCCCCGCGCACGGAAATCATCGTCCCGCCCGAGCTGGCGACGACCAACAACACGGCCAACAACAACGGCGCCACCGCGGCCAGCGACGTCTACCTGGTCGGCGATCTGCTGTGGCAAATGATGACCGGCGCGCGGCCTGATCCGGCGTTGCTGGCCGCCAATCCCGCCGCGGCCGGCGACGCCTTGATGCGCCTGGCGCGTTCCACGCTGCAAGGCGATCCGGCGCAGCGGCCGGCCGACTGCGAAAAACTGCGCACCGCTCTGGCCGCCATCCTGCGCGTGCTCGGCTCGCCGACCGCGCCGACGCCGAGCACGCAACTGAAGACGCTGGTACGCGCTACTTTTGACGGCGCCCTGATCGGCGATCGCGCCCGTCTGGGCGAGCTGATGAAGACCGTCGATCCCAAGCGCGAGCTGGCCCCGCCCACCTGGCGGGTGATCACGCTCAGCCGGCCCGACGCCGGCAGCACCACCGCCGGTCGCCGGCCCAAGCTGGTGACAGCGCCGGTGGATCTGGCGCCCGGCAAGGTGGTGCCAGGCACGCGCTATCGCATCGTCTCGAAGATCGGCGAAGGCGGCATGGGCACGGTGTACGCCGCCGAGCACGTCGACATCGAACGCAAGGTGGCGCTGAAGGTGTTGCGCGCCGACGTGGCGCCCGATCCCGAGACGCTGCAGCTTTTCCGCCAGGAAGCGCGCGCTGCTTCGAAGATCGGCAGCGCGTACATCTGCGACGTCACCGACTTCGGCGAGGTCCCCGACGGCCGCGTCTTCTTCGCCATGGAATACCTGGAAGGCGAGTCACTCGGCCGCGTGTTGCGCGAATCGACACACGTGCCGCCGGCACGGGCCATCGGCATCCTGCGCCAGGTGGCCAAAGCGCTGGGCGCGGCCCACGAAAAGTCGATCGTTCACCTGGACGTCAAGCCCGACAACATCATGTTGATCGCCCAGGGCAAGCGCACCGACGCGGTGAAGGTGGTCGACTTTGGCATCGCCGGCCTTTTGAACCAAAGCGCCGAGCAGGAAGAGATCTCGGGAACGCCGGAGTACATCGCGCCGGAACGCGCCGGTGGCCACGGCTACGATCACCGCAGCGATATTTATGCGTTAGGCGTGATGGCTTACGAGATGTTGTCAGGCAAGGTGCCTTTTCACGGCAAGAACAACATCGCCACGCTGACCATGCAGGTGAAGGATCTGCCCGAACCGTTGGCTCACCACAACGCCCAACACGTGCCCGACGCACTGGCGGGGCTGGTGATGCGCATGCTGGAAAAAGATCCCGCCGCTCGCCCGCAGAACATGGCCGCGGTCGAAGCGTTGCTGTGCGACGCTCAGATCGCCGCCGGGTTGACCACGCCCTGGGACGATCTGGAATTGCCCGCCGTCGACGACGAGTGGCGCGCCCGCCTGGAGCGGCGCATGCCCGCCCCGGGCCGGCAGGCCCGCCGCGCGGTGATCGTCACCGCCAGCGGCATCGCGGCGGTGGCGGTGGCGGTGGCCTTGTACCTGGGCGTGATTCGCAAACCACAGGTGATCGTCAAGGAGGTGCGCGTCGAGTTGACCAACACTGACGAAGCGCCGGCCGTTGCGTCGGCGTTGTTGCGGGCGGATCAGGCGGCGCGGCGGCAGCGGTACGTGCGGCCCTTCGACGATTCGGCGTTGCACTTCATCATCAGCGCCGAGGAAGAGGCCGGCAAGACCGGACGGCGCTCGGCGGGCGCGCTTGGGTTGCGGCGGGCGTACGCGTCGGCGCTGACGGTGATCGGTAACGAGCTTTTGAAGGCCGGGCTGCGCGATCTGGCCTTGCCCAAATACAAAGAAGCGCTGCTGTTCATGCCCGACGATCGCGAGCTGCAGAACAAGGCCGAGCTTTTGCCCGAGGACCTGCGCACCCGCGAGCGCCGCCCGGTGGCCGCCACGCCCGCGGCGCCGCCGGCGCCCTCGCCCACCGACAACGCCAAGGAGGCGGCGACCCGGACGTTCCTGGCAGCGACGCAAGGACATCTGTCGGAGGCGCGGCTGGCCTTGAAGACGCTGGCCGACGTGGACGTGGGCGGCGTGCAACGGGCGCGGCTGTCCGACGGTCTGCGCACGCGCGCCCAGGCCGAATGGAGCGTCGGACACAAGGACACCGCCCGTCCGCTTTATCAGCTGATCGCCGAGCTGGATCCGCAGGATCTCGACGCCCGCGAACGAGCCAAGGAGGCGCCGGCGCCGGCCATCGCCAACGCCGGCGCAACAGCGACGCCCGCTGTGTTCGTCGGCCCGCCCGCGCCGGTGCCGACCACGACGCCCGTCGCCGCCGCCGCGGCCAAGGCGAAAAAGAAAGAAGCCGAGCCGGAACCCGAGCAGCCGCGCGATCCGGTGACGTCGCGAAAAGCCGCCGAAATCGGGCAGGCGGCGCTGGCCCGCGGCCATCTGGGCGAAGCCGAGCAGGCCTTCAATCGGGCCGTGCGCGCCGACGCTCAGAACGCCACCGCGGTGGGCGGCCTGGCCGACGTGGCCTTCGAACGCGCCCGCTACACCGAAGCGCTGGATTACGCGCGCCGCGCCTCGCGCCTAGCGCCCAAGAACGCCAAGCACCTGCTGCTGCTGGGCGACGCGTACTTCAAGCTGCTTCGTTACGACGAAGCGACGGCCAACTATCAAAAGGCGCGCGCGCTGGCGCCGAACGATCAGACGATCAAAGACCGCATCGAAAAAGTGGCCGCCAAGCTGACCAAGTGAGAGGCCGCTTGAAACCGGGCTAGAAAAATCCGCGCGCGAACACGCCCGTCCCGGCGCGCACGGTCCCCGCCGGTGTCTCGCCGCCGCCACCACGGCCGCCCAGACTTCCCAGGTACAGCCACACACCGCCCAAGGTCGTCGCCGCCACGCCGGTGCCGATCAGGACCGCCCCGAGGATGCGGCTGTCGCGCACATACGGACAGTGGCCGAACACGTCGCGCTGGGAAGCGGTGCAGTCGATCTGCTTGCCGTCGATGCTGATGGCCCACACGCCGGCGCTCATCAAGGCGACGCCAGTGACGACGCCGATCCAACCGGCGGCACGATAAGGAAACTTGGTCGGCAGACGCACCAGGTCCAGCTCCAATGTCTCGTCGACGCCGCTGACAGCGATGAAGGAACGATCCAGTCGATCGTAGCCGGGCGCCACCAGCGTCAGCTTGTGCGGGCCGCCCGGCACCTCGCGATCCAGCGGCGTCGGGCCGGCCGGTTGGCCGTCCAGCGTGGCCGCCGCGCCCACCGGCCGCGAGCGCACGATGAACCGCGCCGGCGTCTTGGTCAGCGCTTCCAAACGACCGCGCAGGGCCGACGCCGCCAAGCCCATTTTTTCCGCCGCCTCTTCCACGCCGCAAATGTCACAGCGTTCGCGGTTGGTGCCGATGATGTCGCCGGTGCGGCCGTTCACCAGCTCTAAAGTGATGTCATAGGTCTTGCTGCTGACCGCCACCTTGCCGGCCACCAGATAGCCGACGGCCAGCGCCTCGGCGGCGGCGGGGTAACAAGCGGGTTCACGGCAGGTGAGCAAGCTGGCATTCGGCGAGGCGGTCAACGTCTTGCTCGCCTCGGCGGCTGGCACCACCTCGAACTGCGCGGCGGCCAGCCCTTCGCCCAGGCGTTGCCCGAACAGGTCGCGCGAGGCTTCCGCCACGCCGCTGTCGAATTCCAGGCGCACCACCGCCACCCGTTGTCGGCCGAGAGCGCCGGGCGAGGCCGATTTTGTATTCGCCGCGGGCGCTGCCCAGACGGCACTGGCCACGCATACTCCCACCACGATCCCCGTGCCGCGCAGCGATAGCGATCGCATCGTCGACGATAGTACATCGACCCTGCAAGCCGCCCTAAAACGCGCAATTTCCCGGTCATCTTGAACAGATGGCCGCCGCTGCGAAGACGGCCTTGACCTGAACATATGTTTAGTAACAGGATCGGCCGGTGTCGATCAAAGCGGCCCTGAATCTGGATCCCGCCCTGTCGGCACACCTGGTCTCGGCCAGCCGCCTGGCAGAGCGTCGCCCCCGCTGCCCCACCGGCATCGCCGCGCTGGATGATCTGCTGACCGGCGGCTGGCCGCGCGGCGCGCTGAGTGAACTTTGCGGGCGGCGTTCATCGGGGCGCACGTCGGTGCTGCTGGCGTCGCTGGCCAGCGCCATCGCCGCCGGGCACGCGGTGGCGCTGGTGGACAACGGCGGCGCGCTGGATCCCCGCCTTGCCGCGCAAAACGGCATCGCCTTGCCTGACTTGTTG
>DASXQB010000370.1:0-2051 GCA_036493295.1 Polyangia bacterium | reverse complement strand
GGTTTGACGCCGTTCATCCCCCACCGCCTGCGCGCGCAGGGGTACCGGCCGTTCATCGAGACCATCCGGGCGATGCTGCGCCACGCGGGCGGCCTGCGCATCGATCACGTGATGGGGCTTTTCAGGCTGTTCTGGATCCCGCACGGCCTGTCGCCGGCCGCCGGCGCCTACGTGCGCACCCGCGCCGACGAGTTGCTGGCCATCGTCGACGTGGAAAGCCACCGCGCCGGCGCCTTCATCATCGGCGAGGATCTGGGCACCGTCGAGGCGGGCGTGCGCGAAACGCTGGCCGCGCACCGGATGTTGTCGTATCGGCTGCTGTACTTCGAACCGGGTCTACCGGCGCAGCTGCCGGAGCTGGCGCTGTCCACTGTGACCACGCACGATCTGGCGACGGTGGCGGGCCTGTGGTCGGGGCGCGACGTCAGCGACAGTCAGGCCGCGGGCCTGACGCCGAACGAGCTGGGCATGCGCGCGCTGAAAGAAAAACTGGCCGCGCTGGCCGAGCTGCCGCCGACCGCGTCGGTGACCGAGGCCATCGAAGGCACCTACCGCGCTCTCGGCGCGGCGCCGTCGCGGGTGCTGCTGGCGACGCTGGATGACGCCATCGCGGTCGCCGAGCGCCCGAACATGCCCGGCACCACCATCAGCTGGCCGAACTGGTCGCTGGCCTTGCCGCAGACGCTGGAGGAGATCGAGACCGCCGCGTTGCCTGCGCGTCTCGGCGCCGTGTTGAACCGGGGCGAGTGAGCACGCGCTGTTGACTGACTGCCCGCCGGCCTTATTTTTTTCGTAGAAAACAAGGAGAACGCCGAATGTCATCAACCGAAAAATCTTCCGCGCCGCTGTTCATCGTGCACGTCGCCATCCGGGTGAAGCCGGAGACCGTCGACGCCTTCCGCGCCGCCGCCCTGGCCAATGCCAGCGCCAGCGTGAAAGAGGCGGGCGTGGCGCGTTTCGACGTCCTGCAGTTCGCCGACGATCCGACGCGCTTCGTGCTGGCCGAGGCCTATCGCTCGCCCGAAGCGCAGGCGGCGCACCGCGAGACCGCCCACTATCAAGTTTGGCGCGACACCGTGGCCCCGATGATGGCCGAGCCGCGCACGCCCACCAAGTTCCTCAACGTCTTTCCCGCCGCCGACGGATGGTGAGCTTCGAGATCGCCGCGCCCGCGCGCATTCTGTTTGGCGCCGGCGTGGTTGCCCAGGTGCCGGCGGCGGTGCGGGCGCTGGGTACGCGGGCGCTGGTGGTCACCGGCCGTTCGCCGGTGCGGGCGGGAGAGTTGCTCGCCGCGCTGGCCGAGGCCGGCGTTTCACCGACGGTGTGGTCGCTGGACGTGGACGGCGAGCCGACCGTCGACAGCGCACGCGCCGGGGTCGCCGCTGGACAGAAAGCCGGTTGCGACGTGGTGGTGGCCTTCGGCGGTGGCGGCGCCCTGGACGCGGGCAAGGCGATCGCCGCGCTGCTGGGCAACGGCGGCGATCCGCTGGATTACCTGGAGGTGGTCGGCCGCGGTCAGCCCATCGCTCGCCCGTCGCTGGCACTCTGCGCTGTTCCCACCACCGCCGGCACCGGCTCGGAGGTCACGCGCAACGCCGTGCTGGCCTCGCCCGAACATCAGGTGAAGGCCAGCCTGCGCAGCCCGCTGATGCTGCCGCGCCTGGCGGTGGTCGATCCCGATCTGCTGGCGGCGCTGCCGCACGCCGTGATCGCCAGCGGCGGCCTGGACGCGCTGTCGCAGCTGATCGAACCGTTTGTCTCGCGCAAGGCGAATCCGATCACCGACGGCTGGGCGCGCGAGGGGATGCGGCGGTCGGCCCGGGCGCTGCGCGCGGCATACGTGGACGGACTGGCGGGCCCGGGCGCCGCGAGCCTGCGCGAGGATCTGGCCTGCGCCAGCCTGCTGGGCGGATTGTGTTTGGCCAACGCCGGCCTGGGCGCCGTGCACGGGTTGGCCGCGCCCCTGGGCGGAACGTTCGCTGCCCCCCACGGCGCCGTGTGCGCCGCGCTGTTGCCGCACGTGCTGGCCGTCAATCTGCGGGCCCTGGGCG
>DASXQB010000369.1:0-1520 GCA_036493295.1 Polyangia bacterium | reverse complement strand
TGGCGGCCGGTAGGAGCTTCGCGATTTGTCCATAATTGACATCGTGGCGAAGCGGTAGTTCTGGCACTTCACCCGTGACAGGGTGACTGTGACCCGCCCGGCGTCGTATGCAGGGGTCACCGCGGCCCCTGTCCATGGCGCCGCCTAGCGCACCGCAGCGCTGGTGCCACCGTCCCGTCAACGGTCGGCCATGATCCGGTCTGCGGTGCGCTGGACGTTCCGGGCTGATTTCCGGTTGGTAACTACGCTGCCGCCTCTAGGTTCTCGCGGCTTCCGTACGCGCACAGTCCCCACAGGGCCACGATGTCCACGGCGATGATCAACAGCGACCAGAACGGGTAGGCCGGGATGAAGAACATCTGGCCGATGGCGTTGAGGCCGATCACGACGACCGCGAACCAGCGGGCGGCCTGACTGCCGGCCAGTATCGCGATCGCGGCGATAATCTGCAGCGCGCCGAAGATGAGTGCGATCCAGCCCCAGAGGCGCAGGTCGCCGACCACGTAGTGCGCATTGGCGATGAATATGTGCGAGTTGGCGATCGCGGCGATGCCGTCGATCATGTTGAAGAAGCCGACCGTCACCAGCAGCGCCACGGCGAAGACGATCATCCAATAGCCTTCACCTTGGCTCGCGCCCCTGGCGCGCCTCATTGTCGCCGACGTCATTTCTTCCTCCGAGTCAGAATCGCCGGAATTCGTGATTCCAGCCTGTCGGGTTGTCGTGAGATGTCGTCACCCTTGCGCGGGTGATTCCGCCGGTCCCTGGCTTGTCGGCCGCCGGGCCTGCAGGGTGCTGGCGACGATAACGCCAGAGGAAACAACAAGAAAACGACGGCTGTCGCCGGTATGAGCAGATGGCGACAAAAACAGAAATCATCACGAACCCGGTGCGGAATGCGGGGATAGCCGAGACGTTTCACAACGAGGTAGATGAGCACCGCCGAAAGCCCGGCGCCACCGGCAAGATACCGGAATGCGCGCGCTGCCGTAGGTATAAGTCAACGGCAGCCCGAGTCAAAGCGCGAGCGGGGCGACACAGCCGATGGATCCGGATAATGGCGTTGACCGCCGCGATGCCGGTCTCGGGCTTGCCCGCTATCAGGCGTCTGAGTCCCGGGTGATGGCCTTGTCGGCGTTAGCCGGCGATGCCTTGCCGTCGACGGTGCTGGCGGCGGTCCAGTCCGCGCCGGTTTCCTTGCGGTAGGCGGTCACGGCGGATTCGATAGTGGGGTAGAAGTGGCGCGGGTCGATGGTGCGGGTCAGGCCGTAGCGTTCGATCTTGCGCCGCACCGGATCCTTGAGCTCGGCGAATACCAGGCTGGTGTGCTGGGCGTTCAGCGCCTCGTCGAGTTCTTCGAGCATGTCGGCGGCGGTGGTGTCCACGTCGGTGATCGGCTCGGCCGCGACCAGGATCCACCTCGGCGGCGGGTCGGCCCGGGCCATCCGCCTGATCTCGTCGCGGAAGGTCGTGGCGTTGGCGAAGAACAGCGGGCCGTCGAACCGGTAGATCACCAGGCC
>DASXQB010000368.1:0-12964 GCA_036493295.1 Polyangia bacterium | reverse complement strand
GATCGAACTCCAGCGGGTTCGGCGTCACCGTGGCAGGCGGTGCGCCGGCGTCGGGATTGGAAGACCAGATCAGCGCTTGCCCGCTGACGGTGTGGGCCTGGGTCCACCACATCTTCAGCAAGGTCGGGGCGGTGCCGCTGTCAGTGCTGTCGTTGCTGCTGCAGGCGGCGCCGGCCAGCAGCGGTGTCGCTAGCAGCAGCAGCCAGCGCCGGCGCAGCAGGCGGCGCTTCAAATTCATAGCCGGCATCTGCCAGCCTCTTTTAACATGACGACCGATCATGGTCCCGATCTCGATCAGCGACGTGGACGATCCGCGTCTGTCCGACTATCGCCACCTCAAGGAACGCCACTTGAGCGCGCTGGGTGGTCGCTTCATCGCCGAGAGCGAGCGGGTGGTGAGGCGGCTCTTGGACAGCGGCCTGCGCGTTCACTCGGTGTTGGTCACGCCGGTGAGGGCGGCGTCGCTGGCGGATGAGCTGGCGGTCTGGATTGGCCGCCACGAACCCATTCCGATCTATATGGTCGCGCAAGATCTGATGAACGACATCGCCGGCTTCCACGTTCATCGCGGCTGCCTGGCGGTGGGTGAACGCCCGACCACCGCCGTCGTTCCGCCCGGCGCCCGCACCGTCGTGGTGCTGGAGGATCTGGTGGACGTCGAAAACCTGGGCGCCATCGTCCGCAACGCCGCCGCGCTGGGCACCGACGCTATCTGCCTGAGCCCGGCCTGCGCCGATCCGTTTTATCGCCAGGCGATCCGCGTGTCGCTGGGAGGCGTCTTCTTTTTGCCGCTGATTCGGTTTTCGTCCTGGCCAGGCGATTTGCTGGCCCTGCGAACGGCCGGCTTCACGCTGGTGGCCGCCACCCCGCGCCCGGGCGCCACCCCGCTGGCGGACTTTCGTCGCCCCGACCGCCTGGCGCTGCTGCTGGGCAGCGAAGGCCCTGGACTTTCGGAGGTCGTGTTGTCGCTGGCCGATCACCGCGTCGCCATTCCGATGGCGCCGGCCGCCGATTCACTGAACGTGGCCACCGCCGGGGCTGTGCTGCTGTATCAGCTGCGCGCGTCGCGATAAGGCGCGTCTTTCAATCCCAGTCGCTGACGCCTTCCAGAGGCTCGCCGCGTTCCCAGTGGCGAAGGTTGCGCCTGCGGCGGCGCAGCGACTGCACCTGATACGCCAGAAACACGATCGACCCCACGACGGTGAGGATGACGAAGACCAACGCGGGCAACGGCATGAGGTGAGTTTGGACCGGACCGGTTTTGAATGCCAGAGTTGCGCTTGACCCGATGCCCGAGCTGCCTGATCTGGCCTACGTCGAATCCGTGCTGCGCCCGGCGCTGGGTGGCCGGCGCATCGTCGGCGCGCGCACCGGTGATCCGCTGGTGCTGCGGGTGATGGTGACCGAACCGTTTCCCGCGGTGCTGATCGGGCGGACCTTCACCGATGTGTCCCGGCGCGGGCATTTCATGCGCTTTGCGCTCGACGACGAGCTGGTGCTGGTGGTGAACGCCATGTTGGCGGGGCGCTATCGTTTATTCCTGTCGTCCGCCGGTGGGGCCGCCGGCAGCGGCGACGGGGAGGGCCGCAAGCGCGATCCGCGCGCGCTCGGTCTGGCGGTCACTCTGGACGACGGCGTCGAACTTCAGTACGTCGACGACAAACGCATGGGCAAGGTTTACGTCGCCCGGGCCGCCGACGAAAAACAGATCCCGGTCTACGGGAAATTGGGCCTGGACGTGCTGTCGCCGGCCTTCACGCGCGAAGCCTTCGGGCGCGTCTTGTCCAAGCGCCGCGATCAAGCGCGGATGTTCTTGATGGACAAAAGCGCGCTGGCCTCGATCGGCAACGCCTACGCCGATGAGATTCTCTTTGCCGCGCGCATTCACCCGAAGACCTTCTGCAACAAGCTTTCACCCGCCGACGCCGACACGCTTTACGCCGCCATCCCGTCGGTGCTGCGCACCGCCATCGACGAGATCGCCCGCCGCGCCGAACCCATCGACGTCAAGGTGCGCGACTTTTTGAAGGTGCGCGGCCGCGACGGCAAGCCGTGTCCGAACTGCAGCACCACCTTGCGCGCGGTGCGGGTGGGCGACGGCGACGCCTGCTTTTGTCCGACCTGTCAGCCCACCGGGCGCAAGCTGTTCGTCGATTTTCGCGGCCTGTCGCGCGGCGAAGTGCCGGCGACAGCGCCCGTGTCAGTGCCCGCCGTTCAGCCGGTGACGCCGGCGCGGCGCAAGAAATCGACGTAGTACCCGACGTCGCGCCGCTCTTCCAGTTCGCCGCGCTCGATGGCGGCCTCGCACTGCTGGCGCAGATCGCCTATCCGGCGTGACGGCGGAATGGCGAACGCTTCCATGATGGCGTTGCCCAGTCCGGGCGGCAGCGGCGGCACGCGCGCGTCCAGCTCGCGGATGATCAGGATGCGTTCCTTCAGCGCGTGGATGTTGGCGACTGCTTCCTGCCGCCGCCCCGGCCGGCGCGACGTCACGTCGGCGCGCGACAGATCCAGCAAGTCTTCCAGCTCGTCGCCCATCTCATGATCAAAACGGCGCACGGCCGCGTCGGTCCAGCCCCGCTCGTAGGCGTTGGCGCGCAGGTGGTGCAGGATCAGAAACCGCACCCTGGCCCGGTCCGGACGTTCGAAGCCCAGGCGCCTGGAGACAGCGTCGAACATGCGCGCGCCCACCTCGGCATGGCGGTGAAACGTCACCCGACCATCGGGCAGCATCACGCGGGTTGGCACCTTGCCGATGTCGTGCAGCAACGCCGCCCAGCGCACGGTCGGGCGCGGTACGGACTGACGCACCACCTGCTTGGTGTGTTCCCAGACGTCTTTGTGGCGGCGGCCGGCCTCCTGCGAAAACGCCACCGTGGCGGCCAGCTCGGGCAACAGCACACGCAGGACGCCGCTGTCTTGCAGCCACTGCAGACTCAGATCCAGCGAACGCCCCAAGATCACCGACTCCATCAGGGCGCGGGCGCGTGGTGCCGGGATCGACGCGGCCTGCGACGCCGCCTCGCGCGCGGCGTCGGTGACGGCGGGCGGCGGCAGCTCACCGTTTTCGGCGATGCGGGCGGCGACCTCCAGCAACGCGTCCGGATCGGCGCCAAACACCGCGGCGGATGAAACGAACGACATACGATGCGACCTTACGGAAACTGCGCGGACGAAATCCGTCCTACGACGTGATCTTCTTTCGGTCCTGATCGCGCTTGCGCGCCAGGTGGTCAACGAAAGGCTGAACCTGCTTTACCCGGCCGGCCAGCGATTTTTCCGTGATGGGGTATTCGGTGCCGAAGCGCAGACCCTCGTCGTAAAGGAAGGTCCCCACCTCTTCGTCGTCGACGAACATCGGGATCTTTTTCTTGCCGTAGACCGCCTTCAGCATGGAAGGAAAACGCCCGTCAAGCCATTCGACGACGTCGGCGCCGAAGGCGCTGCGAAACAAGGTCAGGTCTGGCTCCAAGCGGTCGTAAAGCTCGGCGAACCGCTCGCGAAAGGCGGGCACGCCTTCGCCGCCGTCGCTTTCGATGCGGTGGAGGGCTAGGCGCAGCAGCACCACGTCTTCGGCGTAGCGCACCGGCGCTTCCAGGTTGCCCTCTTTCGGGGAAATCACGTGGACCACGGTGGCCGCGGCGATCTCGCGCACGCTGTGTTCCAGATCCGGATTGGCGACCGCCTCTAACAGCACCTTGACGTCGAAGGGGAGAGAGACCAGCGCTCGGGCCAGCGTATCGAGAAAGGTGCGCTCCAGATCCTTGTCCATAAGAACGGCCGGGTTTCGTGGGTCGGGGGTTTGTCGTTCCTCAGCCCAACCGGGAACGGATACTACCTGATTCGAACCGGATTCATAGCGTTTCCCCGGTCCTAAGCGCCAGCACAATCGCCGGTACTACCGCTGATAATGCCGGCGCCGACCGCCGCTGCCAGCGCCCCCCGACAGTCCGCGGCAAATCCGGACAGCGGTCCGGGCGGCAATTCCAGCGTCAGGATCGGCCAGCCGCGATCGTATCCCAGCCAGCTTCCCAGCGATCCCGGCGTGGGGTATCCGATGTCGGCCTGCACCGGCCAGCCGCAGGCACGCGAGACCGCCGCCGCCCAATCCGCGGCCGGCCCATCAAAATTCACACAAGCAAACGGCGCATGCACCGCCACCGCCCGGTCAATGGCCGGCTGGCCGTCGAGAAAATCCGCCAGGGCCCGCGTCTCCGGCTCGCTGAGCGGGGTTTCACCTGGGAAATAACCGGCCTCGTGGGCGACAGAGAAGTTTCGGGCGGCGAAGTTGCGGTTCAGATCCACGTTCCGCGCGGAGTTCTTGTGCCCCCGCGCCAACCCGTCCGGATTCAGCACCGGGATCAACCAGAACGGCTGCGGCGCCACCAGGTCGCCGGTCGCCAATCGTTCGACCAGATCCGCCACCGCCTCGACCGAGCTGCCCTCGTCACCGTGCACGCCCGCCACCAGCAGCAGCGCCGCCGGGCTGGTTCCGGGACCGAACCGACCGATGCGAATCGGGCGGCCTTCGGTGGAATGCCCGATGACCTGCGCGAACGGTAACTTGTCCAGGCGTCGCCAGATGTCTCCGTCGGCCACGCTGGATCCTACGCTGCGATAAGGCTAACGTTCCACCCGATCTGATGGGTTCCACGCTGCGCGATCTGAAAATCCAGGCCCGCGCGCTGGCCGTCGGCGGCGACGCCATCAAGGCGTTGGCGGCTTACGATCACCTGCTGGCGACCAACCCGCTGGACAACGACAGCCGCCTGAAGATCGCCGACCTGCTTTTTCTGCTAGGCGACAAGGCGTCCGCCGCCGAGGTTTACCGCGCCGTGGGCGGACACAACATTCGTTCCGGCCATCCCTTGCCGGCGATCATCTGCATGCGCGCGCTGGAATCGCTGGGACAGCCGGTCGACGACATCGTCACGCTGATGGCCGACCTTTACGCGCGTGACGCGCCGTCGCTGGCCAAGTTCGCCGCCCGGCCGGCGCCGGTCGATCTCGACGCCGAGCTGACGCCGCCCGATCTGTCGCGCGCCGGCGCGCCCGAAAAAGTCGCCGCCCGCGCCCGCGATCGGGCCCTGGATTTTTCGGCCTTCGTCAAATACCCGGAGCAGTTCCTGCCGCTGGCGTTTTTTTCGGAGCTGCCGCGCGAGGTGTTCGAACCGGTGGTGCGCGCGCTGAAGGTCAAACGTCTCGGCGACGGCCAGTTGGTCATCCGCGAGGGCGAGCCGGGGGTGGCGTTCTATCTGGTCGCCGCCGGTCAGGTCAGCGTCTTCGCCACCGACAGCTTTGGCCGCCGCAACGAGCTCACCCGTCTGCACGAGGGCGCGCTGTTCGGCGAGATGGCGCTGCTGGCGGTGCAGCCGCGCACGGCGTCCGTGCAGGTGATCGACGAGGCCGACGTGCTGGAGCTGTCGCGCGAGGCGTTGGCGCGCCTGGAAGCCGAGGTGCCGACGCTGGCCGAGACGCTGGGCCGATTCGCCCGCGAGCGGCTGCTGAAAAATCTCCTCGCCACCTCGCCGCTGTTCCGCCCGTTCAACCGCCAGCAGAAGATGGATCTGATTCGTCGCTTCGACGGGCACGAGGTGGCGCCCGGCACCGAGATCATCCGCGAGGGCGAGGTCGGCCTTGGCCTGTTCGTGGTCCTGGCCGGCGAGGTCGAGGTCAGCAAGCACCCGCCCGACGGCGGTGCCGAGGTCACGCTGGCCCGCCTGCGCGCCGGTGACATCTTCGGCGAGATGTCGCTGATCAAGAACCAGCCCACCAACGCCAGCGTCCGCGCCGCCCGCCATTCGACCATCCTGTTTTTGGCTCGCGAATACTTCCAGCGCCTGATCGAAGCGCTGCCCGAGCTGCGCACCTACTTCGAAGAATTGTCTGAACGCCGCGACATCGACACCCAGCGCGTGCTCAGCACTGACAGCGCGCGCAACACTGATTCCGGCTTGCGCGTGCTGTTCTAGACGCGCCGAAAACGCGCGCCGGCCGGTCGATTGCGGAGGGGGTGTTTGCCGCATAGACTTCGTTCGTCATCATGAAAACCACACGGCGTTCCCCCTGGCTGGTGCTGGTTGTCGCCGCCCTCTCCCTGCTGATCTTGCCCGCGGTGGCGCTGGCTGGCCCGCGTTCGGGCGGCAGCTTTGGCGGGCGCCTGGGCTTTCGTTCCGGCGGCGGGTCATCGATGCCGATGCCACGGTCCTATTCCGGCGGCGGCTACGGCAATGGCTATGGCGGTGGCTCACACTTTTTCTTTCTGCCTGGATGGGGCTGGGGCGGCGGCTACGGCTACGGCGGCGGAATGGGATTGTTCGGCACGCTGATGATGGTGGGGGTGGTGGGCGTCGCGGTGTACTCAATCTCCCGCGCGCTGCGCCGTTACCGCGCCAGCGGCGCCGGCCCCAGCTGGATGGGGGGCGGCGGCTACGACGAGGAAGACGTGGTGGCCGCGGGCCGCGCCTATGTTTACAAGGTTCAAGTTGGTCTTGGCCGCTCCGCGCGGGGCATCCAGGATCGCCTGGAAAGCTTTGCCGCCGCTGGCGACACCAACAGCGAGGCCGGCCTGGCCAGCCTGCTGCAACAGACGGCGCTGGAGCTGTTGCGCGAAAAAGACAGCGTCCGATACGCCGGTAGCGACGCCGCCGGCCCGATGAACCTGACCAACGCCGAAACGCGCATGAACAGCCTGACCCTGGCCGAGCGCTCGCGTTTTCAGGTCGAGCGGGTGCGCGCCGCCGACGGTCAGGTCCGGCGATCCCAGACCGCCGCCGAAGAAGGCAAAGAGGCGCTGGAATACGTCATGGTCACGGTCATCGTGGCCACCCGAAGCCCATTTGCCGGGTGGAAACCGATCCAGACCGGCGAAGATCTGGGGGCCGTCCTTACCGAACTCGGTGGCGTGTCGCCGGGAGGGATCCTGGGCCTGGAGGTGGTCTGGACCCCGGCCGATCCCAACGATTCGATGACCGAGACGGACGTCATGACCACCTATCCCGACCTGCGCAGTCTGTAAAACAGGCGGTTTCGTGGCGCCCCTCAACGTCCGGTCGCGATCCTTTCGCGCGAACGTTGACCGGCTGACGAGCCACGGATAGAGTCAGAAGGGCAGCAAAATTGAGGCCCTTGCCGTGTTCAAGCTGACCATCGAAGACGATGAGGGGAAGACCACGGTCGTCCCCGTCATCCGCGATGAGATGACGATCGGCCGCGACGAAGGCAACACCATTCGTCTGACCGAGCGAAACGTCTCGCGCAAGCACGCGCGCTTGATGCGACAGAACGGATCGATCTTCGTTGAAGATCTGAAAAGCTTTACAGGCGTTCGCGTCAACGGCAACAAGATCGGCGCGCTGACCGTCGTCAACGAGGGCGATCAACTTCAGATCGGCGACTACAAGATCCGCGTCAAGAGCGATCGCCCGTCTGACTCGGTGGTCGATCGACCGACGCGCCAGGTGATGCAGGCGGTGAACGGCAGCGAACCCGCGGCGCCGCTTTCGCCGCCGCCGCCCACGCGCACGCCGATCGCTTCTTCGTCGCCGAACACCGCGGTGACGTCGATGGGGCGCGCGGTGACGCCGCGACCGTTGCCCACGCACCCGGTGCCTGATCTGCTGCCGATTCCCGATCCGATCGAAGCGCAGCCGACGATTCCTCTGCGCATGCTGGCCGACATGGATCCGGCCATCTCCGGCGCGGCGCCGGTGACACCGGCGCGGCTGGTGGTGCTGACCACCGAACTTGCCGGCAACGAATTCAATCTGGATCGCGCGTCGCTTGTGATCGGGCGGACCAACGAGAACGACGTGGTGCTGAATCACCGGTCGATCTCGCGCCACCACGCCAAGATCGTGCAGGACCGCGATCATTTCACCATCGTCGATCTGCAAAGCGCCAACGGCGTGCGCGTCAACGGCGAAGACTACGAACGCATCGAGTTGCACGCTGGTGACGTCGTCGAGCTGGGCCACGTGCGCATCCGTTTCGTCGGACCGGCCGAACACTATGTCTTCGATCCGTTGTCCCGCTCCAACCGCGGGCGTTCGAAGGTGGTGTTCGCCCTGATGGGCGTGGGCCTGGCCGCTGCCATCGGGTTGGTTTTGCAGCGCACGCTGGCCACGCACGATGACGGCGCCGCCGCGCTGGCCGCCAGGCCCGCGGCGCCGCCGACGCCAGCCCCGCCGCCTGTCGCGGCGGCACCCGCGCCCGCGCCGGCCGCGCCTGCTGTGCCGGGCGGCGATGACTTGCTGGCCCAGGCGGTCTCGCAAGTGAAGAGCGAATCGTGGGACACCGCTCTTGCCACGCTGGAGCGGTTGAACGCCAGCATTGCCGCCGCGCCGTCCGCCGACGCCAGCGCGGCACTGCACAAACAAGCGGTTGATCTACGCCAGCAGATCGAACTTGAACGGCGCAACGCCATCGTCTTCGCCAAATTCGAAGAGTCGGCACAGCAGAAAAATTACGCCGCCGCCGTCGATTGGTACGGCGAGCTGGGCGAGGACAGCGTCTACAAGGGCCGGGCCCGCCCGCACTTTGATCAGGCGCGAACGGTGCTGGTGGCGCAATATTTGGCCGCTTCGGAGAAGCTGCGTCAGTCCGGCAAATGCGCCGATTTGCGCCAGGAGATCGATCTGATCGACAAACTGGATCCGCATAACCCGGCGGCCGCTGAAAAGTTGCGCCAGTGTCGGCCGAAATTGGACGGGGCCGTCACCGTCGCTGCCACCGCGCGCGTGGCCGCGCCGGCGCGCGCCGAGAGTGCGAGCGCGCCCCGCCACGCGGCCCCGGTGGTCAACAGCGACACCGGAAAACGTATCGCCAGCGCAGAAAACGCCCCGATGCCGCCGACCAAACGAGTCGCTGAAACGGTGGCCGCGGCCGGTGGCGACACGGATGCCGACGCCGACAACTTGCTGAAGCAGGCGCGCGACGCCTGGCTGCATCAGCAATGTGGGTCAGCGATTGATCTTTCACGTAAAGCGATTCGCGCTCGCCCCGGTATGGTCGACGCGTATCAGGTGATCGCGGTCTGTTCGTGCTCGCTGAAGGACGCCGAGGGCGCGACGCGCGCCTACACCAAGCTGGACGACAAGAGCCGGACGCTCGTCCGTACCTTGTGCCAGCGTAACGGCATCACCGTCAGCGCCGAGTGAAATCCAACCTCGTGGCTCGAACGCGCCACGGGTGGGTTGCCGGACTCGGATCCGGTTTCCAGCGGAGATGAGCTACGTCGCTTTGGCGAGGAGGGCGGCGTAGGTTTTTTCGGGGTCGGCGGCGGTGGCGGTCGGCAGATCAGACTCAAGCCAGCCGGCGCAGGCGACGCGGCCCAGCGGATCGCGTTCGCCGTGGAAGCCGCCGCGCATATCGACGACGGCGGTGTAGCCGGCGGCGCCCAGCAAGGTGGCGGCTTGCAGTGATCGACCGCCGCTCTTGCAACCGACGACCAGCGATTGTTCTTTGGGGAAGGTTGCTTCCACCACGCGGGAGAAGTCCGGGTTCGGAACCATGCGCCCGCCCTGGGCGTGCAAGAGCGGAATGTTCAGCGCGCCCGCTGGGTGACCTTGTTCGAACTCGGGGATCGACCGGACGTCAAGATAAGTCCAGCCCTGTTTCAGAAGATCGGCCGCTTCGGCCGGCAACACGCGCTTGGTCATGGGCGGTTCTTAGCACACCGACCGGGACCAGCGTTCGCGGCTGAAAAACGCTGTCCTCGGTGACAGTCGGCTCCCCTGCAACGGCGGTTTGGAGTTATCATCTGGCGCATGGCCGCGCCCCATCTCCGGGTTGTCGCTGCAGTTATTTCGCGCAACGATCGCTATCTCATCACGCAGCGCCGCCCCAGCGCGGTGCTACCTGGCCTGTGGGAATTCCCCGGCGGCCGCGTCGAGGAGGGCGAGACCGATGCGCAAGCGTTGAAACGCGAGGTGCGAGAACGGGTCGGCGTTGACGTCGACGTGGGCGCCTGCATCGGCCGCCGCACCCACGACTACGTAGGGTATTCGGTGGACCTGGCTCTCTATCAGGCGACCATCCCGGCCGATGCCGAGCCGCAAGCGGTGCGCGTCGCCGAGGTTCGCTGGGTGGCGTCCAGCGAGTTCGAGAAGTATCGCTTTCCGGCCGCCGATCAAGCCACGATGGATCTGCTTCTCGGCATCAAGCGCGGGTGAAGAAGCGATCGTCTTTACGGCGGGTGCGATCCGCGGCGCGACCTTCGACCACCACCGCCGCCGCGCGGCCGTCGGGCGGCGCCGGTGTGCCGACGCTGGGCGCGTTGCACCCGGCGGCGGCGCGCTGGATCGGTGCGCTGATTCGCATGACCGCGCCTCACCCGGCGATGACGCGCATTTTGGACGTCATCGAAAGGCTGCAAGACCGTCCGTTTCCCACCAACGTGGTTCTCCTGGGCGAGCCCGGCACCGGCAAGGAGGGCCTGGCCCGGGCGCTGCACCATTTGATCTCGCCGGGGGCGCCGCTGGTGCGTCTGGACGTCGGCGGTTTTCCCGAGCGTGAGGCGCTGGTCCGCCTGTGCGGTGACGGCAAGCATCCGGGCGCCGCGCAACGGGCCGACGGCGGCGCGCTGCTGATCGAAGAGGTGGCGACGATCGGGCCGCAGGTGCAAGAGGCGCTGCTGCGGATCTTGAAGACGGGCGTCGTCGATCCAGCCGACGCCGGCAACGGTGTGACGGGTGCGGCGAAAGGCCGCCTGCGGGTGCGGGCCATCGTGATGTCCGATCGCGATCTCGGCGCTGAGGTGGCGGCCGGGCGCTTTCGCCACGATCTGTATTATCGGCTGGCGCGGGTGGTGTTGTGGCTGCCACCGCTGCGCGAACGGCCGGAGGACATCGCGCCGGCCGCGCTGTGGATGGGCAACCGGATCTTGCGCGACGCCGGTTCAAAGCTTGAACTAATGAGCCCCGAGCAGTTTCAGCGCGCCACCCCCGCCGAACGCGCGGCCGCTCTGGAGATGGACGCCGGCGCGGTGCGCGCGCTGGAAGAACACGGCTGGCCCGGCAACTTGCGCGAACTGGAAGCGGTGATCGAGCGCGCGCTGTTGTTGTTTCGCAAGGGGGCTCTCTTAGGCGCGCCGGCGATCCGGGCTGCGCTGGGCAACGACGAGACCCCGCGGCCGGTCGGGCATAGCTAGCAAGATGTCCGAGTGGTGAGCGCCGCCGTTTCGCGACTGCTAGATGTCGCTCGCCAGATCGGCGATCACCCCGCGCAGCCAGGCGTGCGCGGGCGAGGCGTGCGTTCGCTCGTGCCACACCTGACCGACGGTTCCGCGCGGCAGCGGCAGCGGCGGCGGCAGTAAACGCAGCGGGTACAGGCGGGCGGCGGTCTCGGCCACGCGGCGGCTGACGGCGGCGATGAAGTCGGTGGTGGCCACCACCGGCGGTACCATCAAGAAATGCGTCATGCGCAGACCGACGTGCCGGCTGAGGCCGCGCGCCTGCAGCGCCAGGTCGGCGACGCCGGCGCTGCCCGGTTCGGCGGTGACCAGAATGTGCTTGAGGCGAACGTACGTCTTCAGCGTCAGGCGCTTGCCCACCTCAGGGTGGTGCCGGCGCACGATGCACACGAATTCGTCGTGGAACAGCTTCTGATCGCGGTGATTTGGCGGCACGTCGGAATAAAATCCCAGCCATAGATCGGCCTCGCCGTTTTCCAGCGCGGGCGGCGTGCGGTGATACGGCCAGGGACGGATCTGCAGTTGCACCCCCGGCGCCTCGCGCGCCAATCGGGCCAGCAATTTGGGCAGCAGCACGAACTCGACGAAGTCGGTGGCGGCCACGACGAAGGTCTGCTGAACGCTGGCTGGATCGAACGCCGGCCCACCGCCCAGCGCCGCCTCCAACGTGGTCAGCGCCCCCCGCAAAGGACCGATCAGGGCCAGCGCCCGCGCGGTGGGGATCATGCCGCCGGCCGTGCGCACCAGCAGAGGATCGCCCAGCCGCTCGCGCAAGTGGGCCAGGGCGTTGCTGACCGCGGGCTGCGACAGACCGAGTCGTTTGCCCGCCCGGCTGACATGACGCTCGGCCAGCAGAGCGTCCAGCACCACCAGGAGGTTCAGGTTCAGGGTGGCGATATTCACCATCGTGATAGTGATTATCATGATAATCCATTGGATTGATAATACCGGCCGCCGCATTCTGCGTTGCAGGTCGGGCGCGATGATTAAGTTGAGCGCTCGGCCCCAAAACTGGAGGATTCGCCATGTCTGCTACCAACGTTTCGAACCCGTCATCCACCTCGAAAACCGCGTCGCCCGGTGGCGAAGCGATCTGGGACATCGACACCGCCCACTCGGCGGCGCACTTCAAGGTCCGTCATCTGATGGTCTCGCACGTGCGGGGAACGCTGGGCCCGGTGTCGGGCACGATCACACTGGACGAGAAGGATCTGACGCGGTCACGCGTGGACGTTCGTATCGACGCTCGGGCCATTGAAACCCGCGACGCCAAGCGCGACGAACACCTGCGCAGCGCCGACTTCTTGGACGTGGCCAACTATCCGACGGTCACCTTCGTCTCCCGTCAGGTCCGCAAGGAGAGCGACGGCGGCCTCAGCGTCGTCGGCGATCTGACCATCCGTAGCACCACCAAGCCGGTCACGCTGACCGTCGAAGCGTTGGAGCCTGCCGTGGCCGATCCGTGGGGCAACACCAAACGCGGCGCCAACGCGCGAACCACCATCAATCGCAAGGACTGGGGCCTGGAGTGGAACGTGGGACTGGAAGCCGGCGGCGTCCTGGTGGGCGAGCAGGTTGCCATCGAGATCGAGATCGAGCTGGCGCGCCGCAAGGCCTAGCCTAGGGCAGTGTGAAGTCGACGTAGACTTGCATGCGGCTGACCTTTGGTTCCATGAACAGCGACGAGTAGGCGGTGGTCGTCTCGCCGGCGGCTACGGTGACTGCGTTGTCGACTTGCAGGTATAGCCAGCCGGCGGGAACCCCGCTGTCGTC
>DASXQB010000367.1:0-4678 GCA_036493295.1 Polyangia bacterium | reverse complement strand
AACAGCGGCAAGATTTGATGCCGCAGACGCGTGCGCGCAAATCGGGAGTCCATGTTCGATGGGTCGCGCACCACCGGCAGGCTGCGCCGTTTGACATACGCCTCGATCGCTGTCCGGCGAACATCCAAGAGCGGTCGGATGAACACGCCGCGCTGGTAGGGAATGCCGCGCAGTCCGCGCACCCCCGTACCACGCAAGATCCGAAACAGGATCGTCTCCGCCTGATCGTCGGCGTGATGCCCCAGAGCCACGCGCGCCCCACCCAAGCGGGCGGCCAGATCTTCGAGGGCCTGCAGGCGCAGGGTGCGCGCAACCGATTGCAACGACCCGCGCGGCCGGCCACCTGCGCGCGCGCCTGGCACGTCAACGGCCAGGCGATGAAACGGTAACTCCAGCGCCGCCGCTCGCTCGGCGACCAGCGCGGCCTCGACGGCGGCCTCCGGGCGCAGGCCGTGGTCGACGGTGGCGACCTCAAGCCGCAGCGCCAACCGCGGCGCCAGCTCCCACAGCACGGCCAGCAGGGCCATCGAATCGGGTCCCCCCGAAACCGCCACCAGCACGCGATCACCCGCCGCGAAAAGCTGCTCGCGGCGAATCGTCTTCCACACCGACGACAACATCGAGCGACGGCAGTTTACCGCGTATAAGACAGGGGCACATGGCCAACAAGGAAGCCGACTCGCCAGACAACGTCATCGCGCTGTCGCGTTACCGCGCCCAGCTGGGCCGCGGCAAACGCCTGCGCCGCGCCGATTCGCTGCTGGGCGGACCCGATCCGGAACGGGCCATCCGCGCCCTCCCCGGTGACGAGCTTTATTATGTCGTGCAGGAGCTGGGCCTCCGCGAATCCGGCGACATCTTGATCCACGCCCGCGCCGAGCAGGTGCAGGCGGTGATGGACTTCAGCCTTTGGCAGCGCGACGAGCTTTTGCCCGAACGAATGGCCGAATGGATCGAAGTGATGTCCGAGGCGCCCTACGAAAAGGTCGGCGAGTGGCTGGCGGGTCTGGACATCGAGCTGGTCGCCTTGTTGTTGACCCAGTCGAGCCGCATCTACGATCTGTCCGTGGAGGAACCGCCCAGCGAGGGCGAGGGAATCTTGTATGAGACGCCGGACCGTCTGTTCATCCTGGACGTGATCGGTTTTCCCCAGCATGAACCGACGCCGCCCGCGCCCGGCGAGGAAGAGGGGCCGCCGGAATCGGCGCGGGCGATGGTCCGCATACTCGAGAATCTTTATCGCGCTGACCAGCAGTTCGCCCGCCGGGTGCTGATAGGCGCGCGTTCCGAGATGACCTCCGGCCTGGAAGAGATGGCCTTCCGCTGGCGCTCGGGCCGCATGAGCGATCTGGGGTTCGCCGACTATTACGAAGCGCTGGAAGTGTACCGCGAACTTGATCCGGCGTCGGTGCGCCTCGGCGAGATCAAACCCGGGACGCGCCTGCGTCCAACCAACGTCGGGACCAGCGGTGGCGGCGCGCGAAACGGCAGCGGCACCGACGATGATTCGCTGCGCGCACCGGCAGCGTTGATTGAACGGCTGGGCTCGCCTTCGCTGTTCGCCCGCACCGCCCGCCGCCTGACCACGCCCGAGGAGGTCGCCGATCTGCACTTTGCACTGGTGGCGCTGACCAATCGCGTGCTGGCCGCCGATCGCATCACGCCCGGCGACGACGAAGCGGTCGCGACGACCCTGGGCCGGTTGTCGGCGACGCTGGACATCGCCGTCGAGTTTCTGGCCCGCGGCGACGAGGACCGCGCCCTGGAGGCGATCAAGACCGTCTCGCTGGTGCGGCTGTTTCGCCTGGGCGTAAGCCTGATCGGCAAGGTGCGCAAGCTGGCCCTGGCCCTGAAATCGAAGGGGCCGTTCGCCGCCGCCGGCCGCACTCTGTTCGAACCGGACGACGCCGCGCTGATCGAAGCGGTCACGCGCTTGCGCCCCTTGTTCCCCGGGGTGCTGGAGGATCCGCCCAAGCCCAACGACCGTCCGTTTGCTTCCATGGCTGACATCGCGCGCGCCACGCTGGCCATCGAACGCGCCGCCGCGGCGCAGGCGCTGCTGGTGGGCCTGGGCGTACGGGCCGCCAGCTTGCTCCCCGACGCGCTGGAAGGAACCAGCGGCGCCGACGCGGCCGCCGTCGACACGGCGGTGCTGGCGCGCACCGCGCTGGTGCTGGGCGTCCTGGACTCCAGCCCGACGATCAAGCTGCCGATATCTTTTCGGCCTCTTCTGCCCGAAGAGATTCGTACATTCGAAAAGCGCATGTCAGCATCCAAGGGCAACGAGGAGGATCGAATGAAGGCCAGCGAGGTGAAGCGAAAAGCGAAAGCCATCTTGGACGCGGCGTCGCCGAAGGCTCTGGGCGAAGCGGTGACCGAGGTGATTCGCCGCTGGGTCGATGGCCTGGTCCCGCTGGAGCCGGTGTTGGTTCGCCAGCCGCCGCCGCGCCGCCGCCGGCGCTGATTCGCCCCGCTTTTGATCGCCGCCTCACGAAGCGTTTGACGGCCCCGCCCGCGCAGCGCAAAATCCGCGAGGATTGTTAGCGTAATCGGGTGTTTAGCCTGAAATTATTTAAGCTCATTCGAACCGCCGCCTGGCTGCTGGCGGTGCTCTTGGCTTCGCCGTCGGCGATCGCCGTTGGCGCCCCGTCGGCCGAGGTCGAGACGGCGGAGCATGCGCACCTCGGGCGCCGGCACGCCGAGGCCGGACGCTTTCACGACGCCATCGCCGAGTATCGCAAGGCGTACGAACTGAAGGCCGATCCGGAGTTCCTGTTCGCCATCGCCGGCTGCTACCGCCGCCTGGGCAACAGCGAACGCGCGCTGTTTTTCTACCAGCGCTATCTCACCGCCTCCCCGACGGGCGCCAACCACGTCGAGGCCGAACAGGCTGTCGCAGCGCTGGAGCCACGGGCGTTGACCCCGCTCCTGCCGCTGGCCGATCAACCGCTGGCGCCGTCGCTGACCAACGATGTCGTGCTTGTTCCTCTGCCGGCGCAACCGCCCGCCCAGCGACCGGGCGGAGCGTGGAAACGTTGGTGGGTCTGGACCGTGACGGGCGTGGTGCTGCTGGGCGTGGCCACCACGGCCGTGTTGATCTCGCGCGGCAACGACGATCGGACGATGCCGCCCACCGCTCTTGGCAACATGAGATTCTGATGGCGCGCGCCGAGCGATGGCTGTCGTGCGCGCTGCTGATGGCGGCGTTGCAAAACGGGACCGGCTGCCAGCGCCACAGCGGTCCGCCCATCTTGCTGGTGGAGGTCAGCGTGCAAGGCTCGCCGCCGCCGGTGATGGCGCTGGCGGTCGTGGTGACCAGCGGCGCCGGCATGATCACCCGCCGCTACGCGCACGCCGACGGAACGGCGATCGTCTTCCCCACCACGCTGTCCGCCGAGATCGACAGCAAGATCAGCGGCGACATCGCCGTCGACATCAGCGCCTTCGACGCTCAAGGCGTCACCGTGGCCCGCGGCCGCCAGGCCGGGCTGACCTTGCGGGCGGGCATCACCCAGACCGTCAGCGTGGCATTGACCTGCGCGTCGGGAAGTTGCAATCAAGACGGCGGCGCCTTCGACGGCGCGATCGGCGACGGCGCAACGGACGCCGTCATCCCCACCTGCGGCAACGGCCGCCTGGATCCCGGCGAAGCGTGCGACACCGCCATCACCGCCGGCCAGCCCGGAGCCTGTCCCTCCGCCTGCGACGACGGCAGCCTGTGCACCACCGACACGCAGAGCGGCAGCGACTGCGCGGCCGTCTGCGTGCACACCGAGCGCACCGACCGCGTCCCCGGCGACAACTGCTGTCCGGCCGGCGCCACCAACGCCGACGACCCGGACTGCTCGCCGACGTGCGGAAACGGTATCATCGAAGCCGGCGAGACCTGCGATCTGGCCATTGCGCCCGGCCTGCCCGGCGCCTGCCCCAGCGTCGATTCGTGCGTTCCCGCCGATCCCTGCACCACCGTGCTGCTGACGTCGGCGGGCACCTGCCAGAGCCGCTGCTTGCACTTTGCGGTCACCACGCCGTCGGGCCAGCAAGCGGACGGCTGCTGTCCCGACGGTGTCACCGCCGCGCTGGACATCGACTGCCCTGCCCTGTGCGGCAACGGCGTGCTGGATCTCGGCGAGCTGTGCGATCCGGCGATCGCCGCGCCGCAAGCCGGTGCCTGTCCACCTAGCTGCGACGACGGCAACCCTTGCACCGCCGATCAGCGCAACGGCACCGGCTGCCAGGCCACGTGCACGCACACGCCCATTACCTCGTTCACCGCCGGCGACGGCTGCTGCCCGAGCGGCAGCAACCGCAACCAGGACAGCGACTGCCCCGCCAAGTGCGGCAACAGCGTGCTGGAAGAAGGCGAGACCTGCGACCCCGGCGCGCAGAGCCCGGTACCCTGCCCGACGTCGTGCCCGGCCAGCCCGTCCGCGTGTCTCAAGCGCGTGCTCACTGGCGACAAGGATCATTGCGACGCCGCTTGCGAGGTGCAGATGGTGACCATTTGCTCGGCGCAAAAGGATGGCTGCTGCCCGGCGGGTTGCACCGCCGCCACCGATCCCGACTGCAGCGCCACCTGTGGCGACGGCGTGGTCAGCGCGGCCAGCGGCGAACTTTGCGACACCGCCATTGTCAGTGGGACCGGCGCCTGTCCGACCCATTGTTCCGACGGACTTTC
>DASXQB010000366.1:0-2267 GCA_036493295.1 Polyangia bacterium | reverse complement strand
TTCTTCCCTCGGGAAGGTTCATCAATGCCCAGGCGACGGCGGCCTGGCTACCAGAGACGTTCAAAGGTCCATTGGGGGTCTGAATCGTAATATCCATAGGGGGCCTTATACCGAGGCTCGGCTCGTCTGTATAGATGTTTGCTGTCGGCCGATTCGCAATACTAGAACCGCTGCCACCATGCAGATGCTGCCGGCTGCGATCCAGGCCGGCGTGTAGGTAAGCAAGGATGTCCGCACCATGCCGGCGGCCAGCGCGCCGGCGGCGGCGCCAATCTGGTGGGCGGCGACGATCCACCCGAATGCCACCGGCGCGTCTTCGGAGCCGAAGGCGTCGGCGGTCAGCTTCACGGTTGGTGGAACAGTGGCGATCCAGTCCAAGCCATAAAAAATGGCGAACAATGGCAAGCCGAATACCTGCGCGTCGAAGGCGCGCGGCAACCACAGCAAGGCCAACCCGCGCAGGCCGTAATACCAGAACAGCAGCCGCCGGCTGTCGAAGCGATCGGACAGCCAGCCGCTGGCGGTGGTGCCCACCAGATCGAAGATGCCCATCATCGCCAGCAGGCTGGCGGCCCGCACCTCGGGGATGCCGTGGTCCATGCACGCGGGGACCAGGTGCGTGCCGACCAGGCCATTGGTGGTGGCGCCGCACACGAAGAAGCTTCCGGCCAAAAGCCAGAAGTCGCGTTTGCCGAATCCGACGCGCAGCACACGCAGCGCGCTGGCGAACGGATTTTTCCGGCTGCTGTCGACCGGGGGATCATTTGGCGCGGCGCCGTAGGGCAGAAGTCCCACGTCGCTGGGGCGATCGCGCACCAGCAGTGCCACCAGCGGGATCAGCAGCACCAGCGCGCCGGTTACCACGAACGACACCGAACGCCAGCCGTGCGTTTCGGCCAGGTGAGCCTCGAGAGGGAGAAAGATCATCTGGCCGGTGGCGGCGCTGGCGGTCAGCAGACCCATGGCGGTGCCACGGTTCTTCACGAACCAGCGCTGCACGACGGTGGCGCCCAAGACCATGGCCGTGTTGCCCGAGCCGAGACCGACCAGCACGCCCCACAGCAGCACCAGTTGCCAGCTGGCGGTCATGAACGGCGTCAGCGACACGCCGGTGGCGATCAGCAACAGCGACGCCAGGATGGTACGGCGAATCCCGAAGCGGGCCATCAATGCGGCGGAGAACGGGCCGACCAGGCCGTATAGCAGCAGGTTGATCGACACCGCCGACGACAGCACGCTGCGGTTCCAGCCGAACTCGCGTTCCAGCGGCACGATCAAGATCGATGGTGTGGCACGCACGCCGGCGGCGACGATCAACACCACGAAGATCGCCGCCGCGACCACGAAGGCGTAGTGCATACGCGTCTTCACGACGCCAGCCTTTCGCCGCGCGCGGAAAACCTTGCGCGGTACTCCGAGGGCGAGACGTGCAACGCGCGCAAGAAGGTCCGGCGCATCACCTCGGCGCTGCCAAAGCCGGCGCGGGCGGCGATGTCTTCGACGCCGCGCTGGGATTCGACCAGCAGGCGGCGGGCGGATTCCAGGCGTAGCTGCTCGACGGCGGCCGCGGGCGCCACGCCGACCTCGGCGCGGAAGACGCGGTTCAATTGCCGCTCGCTGCGGCCCAGGCGGCGGGCCAAGGCGGGCACGGACAGATCGCCGTCCGGATGCTCGGCGGCCCAGGCGACCAGCTCGCGCACCGACGCGGTCTTCGCCGCCTGCAGGCGCAGCGGGGCGCTGTACTGGCTTTGATCGCCGGGGCGCCGCAGGTAAAGGACCATGGCCCGCGCCACCGCCAACGCCACGTCGGCGCCCAGATCGTCTTCGATCAAGGCCAGCGTCAGATCCATCCCCGCGGTGACGCCGGCCGAGGTGACGATCTTTCCGTCGCGCACCCAGATGCGATCGGGCTCGACGTGCAGGCGGGGAAATTCGCGGGCCAGTTGCTGGGCGCTGCCCCAATGGGTGGTGACGCGGCGGCCGTCGAGCAAACCGGCCTGGGCCAGCAGGAAGGCCCCCGTGCAAACCGAGCCCAACCGGCGAACCCGCGGAGCCATTCGCCGCAGCCAGCTCAAAAGCCGCCGATTGCTGAGCAGCGGCCGCACGCCCAGGCCGCCGATGACCAGCAGCGTGTCGACTGGGCCGCGCAGCTTTTGCCAGGTGACGTCAGGCAGGAACCGAAACCCTGACGACGCCCGCAGCGGACCCGCTTGCGTGCCCACCACGACGAGCTCGTATCCAGCGTCGCGCCGGCCTTCCTCGCGCAC
>DASXQB010000365.1:0-1824 GCA_036493295.1 Polyangia bacterium | reverse complement strand
CCATTCAGGCCCTATCTGATCGATAAGGACGGTGTGCTCGCGGGCCTAAATGGCGGCTGGAAAAATTCGCCGTCACCGCCCGCAGAGCGCCGATTCTTCTAGCAGTCTTGCCCACTGACCCAGCGCTGATCGACGCCGATTCCAGGTCGAGCCGTTGATCCAGACGAGATGTGGCGTAGGCCTTGCTTTGTCGTGGCGCATGCTAAGCAACGCTCAAAAAATCGAATCGTCAGAGGACGATCGCGCTCCTTACTCGACCGGTGCCGTTGGCCGGTCCCGCAAGAAAATAAGCGCCGCTCCGCGCAGCGCGGGAGGGGAGGCCGCGCCAAGCGAAGAAGGCGACGTCGGCGGGCGGGCACCTCGCTCGGACGTTCGGTCGTCCATGGGCTGGTACCTGCACGACGTGCGGCGGTACCCGTTGCTCACGCGCGAAGAAGAACACCAGATCGCGCTCGAGTACGCGCGCACCGGCAAGAAGGCGCTGGCCGATCGGCTGACCACCGCCAACCTGCGCCTGGTGGTGAAGATCGCCCTCGAGTACAAGCGCGCCCACCACAACCTGCTTGACCTCATCCAGGAAGGAAACATGGGTCTCGTGCGGGCGGTGGAAAAGTACGACGCCCGCCGCGGGGTCAAACTGGCCACCTACGCCTCCTGGTGGATTCGCGCGTACATCTTGAAGTTCATCCTGGCCAACGCGCGACTGGTGAAGATCGGCACCACCCAGGCCCAGCGCCGATTGTTCTTCGGCCTTGGCCGCGAGCGCACGCGCCTGGAAAAGCGCGGCGACGGGAAGGCCGACACCAAGCACCTGGCCGCGGTCTTCGACGTCAACGAAAGCCTGATCGTCGAGATGGAACGGCGCCTGGGTTCCAGCGAAGCCTCGCTGGACGCGCCGATGGCCCGCGGCATCGAAGGCGGCGACCGCACGCGCGGTGAATCGCTGAGCGCCGAAGCAGAGGTTCGGCCCGACGTGCAGTCCGAGACGTCCGAGTTCCGAGCGGCCCTGCGGCGCGAGTTGGCCGTGTTCGAGAAGACCCTCAAGGGCCGCGACATCGAGATCTTTCACGCCCGATTGATGGCCGAGGACGGCAAGACCCTGATGGAGATCGCCGAGACCTTCGGGGTCAGCCGCGAACGGGTGCGCCAGATCGAATCGCGCCTGAAGAAGCGCCTGCGTCAGCACCTGCGCCAGACTTTGGGCGACGCCGTCCCAGCCGAGCACGAGAGCGGCGCCTTGACGATGTAGTCCGTCGCCGAGGCGTCACGCTTTGCGGCGCCGCCTCTACGGACGAACCACGGTCTTCGTCTTGCGGGGCGACTGCGAGGCTGGCTCGGGAGGCGGACGCTTAATCCGGTAAAGGGCACGGACCACGTCGCTGGTGCGACTGTGGCCGAGAGCGAACGCCGGCTGGCCATCGATGGCCTTCTTCAGATGCGCCGCCGCGCTCTCGAAATCATTTCCATCGCGCGCCTGCAAGCCGGCACCGTACTCCACCGCCGCGGCTAAAGTCGTTGGGTGATTGGCGTGCGCGCCTTGCTTGATGCGGTCGGCGTCCCCGGGCGGCAGCACGCCGGCCAGCACGTCGACCACCTTGGCCACCAGCACGTCCTGCGCCTCGATGAAACGATCGGCGCGGCCGCTGGCCGTCGCCTCGCCCACCACCGCCGCGTCGGCCACGCGCACCGCCCGCACGTCGATGCGCACCGCCGGTGACGCCGAACGGATCACCGCCACGACCACATACGCCGCGCCCGCGGTCTGCCCCGCTGCCTTCGCCGCCGGCGGATCAAACAGGCGCGCCGGCTCTTTCACGCCGTCCG
>DASXQB010000364.1:0-5413 GCA_036493295.1 Polyangia bacterium | reverse complement strand
GGATTTCGTCAAGGTGCTGGACTTCGGCATCGCCCGTAGCTTGAACCGCAATTCGCGGCGGCTGACCAACCCGGGGATGGCCATGGGCACGCCGGAGTACATGGCGCCCGAGCAGGCCACCGGCGGGCCGGCCGATCGGCGCTCGGATATTTATTCAGTCGGCGCCTTGCTGTACGAGATGCTGCTGGGAACGCCGCCGCACCTGGGCGGTGTGCCGTCGGACGGCGCCGCGGCAGGGGCCAGTCCGTCGCCGTCGATGGTGCGGCGCCCGCGCGAGATCTTGCCGACCCTGCCGGACGACCTGGACGACATCATCTTGCGCTCGCTGCATCGCGATCCGTCGCAGCGCTATCAGACCATGGCCCAGCTTGAATACGAGCTGACCAAGAGCCTGTGGGGCCGCCCGCGCGCCGTCGCCGATCTGCTGGGCTTTCGCGATCCGGCGCGCACCGAGACGCCCAGCGGTTCGTTTCGCCGCAACTTTGCCCTGGATTCTTCGCCCGAAGACGGCGGCGATCCGCACGCGTCTGGCGTGCCGCCGATTCCGACGCCGCTGCCAGGGGCGCTGGTCGGGCTGGCGCGGCTGGCGGGGACCATCGATGTTCCGCCCACGCGCGCCAGCACGCTGATGGGCCGTTCGCCGACGCCGCCGCCGCTGGTGGTGGTGCCGCGCGGGCTGGTGCCAGCCGGCGCCGGCGGGGCGCTGGACTTGACCGCGCCGCGCGCGGCGGCGGTGGTGTCGCCGGCGTCGGGCATGCGCGTGGTGGCGACGATGGCGGTGCTGGCGGTGGTCGGCATCGCCTCGGCGGTGGCGTATCAGCGCATTCCGTGGCTGCGTGGACAGCATACGTCGGCATCGACAATGTCCGCGCCGTCGACCACGTCGACCACGGCAACGCCGCCCGCAGCAGCGCTGGCGGCCAAGGTCAAGGCGACCGGTGAACGGGCGGCGCGCGTGGCGGCGCTGACCGGTCAGGGCAACGCCCTGGTCCGGCGCCCGACCTTTGGCGCCGCCGACGTGCCCGCGCTGCAAGCGACGCTGGCCGCGCTGGCCAAGGATGGCGCGCAACCAGCGGCGGACGAGCTGGCGCGCGCGGCGGCCGGTGATCTCGCGGCGCGATCAGCGGCGGCCCTGGCGGCGGGCAAGCGCGAAGAGGCGGTTGCTTTGTTCGAAGTGGCTCGCACCGTCGACGGGAGCGTGGCCAACGCCGAAATCTTCGCCCGATCGTTGCGGCAGCGAGGCGAGGCCGCGCTTGGCGCCGGCCAGCCCGCCGAGGCCGCCGACTGGGCGCGGGAATCGCTGCGCTTCGCCGCCAGCGATGCCGACGGATACGCGCTTTTTGGTTTGTCTCTGGCCGGGTCGCGCGACTGGGCGAATGCGGTGGCGCCGCTGCAAAAAGCGTTGGCCTTGCATCCGAGCGACCCCACCGTGAAGCGGGCGCTGTCCCGCGTGCGCGCTCACCTGCCGGGCGCGACCGCGGCCAGCGACCAAGCGCCGCGCCCGCGGCGGCGGGCGGTGGCGCCGCGTCCAGTGGCGCCGGGCGACGACCTCAACAATCCGCAGCCGGTTCAGCCGGGCGAGGATCTGCCGCTAGCGCCGGGACAGCCGGCTGCCGAGAAGCAGCAATAGCTGCATCGCCAGCGCGCGATCGCCCTCCAGCTTCAGGCGTCCGTCAAGCAGCGGCTGCATGGGCGGAACGGTTCCGCGGCGCAGGCCATCGAAGGTCGCGCCGTCCAGGCGAATGGTCGAACGCGGACGGCCGGCGCTGACGCCGCTCGGACCGAAGCCAACGTCGAAGGCCCAGCGCCGCCGCCGACGGCCGGACACCTCGACCAGCACGCGGCCGGAGACCTGGCGCAAGAGCTGGATGTCGCGCGGATCGAGAAAAAGCAGGTCCTGCACGCTCCAGCCGGGCGGCAAGAGCTCGGGCAGATCGGGATCGGGGTCGGGGCTGACGGCGGCCAGGAGATCGGCGGTGCTTTGCCGCAGCCACACATCGGGCGCGTCGTCGGGGGCGTTCGAACGGGCGTCGCGACCAATTTCGCGCACCGAAAGAGCGTCGCCTTGCGCGTGCAGCTCCCAGGCGCCGCCGCCTTCGCCTGACAGCGACGCGCGCACCACCGGCGCGTCGTCGGGCGCCGTGCGTTTGGAGGCGCGGAACGCTTCCGGCAGCCAATCGCGAAAGAAATCCGCGACGGAGATACCGGCCGGCGGGCGATCCCAGCTGCTGCTCATGAAGAAAGGCCGACTATACTCCCGGTCCTTCTATCGGGAGATTCGAATGACCAAGGACAGCCGCCTCCGTCTCCGTCCCCGTTCGTCGGCCGGGATCGCCTGGGCCATCGTCATCACCGTCGCGGCAGTCGTCGCCACCGGGGGGCGCGCGCAAGCGCAGGCACAAAAATCAACCGATGCCCTCATCGGCTACCGAGCCACCCAAGGGGTTTATATCCCGGGCAGCGGCGTGGCCGGCGACGCCGACGCGTCGGGTGTCGAGCTGAACCCGGCGCAGCTGGGCCTGCTGAATGGATCCAGCCTGGTGCTGGCCGGCGACGCTTCCAGCACCGATGCGCCGCTGCCGGGGCGCGGGGTCGGTCTGTTGCTGGCGGCGCCGGTGGTGTTTCGCAGCGCCCTGGGCATCGGTCTGTCCGGCGTGGCGCGCACCGACGCGCTGGGCATCGACAGCCACACCAAGCTCCAAATTTCGTACGCTTTGAGACTGGGCGGCGGCTTTGCCCTCGGCGTCGACTATGCGCACCTCTACAGCGGCTATTACAGCGGCCTCAACACCTTCGACGCCGGCGTCAGCATGCGGCCGGGACCGCACCTGGCCCTGGGCGTGACGGTGCGTGATCTTTCGGCGCCCACCGCGAACAACCAAGCTATCTTGCAGCGCCAGTGGATCGCCGAGCTGGCCCTACGCCCGATCGGCACCGATCGCTTCGAGCTGGCCCTGGGCTCTGGCCACACCGAAGACGATCCTTGGAAGGGTGTCCTGGCGCGGGTCCGTCTGGCGGCGCGAATCACCGACGGCCTGCGGTTGTTCGCCGACTTCGAGAGCATCCCCGGGAATGCCGACCACGTCTTCGCGTCGGGCGGGTACTACCGCGGCAGCGCGGGCTTCTGGATCGATCTCGACCACGTGGGTGCAGCGCTGGCCATGCGCTCGGGACGCCCGGGCGTCGGCGATTCGGGCAGCGGCGCGGCGGTGGCGGTGCGGGTGAGCGGCGATCGCTACCCCGCGCTGTTCGCGCCACGGAAAATCGAACGCATCAACCTGGACGGCGTCGACAGCGATCGCGGGTATCTCCAGGTGGTGCGCGCCCTGCGCGCCGCCGCCAATGACGACAGCGTCGCCGGCGTGCTGCTGAAGATCGAAAATCTCCAGATCGGCTGGGGCCGCATCGAAGAGGTGCGCGAGCTGGTGGGCGCGCTGCGCGGCCGCGGCAAGCTGGTGTACGCGTACGCCACCTTCCCGGCCACGCGCGACTATTACCTGGCCAGCGCGTGCAACGGGATCATCGTTCACCCGGCCGGCGAGGTGTCGCTGCGGGGCCTCGGCCAGACGGTCACGTTCTACAAAGGCCTGATCGATCGAGTGGGCGTGAACGTCGATCTGGTGCGCATCGCCGAATACAAAGGTGCCATGGAGCCGTTCGTGATGAACGAGCAGTCGGCGCCGGTGCGCGAGAACAAGAACCAGCTTCTGGACGACATCTACGGGCGCGTGCTGAAGGCGGTGGTGACGGGGCGGGCGGCACGCGGCATGACCGACGACAAAGTGCGGGCGGTGGTCGATCGAGGATCACTGGATCCGCTGGACGCCCAGCGAGCGGGGCTGATCGACGCCGTCAGCGATGAAAATACCTTGGACGACGCGCTGGCGGTGCTCAGCGGTTGGCGCGGGTTACACGTCAGCGATCCCGATCGATCGCCGCAACGCCCGCAACGGTGGGGCGGCCGGCGGGTGGCGGTGGTGCTGGTCGACGGAACCATCGCCGACGGACCCAGCCAGGATTACCCGCTGGGCCTGGGCGACGTGTCGGGCTCGGACACGTTGATCGCCGCGCTGGACGAATGCCGGCGTGATTCAGGGGTCGGCGCGGTGGTGCTGCGGGTGAACAGCCCGGGCGGTTCGGCGTTCGCATCCGACGTCATCGCGCGCGCCGTGCAGCAGCTGCGCAAGGCCGGCAAGCCGGTGGTGGTGTCGATGGGCGACGTGGCTGCATCGGGGGGGTACTACATCGCCGCGGGCGCCGACACCATCCTGGCCGAATCGTCGACGGTCACCGGATCGATCGGCATCTTCGCTTACAAGGTGGACGTCAAGAAGCTGGCCGCCACGCTGGGCGTGTCGTTCGAATCGTATCTGCGCGGGCGATACGCCGATTTGATGTCGCCGTATCGCCCGTGGACGCCCGACGAGATGAAGCTGGCCGCCGAGCGCATCAAGCACTTTTACGAGCTGTTCGTCGACACGGTGGTGCAGGGCCGGAGCGCCCGCGGCCTGAACGCCGCCGGGGTGGATGCCATTGGCCGCGGCCACGTCTGGACCGGCTCGCAAGCGCTGGCGCTGGGTTTGGTCGACACCATCGGCGGCCTGGGTGCCGCCATCGATCAGGCGACGCGCCTGGGTCGGGTTCCGATCGGCCGCGGCGGTTTCGCCGAGCTGACCGTGTTGCCGCGCCCGCTGCCCGGCACGTTGCAAAAACTGACCGGCCTCAACGTCGAAGCCGAAGTCGAGGATGCGCCGGTGACGGCGCCGCCCGCCGCCACGCCAGCGGATTTTTCCACCCGCCTTCTGCGCGACGTAGGCCGCGCGCCGCTGCGCCTGCTGTTGCCGCTCTTGGCCGGCAATGGTGCCGGGATTGAAGCGCGGCTGCCTTACGACATCGAGATTCGCTGAAGCGAAGCGACCTTATTGCTTGGTCAGGATGAGTTCGGCGTCGATCTTGGCCATGCCCATCGCACCCATCGGCATGGTCATGTCGAGGTCCAGCAGGTGCAACTGGTTTCCCTGCACGCAATAGCCGCTGGTGTCGGCGGTCGCGCCCGCGGTGGTCGGCGTGGTCGTGACGTTGGTACCCATCGTCGAATAAGTGCCCGATTCGTTGCTGTCTTGGCTGAAGGCGATGGTGCAGACGCAGGACGTGGCGCCCGCCGCGCACGAGGCCATCTTGTACGTGGGATCGGTCTGCATCATTTGCTTGTAAACAGAGTCCAGCGTCTCGCAGGTTTCCCCCATCGCGAGACAGCTGTTCGGTATCGTCAGCTTCATCTGGAACATCGTCGTTCCCGATTGCTGGTACGTCAGGTCGCTGTTGTAGGTCACCGTTCCTTGCTCGCCGACGTTGCTCAGGTCGATGGTCGCCGTCGGGCAGATCTGCGCGGCGTCCATACCGAGGAACGAGT
>DASXQB010000363.1:0-4405 GCA_036493295.1 Polyangia bacterium | reverse complement strand
TCGGATGCCATGCGGCGACGAAAGCAGCCAAGCGGCCCACCACGCCGAATTTGTCGCGCCGTCCAAGCCGCGCGTCCAGCCTCGGTTACCGCTCGTCCCGTGTCGCCTCCGAGATCGGGTCAATTCGATAGTGGTCTAGCGAAACGGATTGAGGGTCAAGTCGGTGGCGATCTCGTGCGATGAGCGGCGAGGCGCCGGTTTGGCGCGTGGCGCTCCGGCGCGGGCGACCAACTTGGCCGGAGGGCGGTGATGCGCCGGCGCACCGACTGCCAGCAGCGCCGCAGATGCCGGCGCGAGCAGCGGCGTCACCGCGGCCACCGGCAGCGATGCGGTGACCGGGTCAGCGACTGGCGCTGGCGGCGCCGCGGCCACCGGTCGATCGACGACGACGACGACCGGTGAGCTGGGTCGTCCAAAGGCGACGATCAAGCCGGCGATCAACGCCACCCCACTGACGATGGTCGCTCGGCGATGCGCTGATACGAACCGGGTCGCAGCAGCGACGGGATCAGCCGGTGACGGCGTCGCGGCGCCGACGATTTCCAGCGACACCTCGGCGGCGGCGTCGGGCGGCCCCAGGCCAAGCGGAATCTGGCGGACACTGGACGATGATCGGCCTCCACCGCTGCTGCTGCTGCGCGTACGCGGGACCTCGACCAGCGCCGGGCGTCCACTGACGGCGTTTTCCAGACCGATGCCCGCCAGCAAGGCGCCAGGACCCGGTGACGGCGTCAGCCCGCTCGGATCCTCGCCGAAAAGCTGCTCGAGCAACTGCGGGACCGCCTGGCCCACGAACCGTTCGTGGTGAACGACCTGCTCCAGCTCGGCGGCCATCGCCGCGGCCGTCGGATAGCGCTTGTCGCGATCGCGTTCCAGCGCGCGCCCCACGATGGCGTCCAGCGCCACCGGAATCTCCGGGCGCACCGTCGACGGCGCCGGGATCGGGAGAATCAACACGTTGCGCATGGTCTGGAACTCGCTCTCGGAGGTGAACAGCCGCTGGCCGGTCAGCATCTCCCACAGCACCACGCCCAGCGAGAACACGTCGGCGCGGCCATCCAGCGGAACGTTGCGAACCTGCTCAGGCGCCAGATAAGCCAGCTTGCCCTTCACCTGACCGGCGTCGGTCTCGATCACTTCGCTTTCGCCCTGCCGGACGTCCTTGGCGATGCCGAAGTCGAGGATCTTCACCGCGCCGGTTCGCAGCAGCATGATGTTCGACGGCGTGACGTCGCGATGAACGATGTGCACCGGCTGCCCGCTGCCGTCGACCAGCGCGTGCGCGTGGTGCAAGCCCAGCGCGGCCTGCTGAGCGACGAAGGCGGCCACCGCGGGCGGGACCGCGCCGCGGGCGGCGCGCAAGGCCCGCATAACGGTCGATAGATCTTTGCCGTGCAGGTACTCCATGGCCAGGAAGTAACTGCCGTCGATCTGCCCGAAGTCGTAGACCTGCACGATGTTCGGGTGGTGCAGCATCGCGCACAGGCGGGCCTCTTCGCAGAACATGCGGATGAATTCGCGCGACTGCGATTTCTCCGGGCGAATGCGCTTGATGACGAACAGGCGGCTGAAACCTTCGATGCCACCGGTGATGGCGCGAAAGATCTCCGCCATGCCACCCTTGCCGATGCGCTCGAGCAGCTGGTAGCGCCCGTAACGTTCGCCTGGCAACGGCGGCGGAGAAAACGGCGCCGGGACGACTTGTGCGACGGTGTCAGCCAAGCCGTGATTCCCCCCCGCCATTCAAAGACAGACCTCTCCCCGCATCGCGGTTAACATCGGACGGTCGTCCGTCCGCTTTAGTCGCAAAACGCCACCGTGAAAACAAAACGGGTGGTGCCGAGGAAGTTCCCGGAATCCGCTGCGCGCCGAACGCGAACGCGTTATGCCGGCTGCTGCTGCGTCATGCAGTGCAGTGTGCCCAGACCCCACACCAGATCGACCGCGTGAATGCCGACCACTTTTCTGGTGGGAAAAAGCTCCGCCACGATCGCCAGGGCGCGCCGATCATTGGGATCGTTGAACGTCGGCACCAGCACCGCGGCGTTGCCGATGTAGAAATTGGCGTAGCTGGCCGGCAAACGCACGCCGTCCAGCACCACCGGCGCCGGCATGGGCAACGGCACCACGCGCAGCGCGCGACCGGCGGCGTCGGTCATGGCGTCAAGGCGACGGCGGTTCTCGCGCAGCTTTTCAAAGTTGGCGTCGGCGGGATCGCTCTCGGCGGCGATCACCACCGTGGCCTCGCCGACGAAGCGGGCCAGATCGTCGACGTGCCCGTGGGTGTCGTCGCCCACGATCCCGTCGCCCAGCCACAACACCTTGCGGACACCCAGATGCGCGCCGATCAGCGCTTCCAGTTTTTCGCGAGACAGCCCGGGGTTGCGCGCCTGCACCGGCGACAACAAACACTCTTCGGTGGTCAGCAGCGTGCCGCGCCCGTCGACGTCGATGCTGCCGCCTTCCAGCACCACCCGCCGCGCGCGCCCCTGATCGTCCGTCACCGTCGGGGTCCAGTGCGATTTGCCCAGTCGCGCAGCCAGCCGATCGCCGACGGCGGCGTCCTTCTTGTGATTGGCGTACTTCGCCCAACCGTTGAAACGCCAGTTGGTCAAGCCAACGCGGCCGTCGCGGCCTTTGACGAACAGCGGGCAGAAATCGCGGGTCCAGCTGCGATCGGTGGGGATGCGGAAAAAATCGAGCTGGCCGAGTTCGACGCCCACCCGCAAAAGCAGCGCGCGCGCCTTTCGTTCCATCGCCGCGTCCTTGACCAGGATGCGCACGCGCTCACCGGGCGAAAGGTGCCGCACCACCTCGCCGTAGACCCACGGAATGGGCGACAGCTTGCCGGGCCAGTCGCGGCGTTCGTGTGGCCACGCCAGCCAGGTCGCTTCGTGCGGCTCCCACTCGGCGGGCATGCGATAGCCCAGCGCCGACGGTGTCGAGACGGTCATTCGTGGTCGTCGATGAAGCGACGGGTGATGGGACCGTAGGCGTCGATGCGGCGATCGCGCAGAAACGGCCAGTGCCGGCGCACCGTTTCTTGGTGGGACCGATCGCAAGGGACGATGATGATCTCTTCGTCGGTCCGTCCAGCTTCTTTCAAGACCACGCCAAATGGATCAGCGACGAAGCTGCCGCCCCAAAACTCGATCCCCGCGCCTCCCGCAGGCGACGGCGGGATCTCGTGGCCGACCCGATTGACGGCCGCCACGTAAACCCCGTTGGCGATGGCGTGTGCGCGCTGGATCGTGTGCCAGGCCGACGCCTGCGCAGCGCCGAACTCGGCTTTCTCCGCCGGATGCCAGCCGATGGCGGTCGGGTAAAACAGCACGTCAGCGCCCGAAAGCGCGGTCAGGCGCGCCGCTTACTGATACCACTGATCCCAGCACACCAGCGTGCCCAGCCGGCCGAACGCGGTGTCGAACGCGCGAAAACCCAGATCGCCGGGGGTGAAATAAAACTTTTCGTAGAACAGAGGATCGTCGGGAATGTGCATCTTGCGGTAGATGCCGGAGAGCTCGCCGTTCGCGTCCAGGATCACCGCCGTGTTGTGGTAGATGCCGGCCGCTCGTCGTTCGAACAGCGAAGCGATGATCACCACCTTCAGCTCGCGCGCCAGTTTGGCCAGCGTCGCCGTCGTCGGGCCAGGGATCGCCTCGGCCAGATCAAAATTCGCGTGGTCCTCGCTTTGACAGAAGTATTGCGTGCGGAACAGCTCCGGCAGACAGATCACCTGCGCGCCGCGGGCCGCCGCTTCGCGCAGGTGGGCCACGGCGCGCGCGACGTTGTCGTCGGGCGACGGCGAGCAGCGCATCTGCACCAACCCCAAAGTGAACTTGTTCGGCGAGGCCATCGGCGATTTCTATTCTTGGCCGCCCGGCGAATGCAAGAGCACGCCCAGGATGTTGCGCAAAAGTTGATCCCACACCGGCTGCGCCGCCGCAAAGTGAGCCGCCGTGTCGGCGTTGATCTTCGACCCGCCGCCGACGCCATTGGCCGCGCGCACGAAAGCGGCGTCCTCGCTGACCCAGCGCACGATGGTGTCAGCGTCCAGCTCGCAATGAAACTGCAGGGCGAACTGGCGCGTGCCCAGCCGAAAGGCCTGGTGCGGGCACGCCGCCGTCGACGCCAGGTGAACGGCGCCGGCCGGCAGGTCGAAGGTGTCGCCGTGCCAGTGCACCATCATCTCCTGCGTGCGCAGCCCGGCCAGCGCCGGCTCTTGCTCCACGCCGAGAAAATCCACCGGCCCCCATCCCACCTCGCGCACCACCGACCAATTGCCGAACCGATCGGAGCGCCGATTCGGATAGACCGGCGCGCCGGCCCCCGCCGCCAGCAGTTGCGCGCCCAAACAAATTCCCAGCACCGGCCGATCGGCCGCCACCAGCCGCTGCAGCAAGGC
>DASXQB010000362.1:0-6508 GCA_036493295.1 Polyangia bacterium | reverse complement strand
CACCGGCGTGATACTCGGGGCAGGTGCCGGTGCTGACGGTGGATCCGTTGCCGCTCCAAGTCCGGCGCGGGACGTGGTCGTAGACAAACTCGGAGCGTTCGTCTTCCAGCATGTACGTGATGATGCGGGTGACATCGCACTGGAAGGCCATCACGATCAGCGCGTTCATGGCGTCGGCGTGATCGCCTTTGTTGTACGTGGCCGTGGTGTGGCGAATGCCATCGGGCGTGACCGTGGCGCCGGTTGGCTTGGCGATCGGGGTGCAAGCCAATCCGCCGCCGGTCATGCCCACCGACACGGTGGTGGCGCGCATCTCGGCGGTGCGCACAGAGTCGAGGAATTCGTCCATCTTCATCCGATCGCCGACCGCCAGACGAGCGCGGGTGCCATTGGCATTCTCCATCGCCGAGTCGATGACGCTCTTTCGCAGGGCCATCCGCTTCATCGCCACCGGATCGGGCGTGGTGGTGGGTGGCGCGTTGATGCCGGTGACGATCATATTGAACACGGCCAGCGGATCGACGGTCTTGTAGTTCGCGTGTGTCGGCGTCTTCCACGAGACGCTGCGGCTGATCGAACACTGACAGGGCTTGCCGGTGTCGGGGAACGTGTCGCAGCTGCTGTAAACCGTCGATAAGCCCACCTCCAGTGACGGCAACGTGGTCTTGCCGGCGAAGACCGAATGCGCGGCCATCACCTGATCGACGGAGATCCCGTTGGCGTCGGCGACGTTCAGCGCCGTCCGCGCGGTGGCGGCATCCACGCAGCACAGCCACGCGCCCGGCTGGCGGCCGTGGCTGGGTTCGACACTGCTGGATCCGTTTTTGTTGAATGCCGAGCCATTTTCCAGATTGGTCAGCGCGATGGTCTTCGCTTTCAGATCGGCCAGCGGGGCCATCATCGGACTCAACGACCAGGCGGCGCCCATGCCGGTGCCCGTGGCGGGCCAATTTCGCGAAGCGCCGTTGGGCAGAAAGATTGGCATATAGCGGGTGGGGGCGGTGCCGGTCGCCGCGCCGGCGCGGCGCGGGGCCAGCGATTCCATCCACGGCAAAGCCAACGCCACACCACCCGCGCCCCGAAGCAACGTCCTGCGAGAGAGTATTTTCTTCATGACGGTATTTCCTCTTTTGCGCTTACTGCGCGCTGGAGCTGGCGGGGTTGCGGTAACGGAAGGGATCGCCCTGGGCGATGGTGTGCAAGAGCCGGTTGACGGTCAGCGCACCGCCGGTCTCCCAGGTGCGTTCAATCATCGCGATGCTCTTCATGTCGTCGGCGGTGAGGCTGCGCCCGGCCGCGTACTCGAAGAGCTTGTTGGTCAGGCACTGCTTGGCCATCGGTTCAGCGGCCATGGTGTCGGCCGCGCCCTGCAGGCCGGAGAACTTGATCCCCATCGGGAAAGCGTCGGACGGCCCCATCTCGGTCGAGGTGTCGATCGGCGATCCGTCGGCGTAGGTGGTGCGGAACTTGCCGATGCCGTCGAATCCTTCCAGCGCCAGGCCGAAGGGATCGATGAAGGCGTGACAGGCGGCGCAAGCCGGATTCTTGCGGTGCTCTTCCAGGATCTGGCGGACATTGCCGGTGGCGGTGTTCGCGTTGGTCGCTTCCAGGGGGGGCGGCATGTCCGCGCCCGTCGGCTTCGGTGGCGGCGGTGTGCACAGCAGGTTGAGCAGCATCCACTTGCCGCGGATGGTGGGCGACGACCGTCGGTCCTGCGACGAGAGGGTCAGGAACCCGGCCAGGCCCAGAAAGCCGAAGCGGTTGTCCGCGGTGTACGCCACCCGCTGGGTCTGGGTGCCGTTGACGTTGGGGATGCCATAAAACTGGGCCAACGTGCCGTTGACGAAGTTGATGTCGGCCTTGAGAAACTCGGACCAGGGTCGATCGTTGTGCAGGAACTCGTCGAAGTACTGGTACATCTCGGTGGCGGCCGCATCGGCGACGTCGGGCGACCAGGCCGGATAAATGTCGGGCTGCACCGGGTGAGCGGCCAATCCGCGCGCGCCCAACCATTGCCCGGCAAAGTTCGTCACCAGGCGCTGCGACTTTGCGTCGTGCAACAGGCGATCGACGGTGCTGTTGATGGCGTCGGGGGTGTTCAACTTGTCGGCGGCGGCCAGCAAGGCATCGTCCGGGGCGCTGCTCCACAAGAAATACGACAGGCGCGAAGCCAGCTCGTATCCGCCGATGAGGTGCTTGGCGGCGTTGCCGTTGTCGAACTCCATGCGGTACAGGAACTCGCCGCTGGACAGCAGCGACCACAGCACGTTCTTCACCGCGCCGTTGTGGTCGTCGCCCAGCTGGCGCGCCGCCGTGTAGGCCTTTTGGAAGGTAGCGATCTCGGTGTCCAGCAGCGGGCGGCGAAAGAGCCGCAGGCCCGTCTGCGAGATGATGCTCTTGACGCAAGCATCGTCGTCGACCGTTGTGCAGGTGACGATCTTGCCGCGCAGGGCGTCGCTTGCGAACACGTCATCGGCGATGGCGCCGGCGGCGTCGACGTACAGGTCATACTGCTTGTCGTCGATGCCCAGAGAGGCCGAGATGTTGTCGAAGCCGTCGTACTGCTCGCTGCGCCAGCTGACCGTCGCCGGCTGCAGCTTGGTGCCCAGCAGGTCAGCGACGGTGTTGTTGTACTCGTTCGAGTTCAGCCGGTGAATCTGCCCGACGCCGGGATCGCCGAAGGCGACCGCCGCGCTGCCGCCGGTGCCCGGCGGTGGCATCGACCCGCCAGCGTTGCCACTGCCGCTAGAAACCGCCGATCCAGTTCCGATCGATCCGGTACAACCCGCCACCAACACGCCCCACGCCCAAGAACACGCAAGAAGCTTGCTCATTGTCATCATGCACTCCTCAACACAAGGCGCAGAATGGACGGCGGCTCCCTCGCAAGAGAACCTCACCCATCGGTCGAACGGTCCGGTCGATAATGACGGCCAGAAACCGAGTTTTTTCAAACGGTTTACCGGCTTGGTGAATCGTCCCAGCGGTGCCAGCGCGTGTCGGCCCTAGAGCACTGCGGCGCCGCTTAGATGCGGATAGTTCGTCTTGCTTTGTGCTGGCCGTGAAGGGAAGCCGCGCGCGGATCTTTTCTGGAAGTTTGCGGCAGGTCTACTTGCCGTTGACACGAATCATGAACCCCGACATCGTCGGCCCCGTCGCGATGTTGATGCCGACCTGCTGGGCGCCGCTGCTGGCGCTGGTGGTGGCCTTCCAACCGGAGGTGGTTGCCGCGCCCGGCGGATCACGCTGTTCGTCGGCCGCCGAGGTGGCTGGCGCGCGGCCAGCTTGCTTGTCAGCGAAGGCCAGCCACGGTCCGCCGACGTGGTGGCCATCGACGACGGTGGCAACGTGGTGCGGGTGACCTTGCGTCTCCCAAAACGAGATCGCGCAAGCCGCATCGACGAGCGACTTTGATCTTCGCGCGTTGATCGCCGCCGCCGCTTCGTCCGAGGCTTTCCTGGCGCCGTGACCGTTGCCGCCGCGCGGCCGCTTCCCAACGGCCGAGAGCGAGGCCGGCTCACCACCTTGCCTCGCTCTCGCTCTCGTTCAGCGCGGTGACGCGCCTATCTCATTGGGGACGCCGGCTACTCGGCGCTGCTGGTGCCGTTGATGGCGTTGTTCAAGGTCGCCGCCATGTCCCGGTGGTGCTGCAACGACGGCAGAAGCTGATCCAGCAAGCTGGCCAGTTCGCTATCGGTGGTCGCCGCGCGCGACTCGCGGACCATCGTGATGGCATTGTCATGTCCGGTGATCATGGCGGTCAGGAACGCCTGATCCATGTCGCGGCCCTTGTGAGTCTTCAGCTCCTTCAGATCGGCGCGGGCCTGTAGATCGGCGGCGTCGTCTCCCGAGGCATTATTGTCGTCGTTTGGCGAGGGGCCGAATTCGCTGCCGCGCAAGGTGATCTTGTGTTTCTTGGCGTATGCGGCCAGCTGCCGATCCGCCGCCTGGTGATCGCGCACCATGTGCGCGGCGAAGGTCTTCACGCGCGGCGACTGTCCGCTCGCCTGCTCAGCCTTGCCGGCCTGGATTTCCATCATGTTCAGCCGGTGCAGTTTGACCGCGGTCCAGGTCGGGACGCCGTTCTGCGCGGCCGGAAGGGTGGTCGTGGGCTGTGCCGGCGTCGGCGACGGCGTGCCGTTCAGCGCGGCGCTGGCGGCGGCGGCGTTGGTCTCCGACACGTTCTCGCCGGGATTCACCCGTGCGTGTTCCACCTTGTCATTGTCGGCCCGCGCGCCGGTGGCCATGCCGATGACCCCCAGCAACCCGCAGGTTGCGATCCACATCTTTCCACCGGTGTTCATGAGATTCCTCCTCGGGTAAATGAAACGTCTGTGTGGCGTTGCTGAGCTTCATGCTTCGTGCCAGATCGATCGCCGCGATTTTGCGCGGTGGCACCGGCTATGACGTTTCGCTCTCGTAACGGCTGTTACCGACGGACGATGGCCGTCGATCAATCCTCGGGCGCGCCCTGCGCCACCCAGTCGAAAAGAACCTGGAAGTCTTGCGGGTTCATGTCGAAGGCGGTGGGCGCGTTGAGCCACTGCGCCTGGTCGGGGCTGACGGTCGTCGACGGCATCCGGCGATCGCCGTAGGTGGCGTTGTACCGGGACCGGGGACTGCCGCCGCCAAACCAGGCCAATCCCAGCGCAGAACTTCCGGCCTCCTCGTCAGGACGAGCGCGTAGAAGAAGATCGGACAGCGCAGGCGCTCCTGGTTCCACCAAATATTGCGCCTTGGTTATGGCCTGCAGGCATCCGTTGAAGAGCGGCGAATCGGCCGGGTATTTTGCGCGGCAGGCCACCGCCTGTTCGGAGAAGGCGTAGTTGTTGTTCACCAGCTGGTCGCGCGTGTTCATCGGATAAAGAGCGGCAGTCAGCGGACCGCCGGGGTTGTGACAGGCGGCGATGCATTGCAATTTCAAGATCGGCGCGACGTCTTTTGAAAATGAACGGCGGGCGTGCGTTTCGGGCAGGCCGACGCTGGCGGGCACCGCGCCCGGGCTGCCGTCGGGAAAGATGGCGGCGGCGCCGGCATAACGCTGATCCTCCACACCGGCCAGCACAACCAACGGCGTCGTCGGCGCCGCCGCCAAGTTCACAGTGACCGTTCCGTCAACGGCCGAGACGAAAGCGCCTTGCACCAGCGATCCGCGCGCGACGTCGGTCATCAAACCGTTCAGCCGCCCGTCGTCGGCGGGGACCAGCCCGGACCGTTGACCGGCGATCGTCGCTGGCAACAGCAGCCGGCCCGCCTTACGGTTGGTGACGGCGGAGAAATCGGTGAAGGGTTGCAGCGCGCCGTCGACCAGGGCGTACAGCCAAAGGTCGGTGCGCACCGGGTCGAGACCGTCCCGGGCGGTGATCTGCAGGATGACAGCGGCCGGGGGCCCGTCGGGCGGGCCGGCGTCCGCCGCGTTGGCGGCGCCAGGGATGACCACGCTGGCCACGCCGCCGTCGACGGCGGTGAGTAACGCCAGACCGACGGTCACTGTCTTTTCGACAAGAAATGCCGATGGTCGGTCGCCGTCCGGGGCGGCGTCGGCCGCGCGGGCGTCGATCGGGGTCGGATGGGCGGCGGTGGCGTCAACCGGGATGGCTCTCGGCGGCTGGCCGCCGCACCCAACCAGGAAGGCGACGATGAAAGCGGCGGCAGCAGAAAAGATCGATGAAACAACAGAGCGGCGACCGGTGGTGGACATCAAGAGGCCTTTCTTTTTTGCAAGGGAGGAGCGGACCGTAGCAGGTAATTTTGAATTTGAAAATAATAATCAAAATCAAATATGGGCCGGCGGCCTGTCTATTAATGTGAAAAATTGTCTTTGACTGTGTCTTGTAAGGCAGACAGACTTGGAGGGTAAATAGACGACCCGGGCGGCCGGGCAGGAGGGCAATGCATGTTGATCGGGGTGGTCGGAGGACTGGATCGCGATGCGCCGCGCTTGACGGCGCAGGCTCGCGCCGCCGGGCACGACGTCGAGTTCCATACCGGCACGTTGAGCGCGACGCGCGTGGAAGGGCTCCGCTCGCTGGTGTCGCGCGCGGATCTGGTCTTGGTGCTGACCGATATCAATAGCCACGGGGCGGTGCAGCTGGCGCGGCGGCTGGCCCGGGCGCAGCAGCGGCCTTTGCACCTGATGCGGCGTTTCGGCACCAGCCAGTTTGCCGTCTTTCTGCGCCAGGCCGCCTGAACACCCGCGCGCGCCGAAAGAAATCGTTCCCCGCCGGCGCTCGCGTTAGATAGAAGCTTCCATGGACAACATGCGAAGCGAGCTGCAGGCCATCGCGCACCGGGCGATGGTCGAGCGGGGGTTGTTGCCGGATTTCTCTGCGGCTGCCCTGGCGGAAAGTCAGGCCGCCGCGCCCGGCGTCGGCCCGGTCGATCCATCGGTCCGCGATCACCGGAGGGCGCTGTGGTGTTCGATCGACAACGATGATTCGCGCGATCTGGATCAGTTGACGGTGGGGGAAGCCTTGCCGGCGGGCGCGGCCAGGATCTTGATCGCCAT
>DASXQB010000361.1:0-1925 GCA_036493295.1 Polyangia bacterium | reverse complement strand
TTGGGATGTTACTTACTGCTGAAATTGCAATGTGTTGCTGGGCCGACACACTTGTGGTTAATCCCGCCCATCCCCTTGTACCACAACACGGTATGGTTAACCTTCGTGGTTAACGCCCGCCGAAGATTTACCTACTTGGCGAGCGTTAGCGTGGTGGGTGCATCAGAGCAGGTTGCGTGAAAGCGTAAGCTCTCCGAATTGTTGCCGCCGCGCTCGTGTGGAAGCTTTCACCGGGCGGGGGACAAAATGCCTAAATTGCGATTTGCGCTTTACGCGGCGGTGCTAACGGCGTCTGCCGCCCTGACCGCGACTGCCCATGCGACCGACGCGGCTCATGCCTGGGGAACGGTCAGCAATCCGGGCGAGGTGCTGCTCAATTCGGCCGCCACTCACAATCAGGAAGGCCAGGCTGCTCAAGTCATATCCCAGGGCTCGGGCTCGGGGGTGACGACGACGGCCGGAGGATTTCCCGCGGTCACGTCGTGCGGAACGTGCACGACCATCACCATTCAGGGAAATCAGGACTCGATCTCGGGAAACAGCATCTCGAGCATAAATTCGGGGACCGTCACCTCGAACGGCTTCTTCAATCAGTAGTACGGTCACCAAGTCGGTCGCTACCGAATCTGTTTTGTTCTGCGTATCGGTGTTGCGTATCAGAGGTATGAGATGAAGCGTCAGATCGCTGTTGTGCTTCTCGCGTCCGTTGTGCTCGGTGGCTGCAGCTTCGGCTGGTGGGACTCCTACAACGGCGTTACGAAAGCGGTTCCGCCACGCGCCAGTGCGCCATCCCCGTCGATCGTTGCAGCGCTGTCCTGCATCAAGGATTCCGGCGCGTTGCGCAATACCAAGATCGCCGTCGCCATCCATGCCGACGGCACCGGAAAATACAATCACATCGCGGACGGGGCGACCGGCAACTATCTGCCGCAAGGCACGACCGCCACCTACGCCTCCGACGCCGTGCTGATGGCTGGCGCCAGGGCCTACAATTACTACGAGCTCAATACCGAGCGCGCGATGCGCGCCTTCGCCGGCGCCGACGAGCAGAAGGCGCTGTCGGACAAGCAGGACGCGACGCTGCCGAACTACATCCTGTCGACCTCGTTCACCGCGCTCGATTTCATCGGCGGCCCCGATGTCGATGTGCAGATCGCCGGCATCGGGCCGTATCTGACGGCACGCGGCGCATCGGTCGAGGCGGTAGCGGAAATCTATCAGCCGGGCAACCGCGCGATCCTCAAGATGAGCTCGATCCAGCGCTTTGTCGCGTTCCGCCAGGGCGGCGTCACCGTCAACAAGTTCTTCGGCGGCGGCAGCGGCACGTTGGTGACCGGTGGCGCCTTGTATTCCGACCAGCAAAGGCTGCAGGAGGCGACGCGGGACGTCGTGGCGCTGTCGGTCGCCGACGTGCTGTCGCGGTTCCACCGCGTGCCGTCGGATTGCCGCGCCATGGTCGAGACCCTGCTCGCCGGGGCGCAACCAGACGTGACGGTAACGGTGCCGGCGCGACCCGAGGCCTACATACAGACCAAGGGCTGACACCGGGCGGGAGTGGCCACCTGAATTTCGGCGGCAAATGCTGCCGTGAACGCGAAATAAAAATGGCCGGGCGCAAGCCCGGCCATTCGTGTTTGAAAGGTTTGGTTCGCTCAGAACCGGCTGTTAGGACCGCACTGCGGCGACGGCCTTGTCCGCACCTGCTAGCGGGAACTTGAAGTGGACATCGCGACCATCGGTGGCGTGAACGGTGACGATCATCTCGGATGCCGCTGTAATTTTCTTGAGCAATGGATCGTCCATCGCGCCGGCGGCCTGGCAATTCTGCGGCACGCACGTCGCGTAGTCGAGCTTGCCGACGGCCGCTTCGCCGATCTTGAGATCGACGCCCTTCTGCACCATCACGCCGGTGGGTGTCTGCATGA
>DASXQB010000360.1:0-8895 GCA_036493295.1 Polyangia bacterium | reverse complement strand
GGCCGCACCTCAAGACCAGTCGAGGCGTCGTCGTGAATACCGCGTCCCTCACCGCCTCGATGAGCTTCAAGAACCTCCCGTCGCTGGCCCACACAACGGCAAAGGCAGGAATCATCGGAATGACCCGACAGCTGGCCATGGAGGGACGGGAGCACGGGATTCGGGCCAACTCGATCTCGCCAGGAATCATCGAGACGAACCAGACGCGAAAGCAGCTCCAGGACCCGGAGTGGGCCGGCACCATGCTCGGGAAGACGTTGCTGGGTCGGTTAGGCCGGCCGGAGGAAGTGGCGAACGTCGCGCTGTTCCTGGCCTCGGGAGAGAGCTCGTACGTCACTGGCATCGATATCGTGGTCGACGGCGGCATGAAGGTCTGGTGAGACCGGCCATCGCCGACACGCTAACAAAAGGAGTCCCATGAACCGTTCGTGCGTTCTTTCCGTCCTTCCCATTCTGCCTTGCCTTGCGTTCCTGTCCGTCGCCCTGGCTTGCACGGGCGCGGCGCGCGCCGCCGATCCGGCACCGGCCGCGGACTCGACTTCCACCGACGCCAAGAAGATCGACTGGGAGCACATGACGTTCGATCAGCGCAAGAAGGTCATGAAGACGTCCGTGCTGCCCGAGCTCAAGAAGGCCTTTCAGGCCTTCGACCCGAAAAAGTACAAGACCTTCACCTGTGCCACCTGCCACGGAGACGGCGCCACGGACGGAAGGTTCAAGATGCCGAACGCCAAGCTGCCCAAGCTGCCACCGCCGACCGATGGCGCAGGGTTCACCGCGCTCAAGGAAAAGAAGCCAGCGGTGGTGAAGTTCATGGGCACCGTCGTCACGCCGAAGGTCGCCGAGCTGATCGGCTTGCCCGAATGGTCGCCGCAGAACCCCAAGGGCTTCGGGTGCTACGCGTGCCACACGAGCGCGGACACCAAGTGAGTCGTTCCGACCCACGAGAAAGGAATCAGGACATGTCGCAAGAGCTCACAGTTGTCGTCACCGGATCCACGGGCAAACAAGGCGGCGCCGTCGCGCGCGGCCTCCTCGAGCGAGGCCACAAGGTCCGCGCCGTCACGCGCGACCTCAACTCAGGTCAGGCGAAGTCGCTGGCGAACGCCGGGGCGACGGTCGTTGCGGCGTCGCTCGAAGACACGGCGGCGATCACCAAGGCGCTCGAAGGCGCGACCTCTCTCTTCGCGATGACGACGCCGTTCGGTGGAGGTACAGCCGCCGAGACACGACAAGGTGTCGCCGCCGCCGACGCAGCCAAGGCAGCCGGCGTGCATCTCGTCTTCACTTCTGTCAACTCCGCCGACCGACAGACGGGCGTTCCGCACTTCGACAGCAAGTACGAGGTCGAAAAGCACATCGCCAAGATCAGTGTCCGCGCAACGATCCTCGCGCCCGCTTTCTTCATGGAGAACATCTCCTTCGGGAAAGAGCAGCTCGCCAAAGGGATCTACGGGGGGACGCTACCGCCGACGAGAACGCTCGCGCAAATCGCCGTCGCGGACATCGGGGCAGTCGCCGTGGCCGTCCTCGAGGACGCCGGTCGCTTCACCGGCAAGCGCTTCGACCTCGCTGGCGACGAACTGACGGGGAATGACGTGGTCGCCATTCTCTCGCGCGTCACCGGCCGCCCCTTCGCTTACTACCAGATCCCGCTCGATGTCATCCGCCAGCGCATGGGCGAGGATGGCGTCAAGATGGCCGAATGGTTAGATCGCGTCGGTTACACGGTGAATCGCCCCGCGCTCCGCCGTCAGTTTCCCGACGTCGCCTTTCAGGACTTCGAGTCGTGGGCGAAGACGCTGGACTGGAAGGCACTGCTGCAGAGCAGGAGGTCGACATGAAAGTCGGCGTCAGTGGCGCCAGCGGCCATCTGGGCAAAGCCGTCGTTTCGGAGCTGCTGCAGCGTCGCGACGGGCGCGAGGTCGTGGCTATCACGCGCACGCCTGAAACCGTCTCTGTACCCGCTCGGGGACGATTCGGGGATTACAACCGGCCCGAAAGCCTTGCCGAGGCTTATGCGGGTCTCGATCGTCTGCTCATCATCCCGACCCTGGAACCCGGAAAGCGCGCGGCGCAGAACGTCGCTGCCATCGACGCGGCCGTGAGGGCAGGCGTCAAGCATGTCGTCTTCATGTCGACCGCGGGCGCGCGGCAGGAGGAGGAGCCGGCGCTCAGCGCTTCCTACTGGCGGGGCGAGCAACACCTCATCGCCAAGGCGCCGGCGTGGACCATCCTGCGTATGAACTACTATGCCGAAGGTCTCGTGCAGCAGGCCCAGGCGTCGCTGTCCCAGGGCGTGCTGACCGGGCTCGGCGAAAACCGCGTTGCCTTCGTTGCGCGCGGTGACGTGGCGGCCGCCGCAGCCGGAATCCTGATCGGCGACGGCCATGCAGGCGCGATCTACAACGCCACCGGCCCCGAGCGCCTATCAGGTGCGCAGCGCGCCGCCCTGATCGCCGAAATCACGGGCCGACCGCTCGCGTTCCATGTCATCACGGAAGAGCAACTGCGTGCCGGACTGACGAAGGCGGGTCTGCCGGGGGAGGTCGTCAACGTCGTCGTCAGCATCCAGGCCAGCTTCGCTGCGGGTGCGTTCGACATTGTAACCGGTGACGTCGAGCACCTGGGCGGCCGGCCGCCCAGGCCTCTGCGCGACGTGCTTGCTGGGGCACTGAAATCTCCTTCGGCCTGAGACAAGACCATGACCGAGATCCAGGGTATCGGCAGACTGAAGATTCATGACGGCAAGCTTGAGGAGTTCAAGCGTGTCGCGTCTCAATTCATGCACGTGGCTCGGACGAAAGACACCGGAACGCTGCAATACGAGTTGTGCTTCAACAAAGATCAGACCGAGTGCCTGGTCCTCGAAAGGTATCGTGACGTGCCGGCTCTCCTGGAGCACGCCAACAATGTGGGCGGACTGATGGATGCCCTCCTCAAGACGTGCACTGGGTCGAGCGTGGTCTGCGCGTCGCCAACCCCAGACCTAATCAAGGCGCTTGACGGGTCTGCCGTGCAGCTCTTTGGTCCCTATCTGGTTCTTTGACGCATTCCTCTTCGGTGCGTACTGATGAGAGGCGGCGCGCGTCTTTCAGCGCCCGAGGTATCGGAGTGCATCGCGGTGGTGCGGGCCTTTCGGGAACAGGTCGAGATAAAGGCGCAGTTCCTCCCGCGCGGTGGCGACGTTGCCCAGGCGCGCGTGACAGGCGGCGCGCGCGTAGTGGGCACGCTCAGCCCAGGCGTCGGTCGCATTGTCGCGAAGCACGCGCTCGAGATCCTCCACGGCCCCGGCGCAGGCACCGCTGGAGGCGCGTAGCTCGCCGCGCAACAACGACAATCGCCGCGACTGGTCGATTCGCTCAGCCGGCAGCGCGTTCAGTGAGACCAGCGCCGCACCGTTGTTCCCCATTTGCAGCAATGACTCGACACGAATCAGCGCCGCTTCCGGTCCGAGGCGCCCTGATCCAAACGCGCGATCGCGTTCGGCCAGCGTCTCCAAGGCACCCGTGGGGTCGTTGGCGGTTCGCAGTCGCCACAAGGCGCGCGCCAGCAGGTGCGCCTCGGTCGACGGTTGGTCGGTGGTCGCGGGCGGGGCGGCATCGGGCGCGCGCGCCGGCGCCAGGTTCCGCGCCAGCGGCGCGTCGAGGGGCGGCGCCGGCGGAACGTTGACCGCCGTCGCCGTCGCAGGCCTGGCCATCGCCACCGCGCGCGAGGCGGCCGGCTTGGCGCGGGCGATCGGCGTTGGTGCCGATGATGGCGCCGGAACGGCGGGCGCCACCTCGGCCGGCAAGGGCGCCGGAGCCGCGCCGGTGGTGATGACCGACGCTGCCGGGCCACGCGCGCTCGCGCGGGCGCGTGGCGGTGCTCTGTCGACGGACGGCTGATGTACCGCCGTTCGCGCCAACACGACGGCCCGGTACACCTTGGCGAACGTCGTGCCGGCGGCCACCGCCACCAGCAACGCGGCCACCACCAACGACCAGCGCCTGGGTCCGCTGCGCGTCCACGCCAGCGCGGCTGTCCGGCGGCGCCCCGCGCGCTGGGACGCGCTGACGGTCGAGCGCGCCGCCGCGTCGGCCAGCCGGAGGGCGTCGCCCAGCCAGCGCTCGGTGGAACTGCCCGACGACGCCGGCGCATTTTTCCAGCGCGAGGGATCGCGATCGGCGCTGCTCATGGCGTCTCGCCTTCCTCGCCGCCTTCGGCGCGTTCCTGCGCGCAGACACCCTCCGCCTGACGAACCAGCGCGGCGCGCGCGCGGTGCAGCCAAACCCGCACCGTCGCGTGCGGCACCCCGATCAGGGCGGCGATGTCCGCGGAACTCATTTCTTCCAGTTCGAACAAGATCAGCACCTGGCGTTGTCGTTCGGGCAAAGCGTCCAGCATGGCGTTGAGCTGCGTCACTCGCTCGCGCGCCGCGAGCTGCGCGTTCGGCCACTGCTCGGCCGGAGCCGCCTGCTCGCGCGGCGCGCGAGTCAAAGACCCCCAGATTCGCCGCAACCAGGCCCGGCGGCGGTGATTGGCCACCACCCGAACTGCGATCCGGAACAGCCAGGTGCCGAGCTGCGCTTCGCCGCGCCATTCGCCGAGGCGGCGCCCGACCACCAGAAAAACCTCCTGCACCGCGTCGTCGACGTCGACCTGCGGGCCCCCCAGTCTGGCCGCCCAGCGCGCGACCAGCGGCGCGTGGGCGCGGTAAAGCGCGTCCAGCGTCGGCACGGATGCCGGGACGGATGGCACGCTGATCTTCGCCGACTGAGCGACAGGCATAAGGTTGTCACCCCACTGGTGTTGAGACGGCGCGCGCATGTTTCACGGGACCACGAAAAATTCGCAACCGGCCAGCACCGCCCCTTCGTAGCGTGAATTGGGCGACGCGCCCGTATCCGCATTCCACGCCGGATTGTAGTTAAGCGCCAGACTGCTGCGCGCGCCCAGCCAAAACCGTATCGCGCTCAGGGATTCCAGCGCGTACGACACCCGCCCCTCCGCCATCAACACGCCGTCGCCGCGAAGGTAGTCGGACCCGCGCTGGCTGTCTCGCTCCACCATCCAGCCGCCGCCCGCACCGGCCCCCACCGTGGCGCCCCACGGGCCCCGTTCCCAGTGTCTGCCCGCCTCCGCCAGGATGCGGACGCGGTACCAGGAGACCTGAAACGTCTCCCCGTTCGTGTCGATGAAAGAGTGCGCGCGCGGCCAGGTGCCGATTGCACCGACGCCCAGGTAGAAACCGGACGGCTGGCGGAAAAAAAGGCGCGTCTGCAGCGCGAACGCCTGCGTGACCCAGATGGCCCCAGGCGACGCGACGCCGGTCCCCAGGCCCACCGACCAGCGCCCGGCGGCGACGGCCGCGACAAAGGCGTCGATCGCGCGTGGCGTGGCGGGCGCCACCACCAGCGTCGGCGTCGTCGGCGGCGGCGGCGGCGGCGGCGGAATGACCAGTGATGCCGGCGGCGGAAGATCCCCCAGCCACGTTGCCGCGACAACCGCCAGCTCCTCGGCGACGGCCGCGCAGGACGGGCCCGTCAACAGCTGGCGTTTCGATACGATCTGTCCGGCCTGATCCAGCAGCTCCATCCGCAGGCTGACCTGGCCCGTATCGTCGGGTGCCAGTCGCAGCGCGTATCCAGGGGGAAATCCCCCCGGCGCGAGGCGCAGCAGATCACTGTTGACCGTCGCGGTATCGGGGCAGGAGACGGTGCTGGTGATCGGCAGGGGCGGTGCCGCCATCGTCACCGCCAGCAGAGCCGCAAAGAAAACCAACATGTCGTCAGCTTGCCCGGTGATGCGCGCGCCGGGCGTCGCGGCATCGCCTCGATTGTCGATTCAACTTATACATCGTCGTCGACGATCGGAATCGGGATTCGTCGCGCCGTCGGTTTGCGTTTGTAAAAATCATCGTGGCGGTCCCGTGCCACCAGACTCAACGTGCGAACGGACCACGGCAGCCAGGCCGTCACATCGATGGTCGCCAGCACCCGCGTTTCGCCGGGGCCCGGCTGGGTGGTGATGGCGAACCGCGCCGCGTGGTGGTCGGCGAGGAAGTCCCGCTCTTCGAGGAGAGATGACGCCGCCGTGACCACCCGATCGCCGTCGCAGAGGTTGTCGAGCTCGAATCCGGCTTCGACGTCGCGACAGGGAATGTTCGACGCCAGCGCCACTTGCCACAGCTGCATCCGCGCGCGGTGCCACGCCAGATAGTCGTGCGTGGCAGCGACGGAGAACGTCCACGTGGCCAGCAGGATCGCGACCGGCGCGACAGCCACGCGCCACCGGCAGACGCCCACGACGGGAGGAACGGCGGCCATCACCAGCGGGGCCAGGACCATGACATAGCGATCGAACAGGCCGCCCCGTGACGGCACCAGCACTCCCAAGGTCAGGACGGCGACGCCGAGGCAGGTCGTGCCAAGAAAACTGATCGGGTGGCGTCCGGGGGCGCGGATTGCCCGCCGCACGGTCGGCACGAGCAGCGCGACGAGCAGCGCCGCGGCGCCCGCCGCCAGCACGGTGAACAGGCTGCTGGCCCAGCGCGGCCCGGCGGGCAGAGGGCCGAGGACCGTGCGCGGTCCGATGCCGAAGTCTCCGAGGACGTTGCTCAGCAGTGGCAGCCGCCAGCCGGCGAACAGAATCGCCGCGCCAGCCAACAGACCGATGGCGCCCCAACGCAGACCCTGCCGCCCGAGCGACGCCAACCGCGCAAGCACCAGCGGCAATGTGAACAGCCCCAGCGTCACCAGAACGGCGACCAGACGGCCCATCACCACGGTCATCCGACGGCCCCGCGCCAGATCGCCGAGCCCCATCCAGGCATCGCGCGCCTTGACGGTATAGAGATAGAGCGAGCCATCCGCAGTTGAGCGCCGACAAATTCCGTAGATCACGAGACCGAGAAGACAGAGGACCGCCGGAACCAGCACGAAGGTCGCCGCTGCCCGGCGCGGGCGGGCGCCCCTGCCCGGCAACAGCATCGCCGCCGCTCCGAAGGCGAGGGGCAACGCCACCCCGAGCTGACGGTTCAGCGTCGACATGACCGCCGCCAGCGTCGCCACGCTCCAGCAGCAAACGAAGCGGCCCGTCTGCACCTGTCGCAGGGCCCAGATCCCGCAGGCGGCCGATACGAGGCACATCGCCAGGAACGTCACGTCGGTCATGAACGTCTGCGAGAGCGCCACGAAGACCGGATTCACCAGCAGCACGGCGGCGGCAAGGAACGCGCCCCACCGCCGCCAGCGCAAGCCTCTCAACAGAAAATAGAACGAAGCCAGCGCCAGCCACGCCGCCGCCATCGACGATAGTCGGAGCGTCACCCAGGAAAAACCGAGGAGCTTGGCGAACACGAATCCCCACAGCGCGTGGGTCAGCATCGGCATGCTCTGCCAGGCGCCGAACTGGAGGCGACCGTCCTCGACCAATCGCCTTACCGTGGTCCCGTACGACCAGTCGTCGTTGAGCGGAAAATTCCCCAGTGGGCCGACCAGCACGCACGTCAGGAGCCACCACAAAGTGAGGAGAGCCAGAGGCGCAAGATCCGAAGAGCGGCGCATCAGCCCCTGGTGTTCTCTTCACCGCGGGATGTTTCAGTCCGCGTGAGAAGGAGTTGAAAGCGCCTTCAGCCGTGGCCGCCGGCGCCTCTGGCCCAGGGAGCGAAAGCGAAATCAGCTAACTGTGAATTCTTCCAGCTAACGCTGTGAGCGGCCGTCGCGATGTGGGCGTCCGCGTCTGCGAACGGTGACCACCGCGAAGGCGAGCATTCCGGCCGCGAGGACAAACGCGGAGCTTCGCTCCGAGGGCGCTGTCGCGCAGGAACAACCCGACGATGCTGATTTGGCGCCGCCAGCACCGCTGCCTCCGGTGGCGGTGCCTCCGGCCATGCCCGACGCGCCGGCGTTTCCATTCGAACCGGCGGCGCCGGTCGCGTCTGTTGCCCCGGTTGCGTCGGTGCTGCCGTCAGCTCCTCCGTTCCCGCCCGCACCGTTGGTGCCTCCAGTCCCGGTCGGGGCCACGCCCGCGTCGGGGCAGAAGGGCATCGTACCCGCGTCGATGCCCTGGCACAGTGGGGCGGGGCTTCGATCGCAAGCCGTGCACGCTCCGAGCGGACCGGGGCTGCAGACAACGTTCTCGGTCGCACCGGTGCCGTTGCCGGCCGTGAACGCGATGGTGTACGTGGCGCCGGCGGGGACGTCGAGCCCCTGCCAGTTCAGTTTCAACGTCGCACCGTCGTAGGACAAGTTTGTATGAGGCGACGTCTCCGTTATGGAGGCTGTGGCGCCGCCACGCACCAGATTCTCGATAATCAAACCGTGGAAGGGATTTCCGGCGGTGAAGGCGACATCCGAGACGAAGTCGACCACGACGCTGTCTGCAAAGACGCTGACGCCGTATCCCGGTGCGCAACCGGCGAACGGACTGAGCACGGTGCGGTCAGCGGAGCCACCATCAGCGTCCGCGCCGGTCACCGTCACGTCATATGGTCCGTCGAACGCCGTGTCCTCCATCGGCACGAAGTGGCCGATCGAAACCGTCGTGCCGACGAATCCCGCCGACAAGGCGTAGCCTTGAAGGGAGATCAGGACCGTGAAGGCAGCGCCGACCAAAGCAAACTTTCGGAACATGTAGAGCTCTCCTCGGCAACAGAGTTGAAGTCGGCGTGTCATGACGCCAAATAACTGCCGTAACAGAGTACCATCGATCGCCCGCCACGATCTCCCATCAGCGCCCATGCATCCTCGCCGGCCGCGCCTTCCGGTCCAACCGAGCGTCGCGTCGGTCAGTGCACCGGCTGCGACCTTGGCGACGCGCTCGATTGCCTCATTCGAACTCAGCCGCGGTCACTGACATTGTTTACTGGGCGCGATGACCCGAAATCGTTCGTTCGGTCACAGCTTGAGGTCG
>DASXQB010000359.1:0-6158 GCA_036493295.1 Polyangia bacterium | reverse complement strand
TCTCCGCCTGGGGATCCAGTATCAGATCTTCACGCCGATTGCCGCTGCGGCCGGGTCGGCCCGCCCAGGTGGTCCAGGACAGGCGTGACCGTCCCAGGTGCCAGGGCTCGTCGACCCGGTCGTGCAGGATCAGCTTCAAGTCCCAGCGCAGCTGGTCACCTGTGTAGCTGCGCACCATGGCGTTGAGCCGTTTCAGGCTGGACCCGCCCGGCAGCATGCGCTGGAACTGTTCGCGATCCAGCGGACCGAGCACGACGCGGAACTTGTGTTGCGCCGCGAAAGTGTGCGCGCCCAGCGGCGAGGACAGTCCCAGCAGGCCGATCGAACCGGCGACGCCCAGACGCCAGCGGTGCGACAGCGGCAACTCCAACCAGTCGCCCACGAACTGCTGGATCTGGGTGGGCATCTGGAAGAACTCGCCGATCATGCCGCGCAGACCGTCAGCGTGCTTGGTCTGATTGGACAGCGTGGCGGCGTAAAAAAGCTTGGCCGTGTCGGGCATGGCGTCGAGCCCGCGAAACGACGCCAAGCCCAGGCCGGCCATCGCCCCGACGTAGGTGAAGAAGCGGTTGGTCTCCGGCAGATCCTGCCCCACCGTCGGCTCGCCGGTGGCCCAGGCGCGGTAGAACAACATCAGCATGCGGTGGTGAAAGACGTCCAGGAACCGCCCCATGGTGGCGTCGCCGGCATTGTTGTTCCGGTCGCGCACGTACTCGGTCAGGTGCAGCGGCAGCGGGCCATTCGGTCCCAACAGGCCAAAGAAATTCACCGCCAGCCGCGACGGCCGCCCATCTTTGCCGGCACGCAACGCCGCCAGCGTGGCCGGCGGAAAGGCCAGCGACGCTTCCTGACCCAGGCGGATCGGCTCGTCCGACGGGCGGGGGGCAGCGCCGAAGCGCGGGCGATCGGGGCGATCGCGGTGCAGGGCCTCCATCCGGCGCAGCACCTGAAAAAAATCGAACTGGTGCGGCGCCCGGGCCAGAAGATCGAGAATCTGTGCGAACGCCCGCGCCCGCTCCGGTGGCAGCGGCGCGCGCGCCACCGCAGGCGCCGCGCCCGACGACGCCGCCGCCGGCGCGCCTACAGGATTTGGCGGAGGCCCAATCTCGCCGGCCATCGCATGATCTCGCCACGCTGCACGGTGCGCAGCACGGTCTCGGTGAATGAGTTGATCGACACGTACTTGGCGAAGAACCGTTCCAGCACCGCGCCCAACACGAACACGCCGCTGCCTTCGAACGAACCCTCGTCGCAAAGCAGGCCGACCTCCAGGCCCCGCCCGAACGTCGTCGGTCCCGGCACCGGCAGGGCGCGGGTGATGCCCAGGCACGACGTGGCCCGCAGGCCTTCGATCTGCTTGCGGCTGGTGGGATCGGTGAGGTCGCAGTAAAGCGACAGCATCTCGCGCAGCGCCGACGCTTTTTCACCCGCGCCCGAACTGGTGTCGACCAGCGACAGATAGTTCAGCGACAGGTGGCTGATGAGACGCCAGCTGGTGTCGCCCAGGGCATGCGACGGACGCGGCGGCGTCGGCCCGGAGACGCACCGGATGGACTCCACTGGCGCGCCTGATTCCAGCGTGAAATCGGTGCGCCCCTGGCCGATGGTCATGTGCAGCGGCAGATCACGGTTGGTGCAGACGGTCTCGACCGCCAGCTGCCGGAGGCTTGACCGATACGGTCCCTCGTCGGGATCGACCAGCGACAGGAAAACCTCCGACCCGATGTAGCTGGAGCGCGCGCCCTGCCCGCGCTGCCGCGTCGACAGCATGCGCCCCTGGCGCGACACCGTGTAATACGCCGGGACCTCGTCGGCCGCCGATTGATCGTTCCAGGCGAAGAACGGATGGAACTGCTGCTTGACGTCCGAGCTGGCGCCATAGCCCACCACTTCCTTCACCCCGTAGATCTCGAAATCCATCGGCCGCGTGCGATCAGGGACCACATGGTACTCGGTGGTCGCTTCGGTCAGGTGGATGCGATCGGCGCGGCGTGGGAACAGGTTCACCGCTGGCGTGCAGTAAAGCGCCAGGTTCTCGGCACTGACCGTACCGTCCAGCGCGCGCTCGTGCGTGTCGGTGACCACCAGGATCTCGATCTCCTGGGCGTTGCAGCGCCGCACCGCCGGTGCAAGACCGTTCACGTTGACGAAGAGAAAGCGCGCCGGGAAAGCGAAATACTCCTGCAACAGGCGATAGCCTTGAAAAGACCGCGGGCCGTACGGCAACAGGGCCTGCTCGTCGTCGAAGCCCACCCCTGCCGTCGGCGTTTCCGTCACCACGTGCCGCCAGGGCACCGGCCGGTTGGTCGGGCGGGCGATCACCGCCAGCGCGCGTCCCACCATCTGTTCGTAAAGCCGGGTCGGCAGCTCGTCGCTGCCGCGCAGGAAAAACGTCAGATCATTGAGCGCCATCTCAGACAGGTTCATCCCCGCCGTCGAACGCAGCTTGAGGCGCAGCGCCGCCCGCGCCCGCCCCGGCAGCTCCACGTCGCTCAGATCACCGACGTAGCCGGTGTACTCGGCGTGCACCAGCTCCAGCGGCCACAGCGTCACGTCGTGCGCGGTCCGATATTCACACGACGTCTGATCACCGCGGCCCAGCATGCTGCGCATCGACGTCCCGCGCGGCACCTGATAGCCAAGCGCCAGCGCGCCTTCGCCCTGGTTGGGGAACATCTGCACCGTGGCCATGGACGGCGTCGGCGCCAGATAGTGCGGGTAGATGATCTCCAGCAGGTGCTGCGAAAACCGGGGGAATTCCGCGTCGATCTTCAGATGCACGCGGGCCGCCATGAAGGCGAACCCCTCCAGCAGCCGCTCGACGTAAGGGTCCGAGCATTCGAACGTCTCGAGGCCCAGACGGCCTGCGACCTTGGGAAACTCTTTCGCGAACTCGGCGCCCATCTCGCGCACGTACTGCAGCTCGCGGTTGTAGTACTGCAGGAGACGCGGATCCATCAGCGTCCCGCGCTGCCCAGGTCGGACACGTTCACGCCGCCGTTTTCGAGATCGATCTCGGTGCGCAAGAACAGCCGCAGCGGCAGCGGCTGCGCCCACAGCTCGGCCTCGATGTCGAAGCACATGGCGTTGTGGTTCATCTTCTGCTCGTCGTTGAGCAGAACGATCTTCACCGTGTTCTTCAGCAGGCGCGGCTCGAAATCAAAGATCACCTTCGACAACAACCGCTCGAGGGCCCGCAGATCCACGCTGGACGCCGTGTGCCCGGCGAGATCGGGCATCCCGAAGTTCACCACCGACTGCGCCACCTCCGGGTAGTCGCTGAGGTTTTGCAAGCTGGCCAGGTTGGTGGTGTTCAGCAGCCAGGTCAGGTCGCGCCGCACGCACTCGCGCAAGCGGGCCGGTGACAACACCCGCTTCTCTCTCGACTCTTGCCGCGCCTCCGGCTCCTCGTCGGTCAAGCGATCGAGCAGCGACGGCTGCAGCCGCTCTTTCTGGGTTAGTTCCGCCAATCGCCCGCTCCGCTCGCTATGCGGGCGACTCCGCGGCTCGTTCCGCCGACGCCTCGTCCGCCGCTCCGTCGTCGACGACATCAAGCTGGATGGTCCGGACGTCCATCAAAGGGAACTCGCCGGCGTCCGTGGCCAAGAGCCGCTGGCCGACACCAAGGTACGTCGCGCCCGGACGCTCGACCCACTCCGTGCTGCGCGCCATGACCACGCGCGGATCTTTCGACGATTCGGATCCGGGATAGCGAGTGGGAATGAACGCCACCGTCTGGCCGGCGTTGGCGAACGTCAGGCTTGCCGGCGTCCAGGCCACGTCGCGCAGGTCGACGGGCTTTTCGATGGTCACCTCACGCAGCCGCGAAAACGGAATCCAGTAGTAACGCCCGTTGACGATCGCTTCCAGCGTCGGCCCCAAGCGCGGATCCGCGTCGGCGATCCAGGCGAACGGTTGATCGTTGATCTTGCCCGTCGTCGCCGGCGCGCCCTCGAAGGCCTTCTCGCGCAGAGTGGCCGCCTCGTCGAATTTCTCTTCGGCGGTCAGCTTCAGCGCCTGCACCACCAGCGCCATCCACTCGGCCGGCTTGCCGAACAGCAAGGGCGTCTTGTGGCCGGCGAACACCTCGCCGCGCAGAACTTCACAGCGCAGGGTTTCCTGATACGTCTTCAGCATGGCAACGGTCGACGGATCGATGTCCGACGCCACCTTCAGCTGGGTCAGCGCGCGATCCCATTGCCCCATCACCGCGAGGAGTTGGAACAGAAAAACGCGGAGCTTGCTGTCGGACGGTTGCTTGCGCACCCGGGCCTGCAGATCTGCCAAGGCGTCGTCAAGACGTCCGGCACGAACACTTTCCTCGGCGGTCATGGGTTGGTCTCGTGGCAGCCACACGGCAAATACCTCGCGCCCAGCGACCCAACGGCCACCAGACGCGAGGCGATCACCGAGAGCGCGCCTTAGGCGATGCTGTCGGTGTTGGCCGGGATGTTCCAAGTCACCGGGATGGCTGCGCCGCCTGCGCCGGTCGCCGTCTGCGGCGTGTAGATGACCTCGAACTTGCCGAAGTTCAGGGTGACGTTCTCGGTCAGACGATCCTCGCCGCCGCTGCCGCCGGTCGAGACGTTCGAGATGAGGAGGTCCACCAGCTTGATCTTCAAATACTCCAGCGGATGCTCGCCGGCCTTGCGGACCGTCAGCAGCGCCTGCTTGAAGTGCTTGCCGTTGCAGCACATCTTGATCAGGTTGGGCGACGAGGTGTCGATGTACTTGGTGAACGACAGATCCTGAACGTTCACCTTGCCGGCGCCACCGCCGGGGCCCGCGTGGGTGGTTCCGGACTGGGACATGCCCCAGCTCCACGCCAGAACCTGGATCTCATCCTTGTGCGTCTTGTCAACCGACTCACCTTTGATGTCATCAATCTTCAAGAACATATCGACGGCCATGAACAGTCTCCTTGTCTTCGGATAGTTGGATCGCCCTACCCTGCAGCGACCATATTTCTACACTCGCGTAATCTCACCCTACTTTTTCGCTGACGGCAGCACCGACGTCAGACGCAGCGACACGGTTAGACCTTCCAGTTGGTAGTGCGGGCGAAGGAAGAACTTCGAGGTGTAGTACCCCGGGTTTCCTTCGACCGACTCCACCACCACCTCGGCGGCAGCCAAGGGCTTGCGCGCCTTGACGTCCTCGCTGGAGTGCTGGGGATCGCCGTCCACGTACTGCAGAATCCAGCTTTGCAGCCAGTTCTGCATGTCGTCGCGTTCCTTGAACGATCCGATCTTGTCGCGAACGATGCACTTGAGATAGTGCGCGAAGCGGCAGGTCGCGAACAGATACGGCAACCGCGCGGCCAGGTTGGCGTTGGCGGTGGCGTCGGGGTCGTCATACGTCCCCGGTTTCTGCAGCGACTGCGCGCCGATGAACGCGGCGAAATCCGAGTTCTTCTTGTGAATGAGCGGCATGAAGCCGTTCTTGGCCAACTCGGCCTCGCGGCGATCGCTGATGGCGATCTCCGTCGGGCACTTCATGTCCACACCGCCGTCGTCGGTGGGGAAGGTGTGGGTGGGCAATCCTTCGACCGAGCCGCCCGATTCGATGCCGCGGATGCGCGAACACCAGCCGTAAATCTTGAACGACCGGTTGATGTTCACCGCCATGGCGTAGGCCGCGTTGGCCCAGGTGAACTTGCTGCTGTCGGCGGCGGCCGTGTCCTCTTCGAAGTCGAACTCCTCGACCGGGTTGGTCTTGGCGCCGTAGGGACGTCGGGCCAAAAAGCGCGGCATGGTCAGACCCAGGTACTTGGCGTCGTCCGATTCGCGCAGCGATCGCCAGCCCGCGTACTCCGGCGTGCTGAAGATCTTGGTCAGATCGCGCGGGTTGGACAGCTCGCTCCACGATTCCATCTGGAACAGGCCCGGCGCGGTGCCCGAGATGAACGGCGCGTGGATGGCCGCCGAGATCTTCGACATTTCACCCAATAGCTCGACGTCCGGCGCGTTGTGGTCGAAGTAGTAATCGCCCACCAAGCAGCCGTAGGGCTCACCGCCCAGCTGACCGAACTCTTCTTCATAGAGGCGCTTGAAGATCGGGCTTTGATCCCAGGCCGCGCCCTTGAACTTGCGCAACGTCTTGTGCAGGTCCTTCTTCGAGATGTTCATCACGCGGATCTTCAACATCTCGTCGGTCTC
>DASXQB010000358.1:0-40435 GCA_036493295.1 Polyangia bacterium | reverse complement strand
CCGAGTGCGGGCCACGATCCCCAGCAGATAATCGCCCCATTCCGGCGGATCGCGCATGTATGAGCGTCGCCGGCGGAGACCGCGACGGCATCCGATAGGCCCGTGACGGCCACCGGTATTGACGAATCATCCGTGCTCCCGTTTCCCAATTGACCCGACCCACCCGAGCCCCAGCACGCAACTCCGCCGGTATCCAACAGTGCGCAGCTATGGAAATACGATCCGGCAACCTTGGTCGCGCGCCCGAGCGGGGCCGGTGGGCCAAGCGCCGATTGCTGCCGTGCGATTGGCTCCGCGGGAACTCCCGTGCCCTTGCAGCCGACGCCCAAGATCGAAACTATCGCCAAGGCGACCGCAGCGTCCACAGATCTCCGACCCGATCGCAGGCCATTCTTCGCCTCGGCTGCACTCATCCTCCTCCTCCTCTTCATGGACATCTCCGACTCCGGCTGATGTGGTGCAACGAATGTGGCCAGGGACAGGCGGGTAGGGCGTTCAAGACGTCCTGCCGTGCGGTGACTGGTCAGGGTTTGAGCGAGACGTTGACCTGATGGACGACGCCGTCGCCGAGATCGGCGCGCAGCTGAAAGGTGCCTTGCGTTTGATCGCGGCTCTTCCAGCGGTAGGCGTAGAACTGCATCCCCTGGCGGAACTTGAAGGTGAAGTCGGTGTCGTCGACGGTCTCGTCGCCGGTGTCGACGGTCGTTCCTTGGACCGTGTTGGAGATCTTGGTGACCACGAGCTTGGCGACCAGGTTCGTGATGTTCTGGCTCGCGCCCGTTAACTTGAACCTCACCGGCACCGGAGGGCCGATCTTGAAGATCGAGCTGCCGTTTGCGCGAATGGGAGCCAGGAAAAAGCTCCCGTCGGTGGGGGCCTGGTAGGTGACCCACACCGTAAATGTCGCGGTGCTCGTGTGGCCGCGCGTGTCCGAGGCGCTGCAGGTCACCGTGGTCTTGTTGACCGGGAACTGCGCGCCGGAGGCGGGCGTGCAGGTCACCGTCCGCGCGCCGTCGACGGCATCCGTCGCGGTGGGCTTTGTATAGTTGACCTTCGCCCCGCTGGTGCTGGTCGCGAAGGCGGTGATCGTGCCGGGGACGTTGCTGAACACGGGTCCCTTCGTGTCGGCGACCGTGACGGTGAACGACGCCGAGCCGGAGAGGCCGCTCGAGTCGGTGGCCTTGCAGGTGACCGTCTTGGTTCCGATCGCGAAGGGGGTGCCGGAGACGGGCGTGCAGGTGGGCGTGAGCGAATGGCCCTGCGCGTCCTTGGCGGTCGCCTGGAAGGTGACTGTCGCGCCGGCCGGGCCCGTGGCCTCGACGGTCATGTTCGCGGGAACCGTCACCACCGGTGGTCCGCAGTTCGGAATCGGCGTCGGTGCAGAGCAAACGGCGCTGGCGCCCGTGCAGGTCCCGGGCGCCTGGCAGGAGGTCAACGCCGGCTGGCAGACCGTACCCGCTGTCGCAAACTTGTCGGCGGGGCAAGCCGCCGCACTGCCCGTGCAGGTTTCCGCCACGTCGCAGATTCCCACGCTCGCGCGGCACACGTGGCTGGCGGGCGCGAAGCCCTCCGCTGGACAGGAGGCGCTGGTGCCGCTGCAGGTCTCGGCCACGTCGCAGACACCCGTCGAGGCACGGCAGACCGTGGTGGTGGGCGCGAAGCCATTCGCGGGACACGTGCCCGACGTGCCGGTGCAGGTTTCGGCCACGTCGCACGCTCCGGCGCTGGCGCGGCAAACGGTCGCGGCGGACGCGAAGCCGTCCGCTGGACAGGAGGCGCTGGTGCCGCTGCAGGTCTCGGCCACGTCGCAAATTCCCGTCGAGGCGCGGCAGACCGTGGTGGCCGGCGCGAAGCCATTCGCGGGACACGCGCCGGACGTGCCGGTGCAGGTCTCCGCGACGTCGCATGCTCCGCCGCTGGGGCGGCAGACTGTCGCGGCTGCCGCGAAGCCGTCCGCTGGACAGGTGGCGCTCGAGCCGCTGCAGGTCTCGGCCAGGTCGCAGATTCCGGTCGAGGCACGGCAGACTATCGTGGCCGGCGCGAAGCCATTCGCGGGGCACGTGCCCGACGAGCCGGTGCAGGTCTCGGCCACGTCGCAGACTCCCGTCGAGGCACGGCAGATCGTCGTGGCCGGCGCGAAGCCGTCAGACGGACACGCGGTGGAAACGCCGTCGCAGGTCTCGGCCGCGTCGCAGACTCCCGCGCTCGCCCGGCAGATTCGCCCGGACGAAACCGGCGTGCAGGTTCCGTCGGTGCTGCCGCCCGCGGCGATGGAGCATGCCTGACAGTCGGTGAGGTTGCTTCCACCGCAAGCGCTTGCGCAGCACACACCATCCACGCAGAAACCCGACGAACAGTCGCCCGCGCTTGTGCAGGTGTGGCCGGAATTGCGCACTGTGACCGTGAACGCGCCTTGCGACACGTTGCCCGCGCCGTCGCGGGCCAGGCAACTCACCGTCGTCGTGCCGAGCGGAAAGCGGCTGCCGGGGATGGGCGTGCAGGCCACGGGGAGTGTCCCCGCGACAACGTCGACGGCGGTCGCGACGTACGACACCGCGGCCGTCGCGGTGGCATCGGCGTCCGCTGTCACGGGCGCCGGCAACACCAGCACGGGCGGCGTCGTGTCGCCCACGACGACCTTGAAACTGCCGGAGCCGACGTTGCCGGCGCTGTCCGTGGCGACGCAATTGACCTGGTTTTCACCGACCGGGAACACCGCTCCCGTGGCGACCGGAACTGGGCCGAACCCGGTCACGCGCGAGCACACCGGCGCGACGACGCCGCTGACGATGTCGGATCCCGAGACCGCGAACGGAACCGCCGTGCCGTTCGGACCGGCCGCTTCGACAGTGATCGTCGCGGGGACAGTCACTGTGGGTGGAGATAGATCGGTGACCAGCACCTGGAACGAGCCACGGGTCTCGTTGCCGGCGCTGTCGGTGGCCGTGCACGGTACCGTCGTCGGAACATCAAGCGGGAACCACGAGCCGGAGGCCGGAAGGCAATCGACCGGCACGTTCGGGTCCTCGACGTCGGTGGCGAATGGCGGCGGGACATAGTTGACGCGCGCGCCGGTTCTGTCTTGAGCATCGACGGTGATGTTCACCAGGTGCAACACGGGCGGGTTCAGATCGGCAACGGTGATCTTGAAGTGGGCCGTCGCTTGGTTGCCCGTGTGATCGGTGGCATGGCAGGAGACCTGCGTGGTCCCGAGCGGGAACGCGGCGCCAGACGACGGTGAGCACGCCACCGCCACCGATCCATCGACGGCGTCTACTGCTGTCGCCGTGAAATTGACGTCCGCGCCCCACGTACCCTGGGCCGCGACCTGTTTGTCCCCGGATGTCATCACCGACGGCGGCTGGGTGTCCGTGACCGTCACCCGGAAGGTTGCCGCTACCGTCGCCCCGGCGTTGGTGGCCGAACAGGTCACATCGGTGGCGCCGATCGGGAAGGTGTCGCCCGAATGGAAATTGCACGCCGGGGTCAGCCGCTGGGGAGAGGCGCCCCCGGTCGTCGCGGTGACGGCCAGGGTGACGCTGGCGCCATTGGGTCCGGTGGCCTCGGCCGTCAGATCGCCGGGCGTCCTGATAGTGGGCACTGTCAGAGTCCCGTTCGACACGATCACGGGGAACGACGCGGTGGCAGTGTTGGGGTTGGGCGTCGCGTGGTCGGTGGCGGTGCACCTCACGGTCGTGACGCCGGAGGGGAATGGGCTGCCCGACGGGGGGGAGCAGTTCACGATGGGATTGCTGTCGACGGTGTCTGTTGCGGTCACTGTATAAGAGACGGACGCCGTGTGATCCGGGCCGGGGACGCCGGTCGGCGCCGGCGAGGGAACCTGGATCACCGGGGGCGTCTTGTCCGCCACGGTGATCGTGATGGTCTTCGTCGAGGCGTTGCCGAAGGCGTCTTTTGCCGTGCAGGTGATGGTCGTGTCACCGATGGGGAACGTCGACCCTGAACCGATTGCTTGGATGCCGCCGCCCGCGCAGACCGGGCGGAGATCACCCTCGACGACGGGCGTTCCCAGCGGGATCCCGGCCGTGGGCGTGCGCTTCCATAACGAGCCACTGTCTTCGGACCTTTCGAAGCCAATCTGGTGGAAACGGTCTGCCGTGTTCATGTTGCCGTTCATGATCGTCGCGTAGACGGCTCCGTCCACGGGCGACACCCAGGTGTTGTTCACGTGATGGGCGGGAGGCGAATTGTCCTGCTGCCAGCTCGAACCGCCGTCGTGGCTCTCCCAGAACGTGTTCCAGAGCTCGCTCTGGTCTGGGTTCGCGGCGTCGACGGTGGTGTACATGACTTGCCCGCTGCTGCTCGGATCCACGACCAGGGTCGTGAAGTCGAGGGGACCACCAGCGCCTCCCAGGGCTTCCCATTGCAAGTCCGTCACCCGAGCTCGATAAAGAACGCTTGGGTCATGACCAAGCGCGCTTCCACTGACGAATAGTCGGTTCGTCCCATCGGAGGCATTGAAAATGACGTTCGACAACCCAAGACCGGTCAGGGTCGAGGACGAAAAAGGAAATTGTTCTCCCTGAACAAGCGAAAGCAGGGAAACGTCCGCACGATTTCCATCCTCCGAATTGAACTGGGCATCGTAGGAAAATACGACTGTCCGAGCCGGATCAGGAACGAGCTGAAGGTTGTAAGGATTGAAGGCCTCTGATGGAATGTTGCCCGCGGCAAAATCGCGCTCCGTCGTTCCGGCGGTCAACTCGAACACCTCCACGGAGGAGGGGAAATCTTCGAACGTTCCGACCAGTGTATCGGGGCGTAACGGATCCAGAGCGAAAGCACTGACGTTGATGGACAGGGGCGAGGCCAGGTCCGTCCAGTTCGTTCCTCCGTCGGGTGATTTCCAAAGACCGTAGGCACCCGCGTACACGTTGTTCCGATCGAACCGGTCGACGACAACCCGGGACAGGTTCTGGAACGCGAAAGGATCGACGCCGGCGCCAATCCGCGTCCAGTTGTCGCCGCCGTCCTGGGTTTTGAAGATTCCCGTGTTGGACAGCAGGTAGGCGATGTGTGGATCCACGGGATCAGCGGCGACGTCCCTGACAGAGCCAGCGCCCAGCGACAGGCCAGGAGCCGATACGAATGTCCAGTCTTGCCCACCGTCGCTGGTCGTGAACAGTCCATTGCCGGTCGCCGAATAAAACGTCTGCGACTGGGAGACATCCTGAACGATGGAGGTGTCGACCGGAGCGGTGTTGAAGCCGGTGGGATTCCAGGTTTGACCGGCGTCATCCGACCGGAAGAAGTTCCCGGACGTGCCGGCGTACATCGTACTTGGGTTCTGGCGGTCGAAGACCACGGCGTCCGCCTCCAGAAGGAACGGGAAATCCAGCCAGCTTCCCCCACCGTCGCGAGAGATCACGGTCCCCGCGTAAACCGTGGGGAAGGTCTGACAGCTTGCCCCCGATTGACCTTGGCCCGCGGGACAAGGCGCGCAACTTTGGCCCACAAAACTGGCCTGACATAGCTCGAGCCGGGGCGAAATGGCGATGCTGGGTGCCGCGCTGGCGAGCGTGTCGGCGTACGGCGGCACGCTAAGGCGCTGCCACGGCCCGGTGCCGAACCTTTGATAAAGTTTCGTTCGCTGAACTTCGCTCGCGCTTGGGCTGATGCTCAGGTAAGCCCGACCAGCGTTGAGGGGATCGAGTGCGACCGCCAGGATCTGCGACGCGGGCAGGCCGTCCGAGACCTCGTTCTGCGTGTGCCACGCGTCGTGGGTTTCGTAGAGCGCCGCGCCCGAAACGGAGAAATCCGTCCACGCATAAAGGTGCTGCGAATCCGTCGGGTCTGCGGCGATGCCCCTCATGTCCTTGCCGTCCACCGCCGGCGTCCAGGACTGGCCGCCGTCGCGGCTGATCACCATTCCGAAATGCGAAAGATAAATTATGGTCGCCGGCACGCCCGACGAACTGGGCGTGACAAGGATCTGGTTTACGGAACAGGTGCCCCCGTCGGAAGTCTCGGGCAGTGCCAACTCTTGCCAACTGGCGCCGCGGTTCAAGGACTTGAAGAGAGCTTGTTTACACCCAGTGTTGGTGTCTCCAAACGAGGCGAACGACGAGTATCCCGCGTAAAGCGCGCCATCGGGCCCGTCGTTCGGGTCAATCGCCACCGCGGTAGGCGTGAATCCCAACCCTTTGTACGCGGGTTTCCAGGTGGTGCATGCCTGCACCAAGCCTGATCCGGGCGCCGCGCAGTTGGTGGTGAATCCTGTCGCCGTGATTTGATAGGCGACGGCCGCGCCGCTTGGTCCCTGTGCCTCTGCGACCAGGTTGCTGCCACTGATGGTCGGCCCCGTGGCGCTGGTGACCGTGACCAGGAACGCCGTCGAGCCGCGGTTGCCGGAAGCGTCCAGGGCCTGGCAAGTGACGCTGGTCGATCCCATGGGAAAGAGCGACCCCGACGCGGGCAAGCAGGTGATCGCGCTGGCGGGCATCGCCGCCCCGTTGTCGGACGCGCTGACGTGCGACGCGAAGTTGACGGTTGTTCCGATCACGTCTGATGCAGACACGACAACCTCGCGCGTGTCGGCCACGACGTTGGGTGGGGTGACGTCGCCCAGCGTGACCAATATCGACTGGCTGGCCGAACTCGTCGAACCCGACAGGGTCTGAATCGCGGTGATGACGTGCGTGCCGTTGGTCAGCGTGAGGGTCTTCGAAAAGGTCCCGCCCGCTGTGGCGCTGACGGTCGCGTTGCTCAAGCCGTCGACATCGATTTCGACGCCGGCGTTCGGCTCGGCGTTGCCCGACACCGCGACGGACAGTCCGGGTTGAACGGCGCCCGTCACTGGCAGGGTAATGGTCGGCGCTCCCGGATGCAGGACGATGGTGATCGCTGCCGTGCGCGCACTCTCGGCCGATCCACCTCCCGAAAGCGAGCTGGCCGTCTGGCTGACCGACAACGTCACGGACCCCGCTCCGGTGAGCGTCACCGGAATGTCGAAGCTGCCGTCGTCAGCGCGCGGGGCCTCGGCCACCTTCGTGGCGCCCTGGTACACGATCACTGTGCCGGGCAGGCCGTTCCGCACCAGGCCGCTTGTTCCCTGGACATGAACGCTGGCGTTGACGATCGCGCCCGCGATGGGCGAGGTGATCGTCAGCTCGCCGACGGGCGGCGCCACCAGCACGGTCCTCAGGACCCCGTCCCCATCCAGGCCGTTCGCCCGCTGAAAGATCTTGAGCTGGTGGCGGCCGTAATCGAGGGCCACGGCCCCGCCGGAAAAACTGCCGCCGGCGTTCACGGAGACGGTCCCGCGATCGGCGAAAAAACGGCCATCGCCGTCGCCCACGATGACGTTGCCCAGGCTGGGATCGGCGCCCGAACCCACCACGCCGAGCGGGCTGGAAACCGTCGCGCCGTCGATCGGAGAGGTCACGGTCAGCGGCGGCAGCGCGACGATCACGGTGGCGGCGACACCAGCGGCGCTGGTGATGCCGGCGACGGATTGCGTGATGCAAACATTGAAGCTGCCGACACTGGGCAACGTCAGCAGGCCACTCCAATTCCCGCTGCCGTCAGTCGCGAAGGTCGTGGTCGTTCCGCCTGTCGTCAGGCAGCTGCCGTCAGTCGCCAAGGTGGTGGTCCCGCCAGCCGTCACGTTCACGGTCGCGTTGGGCACGGCGGTTCCCCCGACCTGCACCTTGCCGTTGCCGGAAACAAAACCACCCATGGGCACCGTGACGGTCGGCGCGGCCGGCGCGGCGGGATCGGCGGCGATGAACACCAGCGCTGGTGAAAACACGCTGGTCTGCGCGGAGACGGTTTGCTTTGCCGCTAGCTGGTGTGAGCCTTTGGTCAGATTCAAGCTTCTGGTGAAAGTCCCGCCGCCGGCGCCGGCCGCAATCGTGAAGCTGTCGATCAACGTCGTCGCCACCCAGCCGCTTGGCTGGTCGACACCGGTCCCGTCCCAGATCTCCACCGCCGCGCCTTGTTCCGCGCCGCGCCCCTGCACATCGACGGAGACGGCGTTGCCATTGACGCCGACCATCTGCGCGCTGACCAACACCGGGGCGCCGGGCGGGTCGGCGCTGCCGCACACACTCGAGGTGCAGATCAGGCTGGGAGCCAACGTCGCGCCGGGCGGCATGCCGGCATCGAAGGTTGGTCCGGCCTCCACGTGGTCAAGGTACTCGGCGTTGAAGGCCGCGTCCGAAAAGTAGGCGGCGTTGATCCCCACCCCTGGCGCGGAAGCGCCCGCAACGGGTGCCGCGAACAACCGTTCGGCCGGGATCACCTCACGCAGGGCGCCGGGCAGCGCCCACATGAGTTGCAACGTCGCCCCGCCGGACAGATGTTGATACTCGACCCGAATGTCGTATTTCACGCCGGCGCTAAGAGAGATCGACAGAGGCGGGGTTGGGTTGCAATCAAGCCCGCAAATGCGGGCGACCTCCTGCTGACAGGTCGCGTCCCAGGTAATTGAACAGCAGCGCGGATCGAAATCGCAAATGAGACCCGAGCAGAAGAAACCCTCCGGGCAGGTCCGGCTGATCGCCGCGCCGGTGCTGCAAATATCGTGTGAACAGGTTTCAGCGTTGAACCCGGTGGGCCGAATCGCTCCGGCGGTGACCAGCTGTCCGTTGACGAAGATTCGCGCCGTCCCATCGGTCGCGGTGGTGAACGTGTAGTCTCCCGAGATCGGCGGGACCACCTGACCTTCGAAAGTGGCTGCGAACGGATTGTTCACAGTCAGCCCGGGGACCGGAGGCTTGCCGCTGGTCCACAGATAGTCGACTGCTCCCGTGGTTTGCGTTGCCTGCTGTGTTCCCCCGGTCAACTGTCCCGCAAAGTAGGTGCCCAGAAGTCCGCTGCCGCTGCCCTGGGCCATCGGATAGAACGCGGTCGACGGAATGGGTACCGTCGTCGCGCCTCCGTCCCGCGACCAGTCGAGCGCGAACTTCGAAGTCGAGGGCAGCGATGCCGGCCGCAGGTACTCGACGCGCACGCCGTAGCGCACGCCTGGCAGAAGATACAACGACGGCGGCGGGGAGGGAGGCGGCAACGTGAAGGCGCCCGGAGCATTCGGATCGGGATCCACCCAGTTTCCGGCGACGTACATGCCGTTGACCCACACGCGGTACTGGTCGGTGCTGTCAGCAATGGCGTAGAACGAATAATTGCCTGGAGCGCTCGGCTGGACCCACCCAGTCCAGATCGCCGCCATCGGCGCGGACGACGGTGTTCCCGCCGGCACGGTCTTCATCCCCCCGCGCAACAACGAGAACGGCGCCCCCGGCACGTTCAGATCGATGCCGTAAACGAACACGTCCTTGCCCGTTGACCCCGCCGGCAACTGAAAGTGGAACCCTTGCCGGCCAGCCCCGCCGCACTCTGCGGCCACGGCTTCTTTCCATCCTGACACCAGCGGTTGATCGGCGGTCGCCGTGAACAATGTCGCGCCCGCGGCCCCCAACTCGCCACCGACGGAGATCTGTATCGGGATACTGACGCCCGGAAAATCGGGATCGCACGCCCAGCCCTCGGCGAATTGTGTGCCGGTCTGCGAAACAATCCCTTCGAACGACCCGATGGCGCCGTTCAGAAATACCGTCGGATGACTGCCCGCCGGCGGCGCCGTCACGCCGAGAGGCCACAACGGCGCGCCCGCGGTTGCGCTGCTTCGGCACACCTGCTGCCGGATGGTGCTGCACCGGCTGTCCCACACCAGGCTGCCCGGATAGAAACCGCTGCCCGGATCACCACAGCACGTCGGATCAACCTGACAGACGCGGTTGACGCATTCGTTGCAAAGAGGATCCAACGCCTCGCCGTCGGTCACCTCGTCGTGCGAGCAGTGCCGCGGCGAGTTCAGGGCCAAGAACGCGCCGTACGGCACCGACGACATGTTGATCGAGCGATAACAGGCGTAGGGCTCTTTGGGATCGCAACGCTCGATGTAGGGAGCGGCGGCGCACGAGCGCCCGGGATCCAGATCCGCGTACCGGCTGGATTCCATACCCGAGCGACGAAGCGATTGCACCAGGGTCTGTGTGTCGACGGACATGTTGGAAAGCTCGAGGGGCGTGAACAGCGAGCTGACCCGGCTGGCGACGGAGATCTGATACTCCTCGTGCAACATCACCGTGGACGAATAGGGGGCGAAAGCCAGGCCGGCGGTCGAGTTGACGGACGTGAACCCATCGAGGGTGTCGAAGAGATCGACCAACGTTCCGTTCTTGGTGTAACTGTGATCGTCCTGGCAGTAATCCGCTCGCGCCGCGATCAAGCAGGTGTTGTAAAAGCCACTGAGATCGACCGCCGTGTCCACAAAGCCCGTCCCGTTCCAGACCTTCTCGGTCACGGTCTTCCACGGCTTGTAACCCCAGTTGCGCGCGCACTTGGCGGCGACGCCGCTGCCGGTGCAAGCGAACGAAAACTTGGCGCGCGAGGCGGCGCTGGTCCAGTCGCTGGTATCAAGCGGAATGGCTATCGCGTCGGGCTTGCCATAAATGTCCAGCGGGCACAGCGCCGACCATTGTCCGGTGGCTGGTTGCCGATAGTAGACAGTGTAGAGGTAAATGTCGTCATTCGAGGGGTACTTGGATGAGTTGTGCTGGGTGTCTTTCTCGACGTCGGCAATGTAGAGCGGGATGCCACCTTCGCCCAGGCTGCATGCCCCGCTCACGCACGTTGCAGGAACGGCGCACTGTGAGTCCGTCGTGCACGGATCTGAAAGCACCAGGTTCCAGAACGAACCCTTGATGTCGCCGGCTGCGCCGGAGAGGCCGGGAACATATATGTAGCTCCCCGTGCCTGTATCAGTGGGGCTCGCCTGCAGGCGAACGCCATTCATCGGGCTGGGCACGTCGACATAGTTGAGAGGTGCCCCGGCTTGCAAGCCCTGCAGTTGAGACGACGACGTGGCATCCACGCGAACGATCCCGAGTGATTGAAGCGGAGCCGCAAGGTTGCGCACCCGATCAATACCTCGCAGTTGCATTCCCTCAGAACCGAGACCTTGCGCCCCGAGGCCTTGGGCACCAAGGCCTTGAAAGCTCAGCCCTTGAAAACTCAATCCTTGGGCTCCGAGTCCCTGCGCGCCCAACCCCTGCGCGCCCAACCCCTGCGCGCCCAACCCCTGCACGCTGATACCCTGCGCGCCCAGTCCTTGCGCGCCGAGCCCCTGGGCACCGAGTCCCTGGGCACCGAGTCCCTGCGCACCGAGTCCTTGCGCGCCGAGTCCCTGCGCACCCAGTCCCGCCAGAACATGTCTTGCGGACAAGGACAGGAAAACGACGGCCAATATCAAAAGAAGTGCTCTTAGAATTCTACTCTTTGTCTGCGCCGAAACATTCTCTCGTTGAAACATGAGCACTCCTATTGCGACGGTAAACTCGCGCAGACTCTTAACCCAATGGTCTGATCGCGAGTGGTGCTTGCTATCGGTTGTCGATTTGGGCTCTGTTGCGTTGGCCTAAATTGGTAGAAGCTACCGCCACGGATAACTTGTTGTCCTCGATCTAGAACCGAGTTCGTAATCTCCCAGACATTTCCAACCAAATCAGAGATCCCGAATGGACTATCTGACGCTGGATGTGATCCGACCTCGTCGGGGCCGAAGGCCTCGTCTCGACGGTTATATGTAAGATCAAAATTGGCATCTTGAGGTGCCAGCTTGTTTCCGTGAGGAAAGTCTCGAGCGTCAGCACCGCGAGCTGCACGTTCCCATTCGTACTCCGTGCAGACCCGCGCGAGAGGCACTTTCCCCGAGGTGTTTAGCCAATCACAGAAGGCGCGAGCATCTTCGGGTGAGATTCCCGACACCGGAAAGTTGGTCCAGTCCTGGAAAGCGAGCTGTTTCCGATCGTCATATACAAACGATTTCCCACTCTCCGAACGATAGGTCTTGTTGGCAGGCCTGATCATGTATTCCCAACGCCCCCCAGGTAGCGGGCGAAGGGATACCGCCCCGCCGTAGGCATCAGCGGAACCGTGAGGTAGTCTTTCTTTTCGGCGATCGCTCGGAAGAGACTCCAGAAAGGAAATCCACTCACGAACCGTCGTCTCAAACCTCGATATTAAAAACGGCTGGGTATTCACCTGGTGAATTGGCACTGTCTCTAAGAACCCAGTGCGCATTTCTTCGTCTCCAGAACCGAACAAAAAGCGGCCCTCAGGCACATAAACGAAACCGTCTGGCACTGTGGATTTTGGCGGTACCCAAATAGAACGATCAAAGAACTCTCCTGCGGACAACACGATCGGATACTCAAATCCAACATGTGCGTCCGACTCCTCGAACACGACACGATACGAACCTGGCGCTAGATCCAGAACCAGAGGCGCACGGCTCAAACCTCTCTGAGGCCCCATTGTTCGATAAGTAGAACCATCGAAAATCTCAGCTCGTGCGTTCAAGTGCTCTGGCGTCGTGTCGATTCTGAGCCGTGCGTTGGCATTGAGGCGATTCGTCCGAATGTTGCCGTCGTCATATGTGGCAAGCAGGCGGATACCAGCCTTGCGTTCTTCAGTGGAAAGCTCTTGGATTCCGAGATACTCGACGATGGCATCGGCAGTCCGATTTCGGAAGCCACGCTCGGGTGACAGAGTCGCGGCGGCTCCCAGGTATTGAATTGCCAGTTCGTAGGCCGCGCTCGCGGTCCTTGCAAGACTGAGGCTCTGCGCCCAGAGAGCCTCGCCCTTGTCCCGGTCGTAGCCGTCGAACGCGGCGAGGGCACGATCGCGGAGCGTCTTCGCGTCGTCCCGTCTGATTGCGGCTCCAGCGAGAGAGGCGTCAGCCAGACTGAGGTCGCGAGCGACTTGTCGATCGATCTCCTGACGCTTTGCCAGAACGAAATGCCGCGTGACCACTACCCCCGCAACCAGCGACATCGATGCCGCTACGATGAGAAGGCGGCGGCGGCGACGCGCGATTGGATCATTCGCGAGGACTGCCAGCAGTTGATCGATCTCGCTATAACGTTCGGTTGGGTCCACGCGAAGGCCCTGAATGACGCACGCTCGGACCCACGCGGGGACGTCGGTCCCCTTGGCAAGCGCTCGCATGCGTCCTTCCGTCACCGAATCCGCCAGCGACAGCACCGTCTCGCCCGCAAACGGTCGCTCCCCATAGAGCGCTTCGTATAGCGCCACGCAAAACGCGAATTGATCGGTTCGTGCGTCGATCGGTTTGCCCAGAAACTGCTCGGGCGCCATGTACGCCGGCGTTCCGGTCAGCGCCCCGGTGCGCGTGAGGGACGCCGAACCACCTGCACGCGGCGAAGGCTCAACCGACTGGGACTCGGACTCGCCGGAGGCGCTCCTCTCGATCGCCCCGCTCTCCGTCAAATCCGCCGCCGCCGACAGTCGGACCAGCCCGAAGTCGACGACCTTCGGAGCCCCGTTTTTGTCCAGCAGGACGTTTTCAGGCTTGAAGTCGCGGTGAATCAGGCCCTCGACGTGCGCGGCCGCAAGCCCGTGCCCGACCTCGATGAACATCTTGACGATCTCGCGCCAGGGGCGCTTCTTGGCGGCGACCCAGTCATGGAGCGTGCCGCCGGCCAGGTACTCCATGGCCATGAACACCTGGCCCTCGTGGACACCGACGTCGAAGATGCCGACGACGTTCGGGTGCGAGAGCTTGGCGATCGCCTGGGCTTCCCGCTCGAGGCGGGCCGTGCGGCGAGCTTGGTCTCCGACACCCTCTTTTGGGCGCAACAGCTTCAGCGCGATCTTGCGATCCAGCTTCGGATCATAGGCCGCATACACAACGCCCATGGCGCCGGCGCCCAGGCGTTCGACCACCAGATAGCGGCCGACCAACGTGCCGCGCGTGAGGATCTCAGCGTCGTGGTCGGGGGAACCGCCGTCGCCGGGGGCGGACTCGTGGGTGGAGACCGCGGGCTTTTCGACTATGTCTTTGTCTGTGTCGGTCTCGTCCTGTCCCTTGCCGTTGGTCGAGGATTCGGCCATCGGTTTCCCCCTGCCTCTCTGGAACTACGAGTTTGAAAAAGTACTCCCTTGAAATTGCAATCGACCGACTGTGAATACGACCGGTGAGAGTTGTCTCCTGCCTGACACCCCGCCGGCAAGGAGAAACATGTTTACGTCTCTTGAAAAGCGGCCGGTCCGGTGATTCCTGTGCGTCGGAATCATTTCCGTCCAACCCAATTTCTGTTCCGCGTTTTCCTTTCGGGTCTCCCGCCGACCTGTTCAGCAACGACGGTGCCAAAACGTGCCGTACTCGCTGCTATTGAGAACGTTGGCCCAAACGATCCTTCGCAGGACTCCGCTGGACAACTTGCACAGCAGGGCTGGACAATCTGTTGAACTGCCCCCTCTACGCCGAGTTGACAAGGGCTCACCCCCGAAGGACTGTTTGATCCTGATCGCCCCGCGGGGAGCGACGGAAAACAACGTGACGAGCTCAGACGGGGACACCAACGACCAAGGCGAGCAGACCCTCGCGTTCTCTCCGGCGGATCTGGTGGCGGGCCGCTACAAAATCGTACGGGTGGTCGGCAGCGGCAGCACGGGTGAGGTTTACGAGGCTCTGGACATGGCGCTGGGCGGAGCGGTCGCCCTCAAGACGTTGAAGCTCGCCTTCTCCAGCCACGCGGTGGAGCGCGAGCGGTTTCGACGCGAGATCCAGAACGCCCGCAAGGTGACTCATCCCAACGTGTGCCGCATCTTCGATCTCGGCGTCCAGGGGACGGGCAGCCAACAGCGGATTTTCCTGACCATGGAGCTGCTTGCTGGCCAGAGCCTCGCGCAGCGTCTCGCCACGGGCGACGCGTACAGCTATGCGGAGGCTTTGCCCATCGTCACGCAGATCGCCTCCGCCCTGCAGGCGGCCCACGATTCGGGCGTCGTGCACAGAGATCTCAAGCCGGGCAACATCATGCTTCTCGACGCGGTCCCCGGACGAGCGGCGGCGCGCGCCGTGATCACCGATTTCGGCCTGGCCCTTAGCGAGGATCAGGCCGGTATCCGGCTCACCCAGAGCGCCGATCTCGTCGGCACCCCTGAGTACATGGCGCCCGAACAAGGTGACCTTGGCCGCGCCACGCCGGCGACCGACATCTACGCTGTGGGTCTCATCGTCTACGAGATGCTCACCAAGCGGCGACCCTATGACAGCGAGCCGACGCCGATGGCCAACCTTCTCAAGCGACGTAACGAGCCGCCCCGAACCCTTCGAGCTCTCCTTGCCGACGCGGATCCCGTCTGGGATGCCACCATCGCGCGCTGTCTCGCGCGCGATCCGGCGCGGCGTTTTTCGCGGGCCCTCGACATCGTGGCGGCGCTGGAGGGGCGGATTCCACCTGGAACCGAGCCGCCCGCGAAGGAATCGAAGATGCGAGGCCTCAGCAGGCTAGCGTCAAAACTTGGCCGGCGTTGACAGGCCAATCCCGCCCCGAGATACTCGCAGCCGCTTTCGGTCGACAGGTCTGATGTGGCGGCTCCTACGGTTCATCTGACGGGTGCATTCAGCGCCGAAAAATCCAGCGCCGGAGCCACGCTTCACGTGACGGTCATGGGACCGAACCTGTTTTCGACTCACCCTTTGCCCGAGGCGGGATCGATCACCGTCGGCCGCGACGAGAGCGCCGACGTCCGGATTCTCGACGAGAGCGCATCCCGCATGCACGCACGGTTGCACGTGGAGCCCGGTCCCCAGATCTTCGTCGAGGACCTGGGAACGAAGAACGGCACCTTCGTGCGCGACAGCCGGCTGGCGGCGAACCAGCGTGTCCCGCTGCAGCTGGGGGAGGCGGTGACCATCGGCTTCACCATCGTCATGGTGCAGCGTCGCCGTCCGGCGGTTCAGCCCCGTCGATTTCGCAGCCACGGCGCCTTCGAAGAGCTCCTCGAGGACGCCTGCACGCGCGCCACCTCGCCGGACGCGCGGTTCGCGCTGCTGCGTCTGCGCGTCGAAGGAGACGGGGCTGGCGGCCCGGTGGCCGATCTCATCACCCCCGCGTTGCGCGACGGCGATTCGCTGGGACAGTACGCCGAGGGCGACTACGAGGTGCTGCTGCTGGACACGGCACCCGAACGTGCGCGCGCCATTGCCGACGATGCCTCGGCACGCCTGCGGGCCGAAGGAATCGCTACCCAGGTGGCCGTGGTGGTCTTCCCAACCGATGGCCGCAGCGCGGAGGCCCTGATGGGGCGTTCAAGCGCGCTGCTGCGCCCGACCGAGGCGGCCGATGGCGAGCGCGCTCCGGTCCTCAAGTCCCAGGCGATGCGCGAGATCTATCGCCTGGCCGACCGCGCCGCGAAGGTCCAAACCGCGAGCGGCCTCATCAACGTCCTCATCTTGGGAGAGACCGGTGTCGGCAAGGACGTCCTCGCACAATGGATTCACGGGCGCTCGCCGCGGTCGAAGGGTCCTTACATGGCCATCAACTGTGGCGCCCTCACCGAGACCCTGCTCGACAGCGAGCTGTTCGGTCACGAGAAGGGATCATTCACCGGCGCGACGCAGACCAAACCGGGGTTGCTGGAATCGGCGGCCGGCGGCACGGTTTTTCTCGACGAGATCGGCGACATGCCGGAAAAGTTGCAGGTCAAGCTGCTCCGGACGATCGAGAACCGGGAAATCACGCGCGTGGGCGGAACGAAGACGCACGCCATCGACGTGCGCTTCGTCGCTGCCACGCACCGCGATCTCGAGGCCGCAGTGGCCGCGAAGACCTTCCGCGACGATCTCTACTATCGCCTCAATTCCATGACGCTCACCTTGCCGCCGCTTCGCGAGCGTCCGGAAGAAATCGAGGCGTTGGCTCGCGAGTTTTTGTCCCAAGCGGCAGCCGATCGGAATCGAAGCCCCCGCCTATCGTCCGAAGCACTCGACATCATGCGCGCGCATTTGTGGCCGGGAAACATTCGAGAACTCCGCAACGTCATCGAGCGGGCCCTGGTCCTTTGCGAGAGCGGCGAGATCACGACCGAACACCTCCCGGTGGAGAAGATGCGGCTCGCTCGCCTCGAGCCGGCGCTGGTTCCCGCTTCGCCTCCGGCGACCGGGACGACCGGACCCCAGCCGACTTCGGGCACCGCCCTCACACCGGCCGAAAGCGCCGAGCGCGAGCGCATTGTGCGGGTCCTGGCCGAGGTCGCCGGCAGCCAGACGCAAGCGGCGAAGACGCTGGGCATGTCGCGGACCACGCTCATCGAACGCCTCAAGCGTTACGACATCCAGCGCCCGCGAATCAAACCCAAGACATAGCGCCAACGGAAGACCTTCCGCCCAGCGAGCGCGGCGTAGGCACCACTGGGTTGAGCCAAGAGGCATGCGCGGGGGCATGCCTCTTGCTGAAGCGTCTTCATCGTGACGATGACCGCGCCTCAAAGCTGTCCGGAAGGAAGTGAGGATCGTGCGTTCGGCAAGACGCCTCGGCCTCCCCTCAGTCCGCGCGAGCGCCAGGTTCTCGATCTGATTCACAGTGGGAAAACCCAAAAAGAGGTGGCCTTCCATCTGGGTCTTTCGGACGCGACGGTGCGGGTCCTGTATTCGCGTGCAATGGCAAAGCTGGGGCGCGCGAAGCGCAGAACCACCGGCCATTTGAAGTAGAGCCACGGACACGACGGCGCTTCCTGCATGCCCGGCGTCTCGCCCGACAACTTGTACAGCGAAACTGAACAATTTGTAGATCCGGCCGCGAGCTTGCGAACCTGCTCGCGACGCCGCTCATCGCCGATCGCGTGGCTCAAGTTTCAGTCGGCGCTGGCCAAATGGCGTGCCTGGCCACCGACACGCAGCGCTCGTTCGAATTGCTCTGGCACAGCTTTGCCATCGACAGTTCAGAAACGATCGTGGCCAGCGCGCGGACGCGCTGAGAGCATCCGGCGACAGCTTCAGGAACCGGCGGCGCCCGTGCTCACAGATAAATCAGAAGGCCAAAGTGCAGTCCGAACTCGTTCGCTTTGCGGTCGATGCTGGAGCTGGTGCCGGTGATCGAACCCGTGCTTGAAGACGCCGAGCCGCCGACGCCGATTTCGGCAAACGGATCCACCAAAATGGACGCTCTTCCCAGCATGCGGATGACCATTGGAAGCTCAGCCGTCACTGCGGTCAGGCTGGCGGTCTGGTCGTCGCTCGTGCCGGTTGAACTGAGGTTGTATGAAGAATGCTCATAGCTCATTCCGATCCGTGGCCACACCACCAGATGGGACGCCGCATGCACGGCATACCCCACTCGGGGCGCCAGTCGAATGATCGTTCCCGTTTCGCTGCTGATCGACAGATAGGTTACGGCCGCGGCCAATCCCACACTGAAGTTCGGGGCCACGAAAACATCTGCGCCCAACCGCGGCACGCTGTAAGCCGTGGCCAAGCTCCCTCCCAAAAACGACAACGTATCAGACGATGATGTTGTCGAGGAACCACCCTCGGTCACTGTACTGGAGGTGTGCGAGTACCCAAACAGACGTTCAACCGACAGTGCCACGTGCCCCGCATCCCAAACCATTGGTTCATCGGCACGGACAACCGCGGACGCCAGAAAAGTCCCGCACAGAGAAAAAGCGACGACCCAATTTTTCACGACAATCTCCCTCTTCAAATGAAAACGACGACAGTAGGGAGAGAACCGTGCACAGTCAACGCACAGTACTTAAAAGAATTTACTTTTGTAAAGTTTTTGAAAATGAACGACCACTCGTACTATCGCGGGCGCGCGGCCAATTCGTCACGGCTGTTGGCGAACCGCCGCTAGCGCCCGTCGTTCGCCGTCCAGCTCGCGCAGCTTGATCGTGTTGTGCGTCTGTTCATAAAGATGGGTCAGCTCGCGCCACACGGCAGAATCCTCCGGATCGCGCGATACGCGCTGAGTTACGCCGGCTCTTGTTCGGCCGCGACGCCCCGGTCTTCAGAGCGGCGGCACCACCCGATTGATCCGCTCGACCTCGGAGCTCGAACCGGCGTCGACACGCTGGTCAAAGGTTCGAGCCGCCTGAAGGCCGCGTCGTGCAGCAGCTACTGCACCATGGACGACGGCGGCTTCACCTTCTGCTTCGAGCCCTGCCTTTACATCTGTCCTTAGGGCGGGCGCGGCAATTCGCCGATCGATCGGCTGAAAGCGCGCTTCGTCTCTTCAGTCGTGGAAATAATGCAGCCCCTGGCGATTTCGGAGGGAAGATCAGCCGCGCCGCTCGTTTGGTCCCGGAGCTTTGTATTTCCGAACTGACCGGAACGCTGACAGACGAGAGGTGACCTTTGACGGCCAGAAAATCAGTCGCTGTTCGACGGATGCAAATCCTGCCGCTGCTGTTCGTGTTGGTCGCCACCAGCACCTGCAGCAACGATGCGCCCGCAACCAGCTCCGAGATCGCCTCCGTCTCCCAGGCCGTCACTGTCCCAGTCGTTGGGCCGGCGTTCGTGGACATCACGTGGATGTCCATCTCGAACATTTACTACCAGCTCGGGTCTCTGAAGATTCTCACTGACGGGTACTTCACGCGCATCCCCGCCAGCGAGTTTTACGGGGGCGGCGGCGGCCTGGCTCACACCCACGACGCCTTCAAACCCGACGTGCCCATGGTCACCCGCGTTCGCGATGTGCTGGGCGGCGCGACGGCGGTCAACCTTCTGCTTACCGGCCACAGTCACTTTGACCACACGTTCGATACGGCGACCTGGTCGAGCTTGACCGGCTCGCCGATCGTCGGCCCGAAGACCACGTGCTACCAGGCCCAGGCCCAGAACATCCCCGCCGAGCGGTGCACGCCGATTTTCGGAGGCGAACGGATGGCGCTGGGCGATGGGATCACCATGAGGGTGGTCCGCTGGAACCACAGCGGCGATTCCACCAGCAATCCGGAACAACACAACCCGGTCGAGCTGCAGGCCGCTCCCATTCCCGACCCGGTGACCGGGGGCCTGCACGCTGGTGTCGCGGAGGATTTTCCCAACGGCGGCGGCGGGCGCGGATTTCTGTTCACCGTCGACGGGCCACAGGGCCGCTTCAGTTGGTTCTACCAAAACTCGGCCAGCCCGACCGACCTCAGCGTTCCCATCGTGCTCGACGGGGTCAACTATGGTGCGCCTTTAGACAACCTCAAGGCGGCGATGATCGATGCCGGGCTGACGTCGGTCGATCTGTGGATCGGTACCGGGGGAAAATCGGTGGCGCAATTGGTTGTTCCGGTGATCAAGCCCAAAGCGTATCTGCCGGTGCACTGGGACGGTCTGTCGGGCGCGTTCCTGGCTGGCGCACCCGGCGCGTTTTCCGATTCGTCACTGGAGCCTTATCTCGCCCAATCGAGCGTGACGTTGCTTCGACCCCGCCAGTACATGGACAAGTGGCGCCTCGATGTCAGCGGCGTCGTTGCGATGGACAACACCGCGGTCAAGCAGGCGCTTGGTTTCGCCCCTCAATCCATCTGGCGGGAGGCGGAAAACGCCAGCCTCACGCCGCCCATGCAGATCGCCAGCGACGGCAACGCGGTGGGCGGCAAGTACGTCACGGTCGCCGCTGGAAATAACAGCACGACCAGCGCTCCGGCCATGGGCCGGGCCACGTTCCCGTTCACGCTGGCGGCGGCGGGGACGTTCAAGATCTGGGGACGGGTGATCGCGCCGACCACCAGCGCCGACTCCTTCTGGCTGATCATGGACGGCGGTACCCCGATCATGTGGAACGACATCACGCCCGGCTCCACCTGGCACTGGGCCTCGGCCCACGATTCCAACCATTCGAGCCAACTGGTCCAGCTTGGCCTTGCCGCTGGTGACCACATCTTGCAGGTCGCCTACCGGGAGTCCGGCGCCAAGCTGGACCGATTGTTGATCACCAGCGACAACACCTTCACGCCGTCGGGCACTGGGGCTGCGGCGCCACCAGCCCCGCCCGTCGGCGTCGGTGTAACTGCGGCTGTCAGCGCCCAGATGAACGTGTCATGGACGGCAACGACCGGGGCCACCGGCTACCTGGTCAAGCGCGGAACGAGGGGCGGCCCCTACAGTCTGCAAGTCGCCGTCAACGCCACCAGCGCGCTGGACACAGCGGTCACCAGCGGAGCGCAGTACTGTTATGTGGTTGTGGCGACCAGCGCCGCTGGCGAAAGTGGCAACTCCGGCGAAGCCTGCGCGACGGCGCTGTGATTTCGCGCGACACGCCCAGCCCCTGTTTGCGCCTCGGCGATAAGGCCAGCTAACGGCGGTCACGATGGTCGCGGTCGCGCTCTCGTTCATGGCCGCGATCGCCATGGTGGCCCCAATGGTCACAGGCGCATCCGCGGTAGTAACACCCCGACAAAACGGCTGCGATTGCGAAGATCATCCTGCCGCGCCCGGGCTTTCGGCGCGACATCTGTTCTGGCCGCGGACTCGTTTCGGCTGTGTCGGTCGTGTCCATCAGGTGGACGGTGGGGACAGGAAGGTCGTCCAACAAGGCCGCGCGACATCGAATCAATGCAACCCCTGCTTTTCGCGACGCGTTCGCGGCGCCCGCGGATCCTTAGCCTGTATCCGCCTTGAACCCGGCGTCGATCCAGGCTTGCAGGCCGCCGGCTAGCGGCCGGACCGACCGTACGCCTCGATCCATCAGCAGACGCGCGATGCGTGCGGCGGACGCCTCGCTGGGGCAGTTGCAATAAAGGATGACCTCGCGCTCGACCGGCAGCTCGGCCACGACGGCGTCCACCTGCGACAGTTCGAAAGCGATGGCGCCCGGGATCCGCTGCGGCTCGCGCTGCCGGGCGGTGGCCGTACGAACGTCGAAGACAACCGGGCTGGCGCCCCCATCGAAGAGGCGTTTGAGCTCGCCTACCGAGATGCGGGCCATGCGCAGGCTGCGATAGAACCGACGCCGCTGAACCCATTTGCCACCCACGAAGGCGGCCAGCACGATCACGCCGACCACGGGCGCCCACCCGCCGAGACTCGCCAGCGCTGCGAGCACCCGATCGACCTGCCGGTAGAAGATCAGCCCAGCGCCAATCCCGACCGACGACCACAGCACCGCCGCCATGAGATCGAACAACATGAAACTGGACCATCTGATCCGCATGGCGCCCGCCAGGGGCGGCGCCATCATGGAGAATCCCGGGATGAACTTGGCCACCGCCAGCGACTTCAAGCCCCAGCGGTTGAAGGTCTGTTCGGTGGTGCGCACGCACGAGTCGGGGGACAAGGCCAGTCGACAAACGATCCGTAGAACTTGATTGCCATAGCGACGGCCCATCCAGTACCAGGTCGAGTCGGCGATCAGCACCGCCAGCCAGGTCACGCCCACCAGGCCGGGCAGCGGCAGCAGCCCGCGCGCAGCCAGGCTGCCGGCGACCACCAGCGTCGGCTCGGCCGGGATGGGAACGCCGAGCTGCTGCAGAAGCACGTTGGCGAACACCAGCAACAGGCCCTGCTCGGCGATCACCGAGACCAGGTTCACGACCACTCCGCTTCCTGCTGGTGTGCCGACATCGGTGCTTCCGCGCAGCCAAACTTCGCAGCAAGGTGCCTCCGCCGCAAGGGCACGTCCCGCCTCAGGTGATCGGTTGCAGGGTGCCGTCGGCGAGCAATCGCTGGCCGATGCGCCGGATCTCCGCTTCGCCCTCGAGCAGCGCTTCCCTGCTGGTGTGGACCGAGTAGTTCCCCAGGGCAAGGTCGTGCCGATGCTTCTTCGCCGAGCCGAGCACGAACCTCGTGTCACCGTCGGCGAGAAAGTCGAGCGGTTCCTCCGACGGCTCGAAGATCGCGATCTCCCCGCCCACCACCGGCGCTGGCGTGCGCAGGGTCCCTTTGTCGACCGCGACCCACGCGACCGTGTCTCCTTTGGCCGGGTGATAACTCCAGCGCTCGCCCGCCTTCAGATCGACGGAGAGGTAGGTCATGGGCGGCGCCGCGATCCGGCTCGTCGCGCCGTCGTAGCTGCCCAGGATCACGCGCACCGGCCCGACGGACGGGATCTCATCCCGCGTGACGTAGTGGCTTGCGACCGGCCCGTTTTCCAGTTCCGGCGGCAAGGCCACCCAAAGCTGGAACACCCGCACAGACCCCCTTCCCGCGGCGCCCGTATGCCAGACGCCTTTGCCTGCGCGCATCCATTCCACGCCTCCCGTCTCGACGACCCCCGACTTGCCGGTTGTCTCTGCGTATTCGATCGCTCCCTCCAGCACGACGGTCACCGTCGCGATGCCGGAGTGAGGATGCCACAGCAGGTTCTTGTCCATCGGCGCGTCGCGATCGCCGAAAACCGCGTGGTCGAGAAAAACGAACGGTTTGATCACCTCTCCGAGATCGGAGGGGCTCACGAGCCGCGTGATCGGCCCGCGGGTACGGCCGCGGGTCTGGTGGACGATCGCCCGGCCTCTGGTCTCTGTCTTCGTTGCTGTCTTCGTTGCGAGCATGACATCTCCTCCTTCAAGCCGCGGCAGTGGCTGCCGCGCGCACGGCCTGCATCTCGAGCTCGATCTCGACCCGATCGCTCACCAGCACACCGCCGGTCTCGAGGATCTGGTTCCAGGCGAGTCCGAAGTCCTTGCGGTCGAGCGCGCCCTTCGCCGTGAAGCCGACTCTTTCGTTGCCCCAGGGATCTTTGCCGCGGCCGCCATACTCGACCTCGAGCGCGATCTCGCGGCTGACGTCGCGGATGGTCAGGTCTCCGGTCACGCGGAAGCGCTCCGTCCCGAGCTTCTCGATCCCCTTGCTGCGGAACCGGATCTGGGGGAAGTGCTCGACGTCGAAGAAGTCGGCTGACCGCAGGTGATCGTCACGCTGGGCCGTGCCGGTGTCGATGCTGGAGGCATCGATCGTCGCCTCCACGACCGAGCGCGCGAGGTCGCTCTCGTCGAGCTGCACGTTCCCGGTGAACCTGGTGAAGCGGCCTCGAACCTTCGAGACCACCATGTGCCGGACCGTGAAATTGACGCCTGAGTGAACGATATCGAGGTTCCAGTTGCTGGTCGTCGCTGTCATTGCCATGGCCATGGGCGTTTCCTCCTGCACCAAGAAATACGACCGTTCCGGAATTGGGACTAGATACGAAGATCTGGACTATCTGTTCCGCCTATAGAACAGTTGTCCGGGCATGGATCTCAACGAGATGCTGGTCTTCGCGCGCGTCGCCCTGACCGGGAGCTTCACGGCGGCGGCGGCCGACCTCGGGATGCCGAAGTCGACGGTCAGCCGGAAGGTGACCGCGCTGGAGGGGCGGCTCAAGGCGCGCCTCCTCAATCGCACCACCCGCAAGGTGAGCCTGACCGACGTCGGCCGAACCTATTACGACTACTGCGCCCGCGTCGCCGCCGAGATCGAAGACGCCGAGCGCGCCGTCACCAACCTGCAAGAGATCCCGCGCGGCGTTCTGCGTGTGACCACCGGACCGAACGCCGCATTTTTGGCCCCCATTCTGAACGACTACATCAAGCGCTATCCGGAGGTGCGGGTCGAGGTCTTCTGCACCGGACGCACCGTCGATCTGATCGAGGAGCGGTTCGACGTCGCGATTCGGGCGGGCGCGCTCGGCGACTCAACGCTGATCGCGCGCAGCCTGGGCAAGGTGAGGTGGTTCCTGGTCGGGGCGCCGGTGTATCTCAAGAAACACGGGCGCCCGCGATCGATCGACGATTTGAAGCGGCACGACTGCATCATGTTCGGCACGACCCCCAGCGGTGCGGCGTTACGCCTCCAGAGCGGCGACAAGACCGCGCAGGTCGCGCCGCCCGCCCGCTTGATGGTCAACGACTTCGATATGGTCCACGCTGCCGCGTTGGCGGGCTTGGGATTGGCGCTCCTTCCCGCCTACCTTTGCCTGGACGACATTCGCGGCAAACGGCTTGATCGCGTGCTCCGCGACTGGGAAGCACCGTCGACTCCGGTCCACGTCGTGTACCCGAGCGCGCGCTACATTTCGCCCAAGGTCAAGACGTTCGTCGACCATCTGCAGGAACGCACCACGCCGCCGCCTTGGGAGGTCGGCCCGATGCCCTGACGTCACAGTTCCAAGCGCCGACTTCGTGAGAGGAGTGCCTCTCGACGCTTTTCAGCCCCGATGCGGTGAGCGTGAATGTGATCAGTGCGCGGCCGGTATCCGTTCGCCGTGATGCAGGAACACCTCGTCGACTGCCTCCAGATCGCTGCGGAGGTGCGCGGCGTCGGCCGTCGCGCCATCGTCGTCTTGCGCTGCTTCGGCCCTGATGAGGTGCAGACGGGTCAGCGTCAGCGGCAACCGCTCGAGAGTGACCAGCAGGTGGTCCATTCTGGCCAGGAGCAGGGCGCGTTTTCTTGCGAGCGACCGCAAATCACAGAGCTGCATTTCCCTTTCTGCAATCGATGTGTGCGCTTTGGCAGAGCGGTCGTCAGTCCAGATGTTCACCTCAGTCGCGTAGATGTGGGCCAACTGGGCCTCCAGCCTCGACACTGGATTGGCCGTCAGGAATTCCCCCATGTATTGCACCCGCGCCGCCAGGACGATGATCCGGCGCTCGGTCAAGTCCACGCCGGGCAGGCGCTCCAGGAGATTCTCATCGGCGCCGTGTGGATTGCGTCTGACCGACTGAGCCAGAGCCCGACGCGCGTTTTCTAGGCGGCAGATGCCGGCCTGGGCATCAGCGTCCGAATACCAGATCGGATCCGGCAGCGCGATCCGTTCAATCTGGTTCCGACGGCCGACGCCCCGGCGCAGGGCTCGCAGCAACGAGACGGCAAAGACCACGGGAACGGACAGCAGGACCATTGCCGAGTGGCCCGCCGTGGCCAAGAGGATCGCGGCACACGTCCAGACAAGCATGACGCCGCCGCTGGCCGTGCGGCGGGCGGCCACCAGACCCGGCCGTCGGTTTTTCCGCTCGCGTGGCGACAGATCGCCGACAAAATCCCGATCGAGCATCTTCAGCGCATGCATGACGGCACCTCCGTTCCGAAACCAACCGGATACTGCGATCGGTAATTGCGGGTGGTGTGCGCAGCAAGCTGACGGCGCGCCCTATTTCGCGGGCAGCCCGAATCGGCGCGGTAGCCGACTGCAATTCAGGGCCGGCCATGATTGAATGCGACATCGCGGTCGCCTCCCTGACCAGGATCTTTCATCGCCCATCAGGGTGGTTAGGTTTGCGGGTCGGAGGACAACAACCCGTGCGCATCGCTCAAATCGCTCCTTTGTACGAGAGTGTGCCTCCGAAGCTGTACGGCGGCACGGAACGCGTGGTCTCCTATCTGACGGAGGAGCTGGTGGCGCAAGGTCACGACGTGACGCTGTTTGCGAGCGGCGATTCCCAGACCAGCGCCGAATTGGTCCCGATCTGCGACCAGGCGCTGCGCCTGGGCAACCAGTGTCAGGACCAGCTGGCCCACCATATGCGGATGGTGGAGGAGGTCTATCGCCGGGCCGATGACTTCGACCTCATACACTTTCACATCGACTACCAGCACTTCCCGACGTCGGCGCGGACCACGTCGACGCGGGTGACGACGCTGCACGGGCGCCTGGACATCCCCGATCTGCAGCCGCTTTATCGAACGTTTGACGACGAACCGGTGGTGTCGATCTCCGACAACCAGCGCACGTCGCTGCCGGCGGCCAACTGGGTGGGCACCGTCCACCACGGGCTGCCCGCTGAGCTGTTGTCGTTGCAGCCGCGGCCGGGAAAGTATCTGGCGTTTCTGGGCCGTATTTCGCCGGAAAAGCGCCCCGACCGCGCCATCGAGGTGGCGCGGCGGACCGGCATTCCGCTGAAGATTGCCGCCAAGATCGACAACGTCGATCGTGGCTATTACGACCAGGTGATCAAGCCGCTGATGGATCCGGGCATCGTCGAGTTCGTGGGGGAGATCAACGATCGGGAGAAGAGCGTTTTCTTGGGCGACGCGCTGGCGCTGATGTTCCTGATCGACTGGTCAGAGCCATTCGGCCTGGTGATGATCGAATCGATCGCCTGCGGGACGCCGGTCATGGCCTGCCCGCGCGGGTCTGTCCCGGAGGTGATCGAGGACGGCGTCACCGGCGCGCTGGTTGACGATTGCGACGGCGCCGTCGAGGCGATGGATCGGATCGTTGCCCTGGACCGCACCGTCTGCCGGCGCCGTTTTGAAGAGCGCTTCTTGGTGTCGCGAATGGCAGTCGATTACGTGCAGCTTTATCATCGTCTGGCGCGCAGTCGAAAGGTGGCCGTGGCAGGCCATGGGTCACTTATCTGGTGAAGCGGGAGGCGCTGCCCATGGACGAAGACGTCATCGAAATCGCCGGGCAGTTCTACATCCGAGCCGCCGCCGGCCGCTCTGACGAGCGGACCCGCGTGCTCAAGCACGACGACACGTTCGGAGTCTTCGATCGCTTCGGCGACGTGCGGCCGATCGCCTCCAGCGAACAGGGGCTGTTCCATCGCGGGACACGCCATCTGTCGCGGTTGGAGCTGCGGCTGGGGCAGGCGCATGCGCGCCCGTTGCTGCTCAGCTCGGCGGTCAGCGATGCCAACGAAGCGCTGACGGCGGATCTCACCAACCCGGACATCACGGGACCGGACCAGCAGATCCTGCTCCGGCACGGGACGTTGCACATCCTGCGCACGCGTTTTCTCTGGAAAGGCGTCTGCTATGAACGCCTGCGCGTCGCCAACCACGGTATGAACGGCGTTCCGGTCAGTTTGTCGCTGCTGTTCGAGGCGGACTTTGTCGACATCTTCGAGGTGCGCGGTCAGTCTCGCCCCCGTCGCGGACAAATGCTGGCGCCGGTGATCGACGGCGATCGCTGCGTGCTGGCCTACGAGGGGCTGGATCACGTGGTGCGCCGGACGGTGCTGCGTTTTTCACCGATGCCCGACCGGCTGGAGAGCGGGCGCGCGCAGTTCGATCTGACCGTTGAACCGCAGCGCGCCGCCGCCATGGAGATGGCCATCGGGTGCGAGGAGGAGGGCGGTCCGCGCTTCGCGCTTTTTTCTCCCGACGATGCGCTGGCGCAAAGCACGACGGCGTTGCGAGGCAAGCGCAGCCAGCACGCCCGGGTGGAATGCAGCAATGAACAGCTCGGCACCTGGATTCGCCGGTCGGTGGCCGACCTGCACATGATGACCACCACCACGCCGTACGGCCCGTATCCGTACGCCGGCGTTCCCTGGTTCAGCACCCCCTTCGGCCGCGACGGGATCATCACCGCCTTTCAGACGCTGTGGTGGGACGCCAACCTGGCGCGCGGGGTGCTGGCGTTCCTGGCGGCGAATCAGGCCAAGGAAGACAACCCGCAGCAGGACGCCGAACCGGGCAAGATCCTGCACGAGACGCGCACCGGCGAGATGGCGGCGCTGGGCGAGGTGCCGTTCGGTTGCTACTACGGCAGCGTCGACTCGACGCCGCTGTTCGTGATGCTGGCGGGCGCTTACCTGGAACGGACCGGCGATGTCGCCTTCGCCCGCACGCTGTGGCCGCACGTCGATCGGGCGCTGGCGTGGATGGATCGTTACGGCGATCGCGACGGCGACGGGTTCATCGAATACGCCAAACGCGGCGACAACGGGTTGGTGCAACAGGGGTGGAAGGATTCGCACGACTCGGTCTTCCATGCCGACGGCACGCTGGCCGAGCCGCCCATCGCTCTGTGCGAGGTGCAAGGCTATGCCTATGGCGCCCGGCTGGCGGCCGCCGAGCTGGCCGCGGCGCTGGGCAAACACGCTGAAGCGGACAAGCAGCGCGCGCAGGCGATGCGGCTGCGCGAGGCTTTCGCAGCGGCGTTCTGGTGCGAGGACATTCAAACCTTCGCGCTGGCGCTGGACGGACACAAACGTCCCTGCCGCGTGCGTTCGTCGAACGCCGGGCAGTGCCTGTGGTCTGGCATCGCCACCGACGAACACGCGCGCGCCGTGGCGGCCACGCTGCTGCACCCCTCGAGCTCGTCCGGATGGGGCATTCGCACGTTGGCGGCGACGGAGGCGCGATACAACCCGATTTCGTACCACAACGGATCGATCTGGCCGCACGACAACGCGCTCATCGCGGCGGGTTTCAGCCGCTATGGATTGATGGCGGAGGCCATGCACCCGTTCTCGGCGCTGCTGGCCGCCAGCGCATTCCTGGATCTGCAGAGGCTGCCCGAACTTTATTGCGGCTTCGAACACCGAGCGGGCGAAGGTCCAACGTTGTATCCGGTGGCGTGCTTGCCGCAAGCCTGGGCGGCTGGCTCGCTGCTCATGTTCCTGCAAGCGTTGCTGGGCATGCGTATCCGGGCGGCTGCGCAGGAGGTCCGTTTCGAGAATCCGGTGCTGCCGGAAGGCATCGATGAGCTGCGTCTGCGCAACCTGACCGTCGGTGACGGCAGCATCGATCTGCTGTTGGAACGCCACCCGCACGATGTCGGCCTGACCGTGCTGCAGCGGCTGGGCAAGGTCTCGGCCGTCGTCGCCCTGTGACGGCGGTCTGGCACATTCGAAGACCGCTGCCTAACGGGCGAAGCGGCAGCCCTGAAACATCCAGCGCAGCGAATTCGGAAAATCCCGCTCTCCATCGATCGGCGGCGAGTGCCCGTTCGGTCCCACGACCAGGCGGGTATCGTTGCCTTTCGCGGTGAGCGCATTGAAGAGGTTGGTCAGGATCGTCTTCCAGCTGCCGCGGGTGTCGGTCAGATCATTGTCGCAAGTCGTGAGGATCACGCGCAGGTCGTGCTTGGGCGAGGTGTTCGCGATGTCGACCCAGTTGACGTTTCCGTACATGGCCACGTTGGCCGCGCCGACACTGGCACTGTGACCAATGAACTTGTGAAAATTGTCCGGTCTCTTCCAGACGACATTCCAGCCCTGCCCGCCGCTGGCGCTGTAACCGATGATCACCCACGCGTTCGGATCGCTCGAGACACTGTATTTGCCGGCGATAACAGCGGGGATGATCTCCGAAACCAGGAAAGTCGGATATTTGTCCAGCGGCGGATCGTAGGTTTGCACCCGGTCCCCGTCCGATGGCGGATCGATGAAAAGACCCACCGTCGGTGGGATATCCCCGGCGGCGGTCAAATTGTCGAGCACCGTCTGCGCATGAAAGTCGCTGCGGTACTGGCTGCCGTCACCGAAAACCAGGAGGGTCGCCGGCTGGCCCATCACGTAATTGGCTGACGTGTAAATGACGTAGGGGAAGTGTTTGCCGAAGGCCGTGCTGAGGAAACTGCCTTGTGGGGTCAGCTTGCCTGCCATCGCGCCGGCGCTGAGCTTCCATTCGGGCGGATCGCCGGTGGTCAGTCGAGACTGGCCATTTCCGGTGGTGCCGGGGGTACAGACCAGCTGTCCGGCGACGACACCGGCTTCGGTTCCTCCGTCCGCGACCGGCGGCGCCATCCCGTCAGGCCCGGAATCTGCTGGGTGAAAGTCATCCCCAGCGTCGGCGTGGGCGTCGGAGCTCGCGTTGGCACCACCAGTACCGGCGTCATCGCCGGTTGCACCGCTGGCGTCCAAGTCGTCGATTGCGCTGTCCAAGCTCCCGCTCTCTCGGGAGCCGGAGTCGTTCACGCCCGGTCCTGCGCCTTGCCCGCCGCAGGCTCCGCCGTGCAACAAAGCGAACGCACTTAGAATCACGTAGATCCGCTTCATTGTTGGGGCCCAGGCTTATTGAGCCGACTGATAACCGCGCCAGGCCCACAGCACGGCTTCGGGAAGCGTGGCTTGCACCATGCCGCCGTCGACGTGGCCGGCCCCTGTGCCGACGTCGTAGTGCACGTGATATCCCTTGCCGGTCAGCTTTTCTCCCGTGCGGGTGACGGCGTAATAAAAGTCGTAGTGCGGGTATTGCGTGTTGGGGACCAGCGCGGTGCCAGCGCCATCATCGTTGGTGCCACACTCGAGCCAGGCCCGAACCGGTAGGTTGGGCGACGTCTTGGCGATGATGCCGCCGTCGTCCATGTTGTTGTCTTCGTGAAAGTTCCAGGCGCCCAGCGGGTGGTCGGGATTGATCGGGAATTCCTGGGCCACGAACGACGGTGAGTAGCCGATCACGCGCCGGAAGAGATCGGGGTGGTACCAGGCCATGATGAACGACGCCACGCCGCCCGAGCTGCCGCCCAGCGAGCCACGCCCCTCCGGATCCTTGGTGAACGTCACCGCCTTGGTCGGAAGCTGCTTCAGGGTCTGTTGCTCGACTTGCGGCAGAAGTTCCTGATCAACCCATTCGGCATAAACGCCCGACAGCGTGTCGTACTCTTTGCCGCGCTCGCTGCCCTGGGCGTCGCCGCCGCCGTTGTTCGCGTAGACGGCCACGATGGGCGGAAGCTTGTTGGTGCCGATCAGGTTGTCCAGCGTGTTGGACAGCAGATCGACGAAACCAAAAAAGTTGTTGCCGTCCTGGACGACAATCACCGGCGCGGGCATCCCCTTGACGTATTGAGACGGGACGTAAACATTGATCTCGCGGTCCACAGCGTTGGGATAACGCTGGCTGGAGCCGTGGGCCATCGTGAACTTGATGCGGCTGCCGTGCGGGACGCCGCTTTGGCTCTGGGTTTCCGGCGCCGTTTTGAACGGCTGGGGGATGGTGCGCATGCCGTCGCCTTCACTGCCGGGATCGACAGTGCCGCTATCGGCCCCGCTTTCTGGACCGCTGACGTCGACGGACGCGCCGTCGGTGCCGTTGGTCCCGCCGGTGCCGACGCCGCCACCGCTGCCGCTGTCAGCCGCGGCGTCGGGCTCTGCAGAAATTTTGCCGCCCGAACCCGAGCCGCTCCCACCACTGCCGCCGCCGGTTCCGGAAGACGTCACAGGCGAACCGCCCGATCCGGACGCGCCGCCTGAACCGGCTGGTCCAACGGAGTCACTGCTGGCCGTGCACGCCGCCAATGACAAGCCAGCGCATCCGCCCGCCAGGACCGTTGCCACCAAGTACGTCTTCAGCATCGAAACACGCTCCTTTATCGAAAAAGCTGCCCCGCGTTCGCCGCCCGACGCCCGCCGCAGATGGTACAGCGACAAAGCGCGAGACCAAAGCGGCGGTTGGTCCAATCAGGAAGCGACGCAAGACGACAGCATGCGGCGCGCGCCGACTACGGGGCACTTGAGACCAGGCGCGCGGCAAAGCTGGGCGACGTGGCGAGCGAGAGGTAGAAATCGCGCAGGCCGAACTGGCCCTGCGCCAGGCTGGTGCGCCCGTCCTCGGCCAGGCAGGTTTGGCCGCCCGCGCCGCCGAAGACGTAGCTGGCCAGGAGGCCGCTCACGCAGTCGGTGACTTCGGGCAGGTCGGCCAGCTTCGTCGCCAGATCTTCCAGGCCATCGAATTCGAGCTTTGTTGAGCCGTCGAGCGTGACGACGGCGTGAGTGTCAATCGGGTACCCGTTCTCGTTGACGCGATAGCGGCCCACGGCGTCAAACTGTTCGAGCCCGTAGCCGAAAGGTTCGAACAGCTGGTGGCAGGCGGCGCAGCCACCGTGCGCGTGCTGCGTTTCGTAGCGCTCGCGGGTCGTGTCGGCCGCCGGCGCGTCCTGCACCGCCGGCACGCCCAGCGGCCGCGCGAGGGGCTGCCGACACAGAAGCTGCGCGTACACGAAGAGGCCGCGGAACGTCGGCGACGTGAAGTCGTAGTGCGATCGGCTGGCCAGGATCGACGCCTGCGCGAGGAGGCCGATGCCGCGGCCCGCAGGTCGCTGGACGGAAGCGAAGTCCGTGACGCCCGCGCCGTAGCCGTAGAACGTCGCGAGATTGACGTCGAGGAACGTGGTGCTGGTGGTCAGCAGATCTTTGACGCCGCCGCTGCCGGTGAACACGACGGCTTCGAGGAAGCGCCGGGTCTCCTCGGCCAGGAAGGGCGCGACCAGCGTCGGGAACTCGGCCGCGCCGGCGCGGTCCGCGCCCAGCACGCGTTCGTAGCCAGACCATTCGCGGAAGAACTGCATCAGCGCGTCCTGACCGGGCTGGGTCGCCAGCAGCGCTCGCGCTTCGGCAGCGACAGCGTCGGGCGTGCCGAGCGCGCCGCTGGCGGCCTTGGCGAGAAGATCCGAGCTTGGCGTGCTGCCGCCGTAGGTGAACGCCAGCTCGGTCGCGACTTCGTATTGATCCAGCTTGCCGGCGGCCCCGCCCAATTCGGCGCGGTAGATGAACGCCGGTGACTGCAGCATGGCGATCAGCGTCCACTTGATCCCGAGCGCGAACCCGGCGCGCGCGCTCACCGAGCGGAACGACGCCACCAGCTCGGCGCGCTCATCGGCCGTCAATGGTCGGCGGTAGAGCCGCGGCCCGAAGGCGTCGACGAACGCGCCGCCGCACGCGTCGTCTGCCGTCGTCGCGGCGCACGGGAGGATCGCCGCCAGGTGCGCCGAGTCGGTGACCAGCGACGCAACGTCCTTCGCCGTCGCCAGGATCTCGCGCGCTGTCTGCTCGCCCACCAGCAAGGTGCTGGAGTCGTTGCCGAACCCCAGCGGCGAGATCGGATCGGGCCCGAGGTCGACGCCGCTCCACTGCGCGGCGATGGTCGGGAACACGTCGCGGATGGCGTTCCCCAGCTCCTGGCGCGTGAGCCGCCGCAACGTGCGCGGGGCCAGCTTCGAGACAGCGCAGCGCGCTCGCGCGCCATCCAGCGTCGGCGCACCGAGGACGTCGTTGGCCGGGCCCGGCTGCGCGGGAGCGCCGGTCGCTGCATCCGCCGCTGGATCTGGACTGCTAAACGAACACGCCCCCAGCGTGCCGCTCAGCAAGTACGAAAGCGCGAGCCAACACCGATCGGGCGCGGTCACGCCTTGAGCTCCTCGATCTCCGAGATGGCTTGTCCGCCGAGATCGCTCACGCGCGCGCCCATGGCGGCCGCGATCGTCGCCAGCACGTCGGTGTGCGGCCGCTCGTCCTGCACCTGCACGACGCGGCCGCCGGGCTTGAAGTAGCCCGCGCCGCCGCCGATCAGCACCTGCGGCAGGTACGTGTAAAGCGGAGGCAGGCTCCCCACCGTTAGTTGCTCGGCGTCGGAATTGTGCGCGCTGCCGTCGGAGATCTCGCTCAGGACGTAGACGATGCTGTTGTCGAGCACCGAGTGGGCCGGGTCCAACGGATCCGGTTGCGCCAGGACGCTCAGCAGCTTCGTCGCCAGGCGGCCGATCAGCCACTGCTGCGCGCGCGCGTAGGGCTCGCGCGGATCGACGACGTGTGAAAGGCCCAGGTGATGCTCGGCCGCGATGCCGGGGCCGTCGAGGAAATCGAACCGCAGATCGCAGCGGGCGTACATCGTCTGCAGCGTGATGACGCGCGCCGCGCCGCACACCATGGCGTTCGCCGCGACTTCAAGGTGGGCGTCGAGCACGTGCCCGAACGCGGTCGGGTCAAGCGGGTCGACGCCCGCCAGCGCCCTGGTGGCGGGCAGCGCGGGCCGGGTCGGGCACGCCGTGGCGGTCGGCGCGCCCGCGGTCGCCAGGCTCTGCAACGCCTGAAGATGCACGCCGAGTTTGCTCTCCTCGGCGGCGAGGCTTTTCACGCCTCGCGCGAGGCGCGCGACCTGCGTCTGCCCGAGGGCGAGCGCCTCCTGCTCGAACGGCGTCTCGTCCACGGCGGGCGTTCCGCTCATGCCGGCCGCCGCGACTCCGAACAGTTCGTCAGCCGCCGCGAGCGGGCTTTCGAGCGCCCGCACCCAGGCCCCCCCGTGCTTGGCCAGGTACGAGTCCTGCGTGAACCCGTCCGCCGGCGCGTAAGGAAAGGCGCCCAGCACGTGGGGTCGCACGCCCAGCGATTTGGCGATCGTGTAGTCGATCGAGTCCACCGTGCCGCCCTCGGGGAACCCGGTGAGCGCCGCGCGGATGGCGTTGTGATCGTGGGCGTCGTTCGCCATCGAGATGCCGCGCAGGACCGTGACGGACGAACGATACGGCTCCAGCGGCGAGAAGCCGCCGATGCCGCTGGCGTTGAAGTCGAGCGCGCCGTTCGGGCCCACCGGATCGAAGTGCTCCCACGGCACGCCGTGCGGAATGAAGAAGATGAACAGGCGCGGCGGACGCGGCACGGCCTGGGCGCGCGCCACGCGCGACGAGCGAAAGGCCAGCGGCGAGGCCAGCCCAAGCCCGAGCGCCGCCATCGCCGCCCTCCGCGTCAGATCGTTGTGCTTCGCCATGACCGCCTTTTCGCCTTACTTCTGAGACGGTGAATCGTGACCGGCGTTTTCGCGTTGATCGTAAAGGGCGGCGCGATAGTCGGACGCGATCTCTCGCGCCCGATCCCGCTGCGCCTCGGTGAGGAGTTCTTCGCCGTCCAGGTAGGCCTTCGTGTCGTTGCTGTCGAGGCGATCCTGCAGGGAAAGATGGCGATCCTTTTCCTTGGGGCCGCTGGCGGGCATTCGCGGCATTCGTCCACCGCGCCCGCCCCCCATTCCCATCTCGGCTCTCCGACCTACATTTTGACCGGCATTTGGCCCGGCGCGGCCGGCGCCGCCGGACGTTCCGCCTGGCGCTGGTTTGTGGTCTTGCTCCACTTCCTTTCTAACGGCGTCGTCTTCGCGTTCCCTTTCCTGATCCAGCAATTCGAGCTGGTTAACCTGGTCGTCCGAGAGGGCGAGCTCGCCGCGGTGCTGAATGACGGCGGCGACCGACGAGCGTGGCAACAGAGGATGCGGCGGCGCCGCGGGCGAGGGCGCCACGTCTGCCTGGCTGACGACCTCAGGCGGCGGATGACTGGCGCAGGACGCCAGGCCCCAGGCAGCCAGGAGAAAGATCAACCGCTTCTTCATCGCAAAGCTTCAAGACGCCGAAAACAGATGGATCGTTCCCCCGCCACACTTGGTAGTGAAAACGGTTCATCAGAGGACTCGCTGGCAGGACCAAAAGATAGGTGCGGAGAGGGGTTTTGTCTTATTGCCCTCCGGGCTAGAACCTTCCGATGGTCGACGCCACGTTCGAAGCGGATGTGCTGATCGCCGGCGGTGGTCTGGCCGGGATCGTCACCGCCTACGAGCTGCTGGGCCATGGCAAGAAGGTCCTGCTTGTCGACAAGGACAAGGAGGAGAACTTTGGCGGGCTGGCCAAGGAGTCTTTTGGAGGGATCCATCTCATCGGAACCCCTCATCAGAAGCGGATGGGCATTCGCGATACGCCCGAGCTGGCCTATCGCGACTGGGAAAGCTATGCCCAGTTCGGCGCCAGCGATGAATGGCCGCGCCGCTGGGCCAAGTACTATTGCGAGACCTCGCGCGAGAACATCTACGCGTTCGCGGAGGCGATGAAGATCCAGTTTCTGCCGGTGGTGAACTGGCCCGAGCGCGGCGTCTTCGGTCCCGGCAACAGCGTTCCGCGCTGGCACATCACCTGGGGCACGGGCTTCGAGATCATCTTTCGCACGCTGACCGCCCTGCAGGTGCACCCCCGGCGCGCGAACCTTCAGCTTCTATTCGAGCACGAGGTCTCTGACGTCGAGCTGACCGGCGGGCGCGCCACCGGTCTGTTGGGTCGCAGCATGCGCGACGGCCGCGGCTTTGCCGCGCGAGGCGAGCACGTGGTGATCGCCTCGGGTGGCATCTGCGGCGGCGATCTCAGCAAGGTGCGCGCAAACTGGCTGAAAGAGTGGGGCGAGCCGCCCGAGATCCTCCTCAACGGCGCGCACATCTACGGCGATGGCCTGCTGCACGACCGGGTCGCCGCCCTCGGCGGCAATCTCACCCACCTCGACAAGCACTGGCACTACGCGGCCGGGATTCACCATCCGAAGAAGCGCAAACCGGCCGACGGGCTCAGCCTGGTTCCGCCGCGCTCGGCCCTGTGGCTGAACGCGCGCGGCGAGCGCATCGGTCCCTTGCCGCTGGTCGGATACGCCGACACGCGTTTCCTGGTCGACGCCATCGTGCGCCAGCCGGGGAAATACTCCTGGCAGCTGATGAACTGGAAGATCGCCGCCAAGGAGCTGGCGGTGTCCGGGTCGGATTACATGAAGGCCTTTCGCAACAAGAGCAAGCTGCTGCTGCTGCGCCATCTGCTGTTCGGCAACCACGCGCTGGTCCGGCGGCTGGTGGAAGAATGTCCCGACGACATCGTGGTGGCCGACTCGCTGCCCAAGCTGGTCGACAAGATGAACGAGCGCAGTCTGTTCGGCCTGCGCGTCGACGGTGAGGCGGTGAGCAAAGCGGCGAGCGATTACGACGCCCAGATCGATCGCGGCCCGGCCTTCCACAACGACGATCAGCTGCGCCGGCTGGCCAACTTTCGCGACTATCGCGGCGATCGCATACGCATCTGCAAGTACCAGAAGATTGTGGACGCCAAGGCGATGCCGCTCATCGCCATCCGCGAGTTCATCCTTTCGCGCAAAAGCCTGGGCGGCATCCAGACCGATCTGCAGTGCCGCGTGCTCAAACCGGACGGCGCGTCCATGCCCGGGCTTTATGCCGTGGGGGAGGCGGCCGGCTTCGGCGGCGGGGGGATTCACGGTACGGGATCGCTGGAGGGAACTTTTCTGGGCGGCTGTATCCTCACCGGCCGCGTGGCCGGGAGAACCATTGCAGGAGCGTGACCTGATGAGCGTCGGCAAGGCGATCCACGTGAGCGGCAAGAAGAGCGGCGCCTGGCTGGTGCGGCACGCGCTGGAGCAGCTGCCGATCTCGCACACCTTCGGCATCCCCGGTGTCCACAACACCGAGCTTTACGACGAGCTGAACAAATCGGAGCGCATTCATCCGGTGCTGGTGACGCACGAAGGGGGCGCCTCGTTCATCGCCGACGCCATCAGCCGCACCTCGCAAAAGGGCGAGATCGGCGTGCTGGTGATCGTTCCCGCCGCTGGTCTCACCCACGCCATGAGCGGCATCGGTGAGGCGTTTCTCGACGGTATTCCCATGTTGATCATCTCGGGCGGCACGCGCACCGACGTGCCGTTCGGCTATCAACTGCACGAGCTGGATCAGCACAAGATCCTGGCCGGCCTGACCAAGGGCTCGTGGTTGGTGAAGGAGCAGCGGGAGATCGTCCCCACCATCTTCGCGGCCTATCACCGCGCCACCAGCGGAACGCCCGGGCCGGTCTTCGTCGAGATCCCCGTCAACGTGCAGCTGTTCCAGGGCGATGCCGACGACGTGCCGGCCTTTCAGCCAGCGTCGCCGGCACCGGCCGTGCCTGACGCGTTGATCGACCAGGCGGTCGAGCTGCTGGCGGCGGCGCGCGCGCCCGGGCTGTTCGTGGGCTGGGGCGCCGTCGATGTCAGCGCCGAAACGCAGCAGATCGCCGACCTGCTGGGCGCGCCGGTCTCCACGACGCTGCAAGGGATGAGCGCGTTCCCCGGCAACCATCCTCTGCACACCGGCATGGGGTTTTCGCGCGCCGCTGTCCCGGCCGCGGAGAATGCTTTCAAAGGTTGCGACTGCCTGCTGGCCATCGGCACGCGCTTTGGCGAGATCCCGACCGGCAGCTTCGGCTGCGTCGTGCCGGAGAACCTGATTCACATCGACATCAACGGCGAAGTGCTGGGCCGCAACTTCAAACCCAAGGTCGCCATCGCGGGCGACGCGCGCGCGGTGGTGCCCCGCCTGCGCGAGAAGCTGGCCGCCAAAGCCCTGGACCACGGCCCCCGCCGCACCAAGGTGGCGGCGCAGATCGCCGCTGACAAGCGAGCCTACAAAAAAGAGTGGGCGGCGCATCTCAACGAGCGGGTGAATCCGTCCCTGTTCTTCGATGCGCTTCGCGCGCGGATGGCCCCCGCGGACATCCTGGTGGTCGACGACGGCAACCATACCTTCCTGGCCGCCGAACTTTTCGAAGTGGGCGGCGCTCGTTCTTTCGTCTCGCCCACGGATTTCAACTGCATGGGCTACTGCGTGCCGGCGGCCATCGGGGCCAAGCTGGTCAACCCCGATCGCCAGGTGGTGGGCATCGTGGGCGACGGCGCCTTCCTGATGACCGGCCTCGAGATTCTCACCGCCACCACCGAAGGCGCGGGCGTGGCGTATTTCATCTTCTCTGACGGCGAGCTGTCTCAGATCTCGCAAGGGCAGGCCATCCCGTATAACCGCAAGACCTGCACCATCGTCGGCACCGTGCGCCTGGACGGCATCGCCACCGCCACCGGCGCCCGTTATATCGCGCTGGAAAATAATGATCGCATCGCCGCGGTCATCGACGAGGCGCTGGCCGTCGCCAAGTCCGGACAGCCGGTGATCGTCGACGTTCGCATCGACTATTCCAAGCGCACTCGTTTTACCCAGGGCGTGGTCAAGACCGTGCTCAAGCGTTTCCCGCTGGGCGAAAAGTTCCGCTTCATCGGGCGCGCGGTGGTCCGCAAGGTCACCGGCTGAGAGCCGCCGTCAGGCGACAACTTTCCGGATGCTTCGTGCGCCCAGCCAAACCAGGACCACGCTCATGGCCAGCAAGGCAGCGACGTGGGGCCAAAGATCGACGACGCTGGCGTTGCGAAGAACCACGCCGCGCATGACGGCGATCATGTGCGTCACCGGGAAAAGCAGCCCGATGCCGCGCAACACGATGGGCATTCCCTCGAACGGGAAGATGTAGCCCGACAGGAAAACGCCGGGCAAAAACAAAAGCTGCCCCATCTGTTGCGCCTCCATCTGGGTTCTTGCGCGTGTGGAGATCAGCAGCCCCAACGACAGCAAGGCGCTCAGATAGAAAAGCGCGATGCCGTAAAGCGTGAAGACATTGCCGCGGATGGGCACACCGAACCCGAAGCGCATCGCCAGCAGAATCAGAGTCATCTCGACCAGGCTGAGGACCAGGTAAGGGCCAAGCTTTCCCAGCATCAGGCCCAGCGGATCGATCGGGGTGACCAGAAGCTGTTCAAACGTTCCTCTTTCACGCTCACGCACGATGGCTCCCGCGGACAGGACGATGCCCAGCAGCTGAAGCAACACGGCGACCAATCCCGGAATGATGTAGTTGGCGGTCCGGCCCTCGGGATTGAAAAGAACGATGGGCTGGGCGGCGATGGCGCCGTGGCCCGGCAGGATGGTCTCCAGGCGCGGCTGGTTGTCGCTGGCCACCAGTCCATTGATGCTGGCCAGAGCTTGTGCGCTGGCGGTTGAATCGGAACCGTCGATGAGCACCAGCACCTGGGCGGCCGTTCCGCGGATGCGGTGGTCGTGAAATCGCGGAGGAATGACCACCGCGACGCGGGCCCGTCCAGAACGGATCTGCTGGCGCGCGTGTTCGGGATCGGTGGTGACGTCGAGAATCTTGAAGGTCTTGGTGGCGCGCAGCTGATCCTGGAACAGGCGACTTTCGACGGATTGATCTTGGTCGACAACGGACGTGGGCAGATCGTGAACGGTCTGGTCGATAAAGCCGAACAGCACCAGCTGCATGACCGGCAGCATCAGCGCCAGGCGCAACGTCCCTGCGTCGCGAAAGATGTGAAGGAACTCCTTGCGAAACACCGCCAGAAACGAACGCCACATGATTAAGGCTCCGCTTCCCCGCGTGCGCGCGCGGCGTCTTCGGTCAGCTTGACGAACACATCTTCGAGGGAGGGATGGATCTCGCGAATCTCCGCCCGGGGAAAACCGGCGGCGCGCAGCTCGTCCAGCACCGCCGCGTCGGTCTTCTCGCGCGGAATCACGGTGTGCACCGATTGCCCGAAGATGGTCGCGCCGAGACAC
>DASXQB010000357.1:0-5180 GCA_036493295.1 Polyangia bacterium | reverse complement strand
CGCGCCTGGGCCGCGCCGGCGCCGACGTCATTCCCGACGGTGGGTTCAAGCCGGGCGTCAAAGCGATGGGCGCCGCCGCGTGCCTGGCCGCCTGTCGTTTTGTCTTGGAAGAAACCGGCACCCGCACCATCGTCGATCCGTTCTGCGGCTTCGGCACCGTGCTGGCGGTGGCCAACGCACTGGGGATGGATGCGGTGGGCGTCGATCTGTCGGCGCGCATGTGCCGCCGGGCGCGGGCACTGCAGATCGATCTCGACCGCCGGGGCGTCGCTGGGGTCGACGTCGACGTCCGATGAGCGCGCCGCTGTTGATCGCAGGCGCCGTCGATGCGCCGCCCAAGCGCGCGGTGTGCGCCCGCTGTCGTCGCCCGACGGTGGTCTGTTATTGCGCGCACCTGCCGACGCTGCCGACGCGCACCCGCGTGATGCTGCTGCAGCACCCGCGCGAGCGCGACATGGCCATCGGGACGGCGCGCATGGCGCACCTGGCGCTGCCGAACTCGGACCTGCGGGTGGCCACGGATTTTTCGGCCGATCCGGCCGTGGCCGCTGCTCTTGCCGGCGCCGCGCCGTCTTATCTGCTGTTTCCCGGTCGCGACGCTGTCGACGTGGCGTCGCTGCCGCGCGAGACGGCAATCAACCTGTTCGTCCTCGACGGCACCTGGTGGCAGGCCGGCAAATTGCTGAAGTTGAATCCGCTCCTGCAAAAGCTGCCGCGCGTGGCCTTCGACCCGACGCGACCCAGCGACTACCGCATTCGCCGACAACCGGCGCCTTTTTGCGTGTCGACGATCGAGGCGCTGGCCGAGGTGCTGAATTTTCTTGAGCCGAATGCCGCCGCCGAACGGCCTTTTGATCGACTGCTGCAGCCGTTTCGCGCCATGATCGAACGCCAGCAGTGGTTCGCCACCCAGGTGCGATCGCAACGCCACCGCCACGAACTGCGCGTGCCGCGCGTTCCCGCTGCGACGGCGCGCCTGCGCGCAGAATGGTCGCGCGTCGTCTGCGTGCAAGGTGAAGCCAACGCTTGGTCCAAGCGCGATCCCGCGCGCCAGCCCGCCGAGCTCGTGCACTGGACCGCCTGTCGACCGGCGACCGGCGAAACCTTCGAAGCCTTGCTGGCGCCACGCCGTCCGCTGGCGCCGGGCACGCCGGCGCACACCGGCCTTGACGCCTCGATCTTGGCCGGTGGCACCACAGTCGCCACGTGGTTGGAAGCGTGGCGGCGTTTCGTGCGGCCCGATGACGTGGTGGTGGCGTGGGGCCGTTACTATGGCGATCTGGCGGTGGCCGAGGGACTGCCGTTGCCGGCGGGTGGCGTCGATCTGCGCGTCGCTTTGTCGCAGCTCATGCACGAACGCGCCGGAACGATCGAAGACTGGATCGCCGAGCTGGAGCTGGCGCCGCCGCCGTTGCTGATGGTCGGCCGCGCCGGACGTCGCCTGGGCGCACTGCTGGCCTTGCTCGAGGTGGTGAAGAACCCGCCGCTGCGGCGAGGGCGACCGGCGCCGCGCCGGCTGGGGATCTCCGCTAGGTGACCGTCGGCAGGCGGCGATAAACCAGGGCGGGTTGATCCGCTGGGTCTGCCGTCGTCGCCGCCGTCGCGGCCGCGCGCGCCGCTTCTATCAAGCCGTGCTGCGCCGACAACCCGCACGCCGGATCGGTGGCGGCAGCGTCGCCGGTCAAATGAAACGCCTGACAGCGACAACCGCCGAAATCCACCGCGCGTCGCTCGCACGAGCGACACGGTTCGGGCATCCATTGCTCGCCGCGGAAGGCGTTGAAGGCGTCCGAGCGCTCCCAGATGTCGGCGACCGAACGCTCACGCACGTTCTCGAATTGCAGCGGCAGCGTGTGGGCGTTCTGGCACGGCACCATCACGCCGTCCGGCGCCACGATGATGTAACGCCGGGCCCAGCCGTCCATGCAGGCGCGCGGGCGATCGGCGAAATAATCGGGCAGCACGAAAAGGACTTCCATCTTGCCGCGCAGGCGCTCGCGCGCCGTCGCCGCCGCGATTCGCGCGCGATCCAGCGCGGCTTGCGACGGCAGCAACCGATCGCGGTTGAGCAGCGCCCAGCCCAGGTACTGCGTGTTGGCCAGCTCCAACCGTTGCGCGTCGACCTCCTCGGCCAGCGCGATGATGGCGTCGATGTGGTCCAGGTTCTCGCGGTGCAAGACCACGTTCACGGTCAGCGGCAGGTTCAGCGCCCGCGCCCAGCCGGCCACGGCGCGCTTTTCCACCAGGGCGTCGCGGCCACCGATACGCAGGCCGCCGTCGCTGGTGGTGTCTTGAAACGACAGCTGCACGGCATCCAGGCCCGCCGCCACCAGACGTTCCAGCCGCGCGCGATCAAGCGGCAGGCCGCTGGTGATCAGGCTGCTGTAAAGCTCGCAGCGGCGCGCCTCGGCCACCAGGTCTTCCAGATCGTCGCGCAGCAGCGGTTCGCCGCCGGTGAGATTCAGCTGCATCACGCCCAGAGCTTCCGCTTCACGGAAGACGCGTTTCCAGGTGGCGGTGTCCAGCTCGCGGCCGACTTTTTCCAGCGCCACCGGGTTCGAACAGTAGACGCAGCGGAGCGGACAGCGGTACGTCAGCTCGGCGACCAAGGTGTACGGACGTTCGGCGGGGGCGCTCACTGCGCGCGCTCTTCAAGCAAGCCGCGGTCGGCCAGCTGTTGCAGGAAGGTCAGCACCTCGGCGCGCACCCGGGCCTGGTCGCCGGTGTAACGCTGGTTCAACACGGTCACGATGTCTTCGACGGTATGATCCGCCGCGCACAGCTCCAGCACCGCTTGCCCGATGGTGTTCAGCACCAGCCCGCGTTCGGGGTACAGCAACACCGTCTGGCCGGTTAGGCGATCCAGCCGCAGGCGAGCCCGCGGCGCCAGCCGAGGCCGGCTGCCCGGGCTCACGATCATGCGGCGGTCCCGGTGGTCGTCGTTGCTTCGGCGCCGCTGGCCAGCTGCACGCATTCCAGCAGATGCCACAGCACCTCGGTCTTGCGAATCAACGCCCCGACGCAGGCCTCCTGCAAGGCGCGCGTGTTGGCGTTGGCCACCACGAACCGGATCGCCTCGTCGGCATCGGCGCGGGCGCGCGGCACGCGGCTGCGAAAATACGCCAGGCCTTCGGCGTCCACCCACGGATAGTGTTTCTCCCAGGCAGCGATGCGCTTTGACATCAGATCAGGGGCGAAGAACTCGGTCAGCGACGAGGCGACCGCCACCACCAGCGGGCTCTCGCGCACCAGCTGCACGTAACCGTCGCAAGCGAAACGCACGCCCGGCAGCACGTCCCGACACGAGGCCACCGCGTCGCGATCCAGACCCACCGACTGCGCCAGCCGCAGCCACAACGCCAGGCCGCCCGACTCGGGGCTATCGCCGTCGTGATCGGTGATGCGGTGAATCCAGCTCCGGCGAAAGGCTGCGTCTTCCGACTTGGACAGGATCAGCGCGTCTTTGATGGGGATGCGGGTCTGGTAATAGAACCGGTTCTGTACCCACAGCTGCAGTTCGCGCCGGGTCAGCGTGCCGGCGTGCATGCGCTGGTGAACCGGGTGGCGATCGTGATAGCGGCTCTCGCCCTCCGAACGCAGCCGAGCGATCAATTCGTCGGCCGTCAGCAGCGGCAGCGGTGAACCACCGGCGGCGCTCACAACGCCAGCTCCATGCCGTCGTAGGCCAGCTCGACGCCGGCGGCGGTGGTGGCGGCACGTTCTTTTCCGTCGTCGCGCAGCAGGGGGTTGGTGTTGTTCACGTGAATCAAGATCTTGCGCCGGGCCGGGGCGCGCGACAACCAGGTCAGGCTGCCGTGCTCGCCGCCCACCGGCCAGTGCGCCATTTCCTCGGCGCGCCGGGTGCCAAGGCCGGCGGCAATCAGCTCATCGCTGGACCAGAACGTGCCGTCGAAGAATACGCAATCGGCGGCGCCCACCGCTTCGTCCACCGCCGGCGAGCGACCGGCCGCCGCCGCGAAATATGCCACTCCGCCGCGTCCGCCCGTCGGGCGAATCACCACGCCAATGTTGTCTTCGGGAACCGGCGGCGGCGTGCCTGGGCCTTCCAGATGCAGTGGCCGTTTGCCGGGCGTCGGGACGGCCCTGATGGTCAGGCCGCTCGGGTGCTGGCCGTCGATCAACAGCGGCTGCTCGGCGCCGGTTCGTAACGGCACCCAGGTGATCTGCCCCGGGAATCGTTCCAGAGTTCGATAAAGAACGTTGCCCTCGGTGAACCCGCGCCGCACCGATTCGGTGGCGTAGACGGTCAGCGGGTGCGATTCGCGCAACGAGAGCAGACCCAGGCAGTGGTCCATATCGCCGTTGGTGAGGATGATGCCGGCGATCGGCGAGTGGCGCGGCTTCCGAGGCCACAAACCCGGGAAGCTCTCGATCTGCTGGCGGATCTCAGGTGAGGCATTCACCAGGAACCAGCGATCATCACCGCCGACAGCGTCGCCACCACATATGGCGATGCTTTCTTGCGTACGCGCGGCGGCTTTCAGCCGACCGGCGCGCACGCCCTGACAGTTTTCACAGCCACAGTTCCACTGCGGGAAGCCGCCACCGGCCGCAGAGCCGAGAACGCGGATCCGCACGAGAAACTAGCGGTTGTCTTCGGTGCGCGCGGTCTCGGTGACGACCGGAGGCAGATCGCGGATGGGGTCGTCGCCCTCGCTCTGATAGCCGCCGATTTCGGCGCTCATGTTGATCTCTTCGAATTTAGGCGCTTCCCAGATCATCGCGTTCCTCCTTGGCGAACCTGAACCCACCTAAGCTAACTGATCAACCCGCCGCCGTCTACTGACCGTTTTACCCCGAGAGAAACCCAACGGCACAGCGCGGCGTCAGACCGCTTTGGTGATGTCGACGGGCTGAAAGCTGCCCATCTCCAGGTCGGTCGGCAAGGCCAGACGGCCAAAACCGACCCGGCACAGGCCAAGCACATGGCTGCCGAGGGCGGCGAAGATGCGGCGCACCTCGTGATAGGCGCCGCCAACGACGGTGATGGACGCAAAGGAGGCGCTCTCGGGTGGCGCCACCAGGGACGGGTGAAGCTCGGACGGTGGGAGGACGGCCAGGGCCTCGATGCGTGGTTGGTGGCCGTCATCAAGAACCAGCGCGGGCGGCAATGGTCTGTGCGGGCGGGCCAGGGCGGCCTGGTAGGTGCGGGGGACCTG
>DASXQB010000356.1:0-2142 GCA_036493295.1 Polyangia bacterium | reverse complement strand
ACAGAAGCTGGAATTGTCGCCCCAATCGTTGGGACCTTGATCGGGCAGGCACATGCACGCTCCGGTGGTGAGCGCGAGAAGAACGGGAATCAACAGCGACGCGGATTTCATCGTAGAAGCTCCTTGCGGAAGTTTCCCGCTTTCTTCGCAAGGGGCGCGCCAGTGATGGCGGCGTGTGATCAACCGCGCAGCACAGGCGATCAACGCGCGAGAAATCGGACGCGCGCCTGCACACGGCGCCGTCGCCGTCAGCTTTCATCGACGGTGCGTCGTGATCGCCGCCACGACCTACTGGGCGCTGTGGCGGCCTTTTCACACCGCGGGCTGAGGCGCGCGCACCACGCGCGTGTCGTCGGGGGTTACGGCACGGGCGGGATCTGGATGTCTTCCCAGATCGGGGTGGCGTTGATCGTCGTGATTGGCTGGTTCCACAGATAGATCGCCGGGTACGTCTGGATCTGTCCCGCGCTGTCCTGCACGACGGCGGTGACGTAGAGCTGCGTGATTTGCACGACGTCGCCGGTGTCTGGGTCCGTGAACCCGCTGGGCGGAATGTCCGAGCGATACGAAGAGAACAACATCCAGTAGACGTTCTTGCCGCCGACGGTGGTGATGCGCGGCGACCAGCGGCCCCAGTGGTTGTTCACGCCGGGGGTTTTCTTGCCCGTGCAGGCGGGCGGCGTGTTGGCTTTCAACGATACCGCCGTTCCGCCGCCGGCCGGGACCACGAACAGTTCGGAGTCGGGGTTGGCGTACGCGCGTTCGCCGGCCGGGACGCGGTTGAAGACGACCAGCTTGTCGTCGGGCGAATACGACGGGTAGTACTCTTCGAAGCCGGGATCGGCGGCGCCCATCAGCGGCGCGGCCGGGCCGCCATTGCCGTTGGCGAACGGAACTTTGTAGAGATCCGTGGCCCCTTGAAAAGGCTCGCCGTCCTTGGTGCCGTCGGTCGAAGAATAAACAACGTCGTTGCCGTCGTGGCTCCAGGTCGGGTTGGCTGCGCCGCGCGTGTCGCCCATGCGCGCCACCTCGCCGTAGTTCATCCCTTGCACCAGCGCGGGGATCGCCGCTCCACCGCCAATGCCAGGCATCATCGCCGGCGCGGGACCGTCGAGGTTGTACCAGATCAGGCGGCCGGTCTCTCCGCTGTCGTCGCGGTTCTGCCAGCTGACGTAGTCCTTCAAGCTGGACGCCACCAACACCAGTCGGTGTCCGTCGCTCCACTGCGCCGGCGAGAACGCCATCATTCCACCGTACGGCATGTTCAGCGCCAGCTTGCCGCCGTCGGTCAGGCCCGGCAGCGTGTCGCCCTGCGTGCCGGTGTTCACGCCGGCGATGGCCAGGTTCCAGGGAAAATCGTCAATGAAGCCGACATAGCCGTGATCGGGGGTGGCGGCGTGGCAGCCGATGCAGGTCACCTTTCGCACCGTTCCGCTCTCGTCCATGCTGGTTTGCTTGACCTGGTTTATCTGCAGGACCGACACCGTGCTTTCGTCGCCGACGGAAAACCCGCGCAGCTCGGATAGCCCGTTTGGATCGCCGCCGTCGTCCAGGATGCCCGCCGGGTTCGCCGCCCAGAACACCACCGATCCGCCGGCGGCCGCCGACGAGATCTGAAAGTGGATGGCGCTCTCGCCACCGGTGGCGGCGCGCACGGTGACCGTGATGTCCTGTTCAACGGTGTGCTGGCCCAGCGCCGTCCAGATGTCCTTGGGCATGGTCCACGACGTCTGGCTGGTGTACGCGACCAGATCTTTGTCCTGCTGGTCGGCGTGAATGGTGATGCGGTGAACGCCGGTGGTGCCCGACCATTTGAAGCGCGGGCGCAACCAGCCGCGCGGGAACAGCGCGCCGTCTTCCGGTTCGAACACGCAGGGCGCTGCGCCGCTGGGCGCGCCGCCGAACATGGTCGACGCGTCCGCGGGCGTTCCCGTGTCGACGATCGGGCTGGACGGAAAGTCGCTGCAGCGGTTGTTCGGGCAAGCCGTCACTGGTGGCGGCATGGTGCTGCCGCCGCTGCCGCTGGCGGTGGTGCCGCCGTTGCCACCCGATCCGCTGGCGGTGGTGCCCGCGGTGCCGCCTGTCCCCGTGGCGCCGGCCTTAACGCCCGCGCAGCCCAACGCCGGTAGCAGGCTCATCCAA
>DASXQB010000355.1:0-1579 GCA_036493295.1 Polyangia bacterium | reverse complement strand
CTGTCTACGCCACCTCTCCCATCAAGGCTTTCGTCGCCGCATGGCATCCGTTGGGCCTTCGAACCGGGGAGGCCTTCCGCCGTCGGGAAGCCTTGTTCCGGAGCCGGTCGGATGCCATGCGGCGACGAAAGCAGCCAAGCGGCCCACCACGCCGAATTTGTCGCGCCGTCCAAGCCGCGCGTCCAGCCTAGGTTACCGCTCGTCCCGTGTCGCCTCCGAGATCGGGTCAATTCGATAGCGGTCTAGTCTAGCGGAAAAACGAGGTGTGCAGCCCGTCGGAGAACAGATTGCAAAGGGCGTGAAATGCGGCGCCGGCGGCGATCGAGCCGGTGCGGGCGCGCATCCAGCCGAAGATCAGGGCGGGGAAGAAAACCGCCAGCCGCTGCGGATTCGGCACCACCACCACGTGACCGAGGGCGAACAGCAGGCTGGACACCAGCAGCGCGGCGCCCACCGGTGCGCCGAACAGTTTTCGTCGCGACGGCCAGCGCTCTTCCAGTCGGCCTTGCAGATAACCGCGGAAAAATAGCTCTTCCGGGATGGCCACCACCACCAGCTGGTTCAAGGCCAGCAAGAGAAAGCTGGGCGGCAAGGTCAGCACGCCGCCGCCAAAGCCGTGCCAGCGGGCACAAAGACCCCCGAACCAGCGCGCGAACAGCGCGCCGTGCGGACCGCAGACCGTCCCGTAGAACCAGAAAAATCCCAGCAGAAAAAGCGGAAACGTCAGCGCCAGGGCAGCGCCCAGCACCTTGGCGTTCAGCCCCAGCGGATCGAGGCGCAGCCCCGCCTGGCCGTAATCGAACGGCCGCCGCGACAACCGCGCCGCCACCTGCGGGGCGTAGAAAAAAATCACCGCGATGGCCACGTGCAGGTTGTCGCGCAGAAATGGCACCGCGGACGCCCCATGCGCCAGCAACGCGGCCAGCACCGTCGCGCCGGCGAAGGCCAGCAGGGGTTCGGCAAGTCCGGGACGCGCTTCCGCCACGACGACCATGTTAGCCGACGGCGACGGCCTGACGCCGGCTATCGTTGCAGCGCCGTCGCTTAGCGCCGACGGGCCAGGGCGCCCAGCGCCGCCAGCGCCGAGCCGGCGTGGCAGGTGGCGCCGCGCAGGCGTTCTGGCGCCCCGGCGTCGGGGGCCGCCGTCGGATCGCGCAGCGCCGCCAGCAGCGCATCCAGCTGGCCTTCGATGTTCAGCATCGCTTCGCGGCTTTCGCGCAGGGCGTCCGCGAACTGCGCCGACCGCAGCAAGTTGGCGCCAGCGCGCCGGACCGTCACCCGCGACCGCGTCGGCAACGCGCGGGAGCGTCTGGCCGGCGAAAGTCTTAGACGGGTTCTCATAATATGAGGATTTGCTCGCTTCCGCCTGTTGTCAATTTTTCGCCTGCCGATCGGCGCCGCTTGATCACGACGAGACCAGATAGCGTCGCGACGGATCGACGGTGATCCCGGGCCCCAGTGCGGTCCGGCCGATCAACATCGGGAACAGCATCTCGCCCCGGTTGGTCAAGGTGACGGCGATGCGTTTCTTCAAAGGCCCAAGCTGCAGCGCCGTCTCGATCACCGGCCGGCGCTCCAT
>DASXQB010000354.1:0-16814 GCA_036493295.1 Polyangia bacterium | reverse complement strand
AAAGCAGCCGTGCGCGCTGTTCTGTTCGGTCGGATCGGAAGGCGCGTCGGCGCACAGGCGGCCGCCCTGGCTGCCGAAGTCGACGCACTTTCGTCCCGGCCGACAATCGACGTCTCCCTTTTCGACGGACGGGCTGGGATCGCTGTCAGTGGGTTGGCCGCAAGGATTCACGCACCGCAGATCAGCGTTGCTGCCTGGGCCCGCGACGTTCTTGCACCGGAAGGCGCTGAATGACGGATCGATCGCGCTCGGCGGGCCGCAGGGGACGGCCATCTTGTCGTTGACGGTTTCCTGCATGCAGCGAGCGGGATCAAGTGAGCTTTGCACCACCTCGTCTTTCAGCGGGCGCAAGGCCAGGCGATCCGGGTGGGGAATGACGACCTCATAGCGCCGCACGCTCTCCAGCAAGCGGCGGCAGGTCATGAGTTGCGTGGCTTGCGTCGCCGGATCGGGGTTCACGCACAGCCCGTTGATGGGCAGGCCGCTGGCGGTGGTCGCCACGGTGTCGCTGTGGACGCAGACCAAGCCGGCACCGCACTGGGCATCCGTCGAGCAGCCGATCATGGTGACGATGTCACCCGCCACCACGCCCGCCTGGCAAAAACCACCGCCGGCGTCGTACAGGAATGAATCAATGACCGTGTTCGTCTGGGGCGAGGTGTACGGACCTTTGCGCAGGCCGGAAAAACGCAGGCCGATGAGGCCGCCCTCCCAGGTCGCCGTCCAGGTCTGCGGCGTCACCACTTCCCGATCGGGGAAGTACGCGTAGGTCTTCACCGGCGGTCCGACCGCGGTGATCAAATAATTGTCGGCCGTGTCTTCCGCCCAGAAGCCTTCGATGCGCGCCCCGTACACCGGCGCCACCGGCGCCACGTCCAATCGCGGCGGCCCTGACGACAGATCCAGATTCGTCAAATAGGTGACGAAGTTCCGATCGCGCAGGCTGTTGGGCAACGGCGGCACCTGTGGAATCTGCGCGACGACTCCGGCCACCACGCCGGTCACGAAGTGCGTCGTCGGATCGGTGATCGGATCGACGTTGGTCAGATACACCGCGCCGCTGTCCGTGAGGATGAGTCCGAAGGCTCCTTCCAGCCCATTGCCGGTGACGCTTGTGTCTTGCACGACATTGGTGAACACGACGTCGCGTGGGTTCGACGGCAGGCGAATACCGGGACCCGGAATCAGCGGGTTGTGCAGTCCGCGCGCTGCCGCGTCGGCCACCGTCAGGCACGGGCCAGTGAGCTTGGCCCGATCGGCAGCGGTGGGAAGCAGCTTGGGGTCGATGTTGTTGTCGCACTCTTGCTGCGAATCCACGTCCACCACGCGCACGGTGCCGTCATCGGCGATGACGTACAGGAACTTGCGGTCCTGGGCCTGCGGGTTGCGGCTGACGAACGGCACGGTCTTGAACGGACTGAACGGATCGACCGATAGCCGGACCCGCCGCACCCCCAGCGCGTCGACCAATGGAATGGACGCGCCGACATCGGCGGGAGCGATCAACGCCCCGGTGTCGGCCTGGACGTCGACCGCGGCCACGATCGGGGCGTTGGTGAGCCCGACGTAAGCGCGAAAGCCCAGCGGGTGCATGGCCAGCGGCCCCGCTCCCAGCGCACCGGCGGTCTTGACGGCGGGACCGATGGGCGGCGGACCGTCGAGCGTCGGCGAGGCGTCGCTCGCATCGTCGCCGGTCTCACTGCTGGGTCCAGCGTCGACGACGACCGTCGCGCCTTCGTCATCACCGTCGCTGGCGCCGTCATTTTCAGCAGCGTCGTTCGCCCCACCGTCGGTGATCTCGTCGTCGCCGGTGGCTTCCGGCGCGCTCTCGACCGGCGCCTCGGCAGCGGCCGTGGCGTCGTCGCTGTCGGCGCCGCCGTCGACGGTGGTCGCGGGCCGTGGACCGACACCGCACTCGATCGGGCAGCTCGGCTCGGTGCCGGTGTGTTCCAGGACGGCATCTTTGCCGTCGGTGCGCACCTTCACCGAATCGACGATCACACCCGACGGCAGATCGACCAGCGCCACCAGATCGCAGTTCGGAAAGGTCACCATCGCCTTCCAGCCGGTCAGCGCCAGCGCGCCGTCGGCCTTCCAGCCCAGCGGTTGCGCCAGCGGGTGATCGGCGGGGCATAGTTGGGCGACGACAGGTTCGTCGGCGACGACGTTGCCGTTGGCATCGGTATGCGACGAGGCCAGCGTGCTGGTGTCTTGGGGCAGAAACTGGATTTCGAACGGCGACGCCTGCAGCGCCTTGCCTGAGCCGGTGCGCACCACCACTGTCTGGGTCGGCGTTCGCGCCTCCTGTTCCGGGACACCAGCGTCGGTGGTCTGGCGGGCGATGGTCGGCGCCATCAAAAGCCCGGGCTCGACCAGCGTCAGATCGCACGAGCCGCGGTTGGCGCTGACCACCCGACAGCCATCGTCGCTGATGGCCAGCGCCTCCGGCAGTTCACCCAGAGGCACGGTGCTGAAGCCGGCCACCGCCAGATCCAGATCGACCAGCTTGCCGACGTCCATGTCGATCACCGACAGCTCGCCGCGCGCGCTGTTGGTGACGAAGGCGAAGGTCCGATGAATCGACGTCACCGGCAAGACATTCTGGCACGCCTTCATCGGCCGCCCGGAGGAGATCGCCTCGGTGGCGCCTTCGCTGAGCGGGATCAGCCCCACGCACCCGAACACCATGTCCGTCGGTCGATCCAGATCGTGCGTCGATACCACCACCGGCGTCGTCGAACAGGCGGTCGCCACCAGCGCCAGCAGCAGCACGCCCAGCGCGCGGGTTCGCAGCGTCGTCATCGCGGCACCGGGCTGGGGTAACCGATTCGTTGGACGACGTGGTTCTCGGTCGGGCTTCCGGCTTCGATGTCGACCACCGAAATGTTGTTGGCGCCGAAGCCGACCACGTAGACGTATTTGTCTTCGTACTTGCTGCCCGACGGCGGGAAAGCCAGTCCGGCGGGGCCGCGGCCGACCTCGATGATGTCCACCAGGCGCGGCACGTGCGGATCGAACACATAGACCTCGCCGTCTTCAAAGCAGGTGACGTACAGGCGAAAGGTCACGCCGGTGCCATGGTGATCGATGAAGGTGGGGCTGTTGCAAGTTTCGATGACATCGACCGGCGCTTGATTGAGAGGATTGTTCACCTCGAAGCGCAGCAAGGCCGGTGGCACGCGCTGCAATACGAACGCCTCCTCGCCAGCGAAGGGATCGGTTGGGCTCACCGGCGGAACGAACTGGATCCCGCGCGTCTCGCTGCCGGGCAAGCTGCTGACATATTGCTCGCCGCTGTCGACGATGGCGATGTTGTCCAAGACCTCGGCGGTCATGCCGTTGTCCTGGCCCGTCGTCACCACGCCCATCACGCGCGGCACGTAGCGAGAGCCAGCAAAGAACTGTCCGCCGTGCCGGAGCAGCGACGTGATGCCACGCAGCCCGTTGCTGTCGGCCGGGACCAAGGCGCCGTAATAGCCAATCAGCGTGGGCGTCGGCTGGCTGATGTCGACCAGAGAGATCGCCCCACCGCGAAGATGACCAACCAGAAGTTGGGTCTTCGTCTTGGTCATATCGGTCACGTCGTCGGTACCGTTCATCGCCAGGGCGTACGGCTCTTCCGGCAGGATGATCTTGTTGGCGTCATTGGGCGGAGGCGGATCGACGCCCTTCACCGGCACACGTTCGGTGACCCGATAATTGGCCGCGCATTCGGCGAAGGGCGCCCGATCGTCACTGCAGAAAAACCGGCGATTGTCGGCGCCAACAGCCGGATCAATCTCGGTGTCAATCTCGGTGATCGAAGTGTTGCCCCGCGCCGACACCAGCAACTGACCGATGCAGGGAAGCGGCGTCGTCTTGCCGTGACAGGTGGTCCGTGGATTGAAAACCATCGCGGCCGCGAAGCTGCCGATGCGCACGGTGGCGTCGGGATCGACGTAGTTACGCGAATCGCAGTTCAGCGTTTCGGGATCCAGAACGTCCCAGCAGCAGTGGTGGGTGGTCGAGTCGCCGCGCACCGGCGGCGCATAGGTCGGCGCGACGTACTGGAGGCTGGAGCAGGCCGGCCAGGGGGTCGATGGTTTCTGGTAGTCATCGCCAGCCGAAGCCAGGTCGACCACTACCAGTGTGCCGTCGTTGTAACGCAGGTCCGAGTTCGAGTTGGCGACGTACAGCCAGTCGCCGGTGGAATCCACCAGCGCGCCGCCCGGATAATAGATTTCGTTTTTGGGCGGCGGGACGCCTTCCTGGTTCAGCGCGCAGGCCGCCGCGGCGACCGTCGCCGCCAGCGCGAACGCCAGCAGCCGCGGGCGCGGACGCGCCGCCGATCCACGCGACGCAAAGCTCAAGCGTCTGTCGCCCACAGCGGCGCTGGCGCGGATCGCAAGACCCATACTGTATAGACCGACGACAGGCCTTCTAGGTTGTCTTCAGCGCCGCCTGGGCAGCCGCCAGGCGGGCGATCGGCAGTCGGTACGGCGAGCAGGACACATAGTCGAGCCCGATCTCGTGGCAGAACTCGACCGACGACGGGTCGCCGCCATGTTCGCCGCAGATGCCCAGCTTCAGCTTGGGCTTCTTGCCGCGGCCGCCGGCCACCGCCATCTTCATCAGGGCGCCCACGCCGGCGCGGTCGATACTGACGAAGGGATCGACGGTGTAGATTTCGTGTTCCAGGTACGACGCCAACACCCGCGGCACATCGTCGCGCGACAGCCCGAAGGTGGTCTGCGTGAGATCGTTGGTGCCGAACGAGAAGAACTCGGCCGAATCGACGATCTCGGCGGCGGTCAGCGCGGCGCGCGGGACCTCGATCATCGTGCCGATGAGATACGGCAGCTTCTTGCGCTTCTCGGCGAACACGGCGTCGGCGGTCTTGCGCACCACGGCCGCCTGCAGGTCCAGCTCTTTCTTGGTGCCGACCAGCGGGATCATGATCTCCGGGATCACGGCCTGACCTTCCGATGAAACGAGGATGGCCGCTTCAAAGATGGCGCGTGCCTGCATCTCGGTGATCTCCGGGTAGGTGATCCCCAGACGGCAGCCGCGGTGGCCGAGCATCGGGTTCGATTCCTTCAGCTCTTCGATGCGGGCGTGGATGGCCTCCACGGTCTTGCCGGTAGCCTTGGCCAGATCGCGCACGCCGGCTTCGTCGTGCGGCAGGAATTCGTGCAGCGGCGGATCCAGCGTGCGCACGGTGACCGGCCGGCCCTTCATGGCGCGGAACAGGCCGGCAAAATCGTCACGCTGCAGCGGCAGCAGCTTGGCCAGCGCCGCGCGGCGGTCGGCCTCATTCTCGGCGACGATCATCTCGCGCATGGGGCCGATTTTCTCTTCGCCGAAGAACATGTGCTCGGTCCGGCAAAGGCCGATGCCCTCGGCGCCGAAGGCCACCGACGCTTCGGCCTGATCGGGCTGGTCGGCGTTGGCGCGCACCTTCAGTTTGCGCGCGGAATCGGCCCACGACATCAGCTTGGCGTAGGTCTGATAGACCGGCGCGTCCTTCGGGCTGAGGTTCTTTTCGATGAGAACGCGGATGACCTCCGACGGCGCGGTGTCGACGCGACCGTTGATCACCTCGCCGGCGAAGCCATCGATGGAGATCCAGTCGCCTTCCTTGACCACCACTGTGCCCTTGGCGGTATCGACGGTCATTGTCCGCGCGTGGTAGTCGAACGACAGCGCGTCGCAACCGACGATGCACACCTTGCCCATCTGCCGAGCCACCAGCGCCGCGTGGCTGGTCATGCCGCCGAACGCGGTCATGAAGCCCAGCGAGGCGTTCATTCCGCGAATGTCCTCGGGGCTGGTCTCGTGACGGCACAGGATCAGGTTGGTCTCGCCCTTCGCGGCCAAGGCCTCCGCCTCGTCGGCGAAAAACACCACCTTGCCGGTGGCGGCGCCCGGACCGGCCGGCAGGCCCTTGGCCAGAAGACGCCCTTCCTCGATGGCGGCCTTCTTCGCCGACGGCAGGAACACCGGACGGAGAAGCTGGTTCAACGCCTCGGGCTCGACGCGCCGGATCGCCTCCTCCTTCGGGATCAGCTTCTCGTCCACCATCTCCACGGCGATGCGCACGCTGGCGAACCCGGTGCGCTTGCCGTTGCGGCACTGAAGCATGTACAGCTTCCCGCTCTCGATGGTGAACTCGATGTCCTGCATGTCCTTGTAGTGCTTCTCCAGCTTCTTGCGGATCTCAAGCAGCTGCTTGTACGCGACCGGCATGATCTTGCCGAGCGCCTCGATTTTCTCTGGCGTGCGAATGCCGGCCACCACGTCTTCGCCCTGCGCGTTGACCAGGAACTCGCCGTAGAACAGGTTCTCGCCGCTGGCCGGATCGCGGGTGAAGCAAACCCCGGTCGCCGAATCGTTGCCTTTGTTGCCGAACACCATGGCCTGCACGTTGACCGCCGTGCCCCACTCGGCCGGGATGTTGTTCAGGCGGCGGTAAAGGTTCGCGCGATCATTCTGCCACGACTGGAACACGGCCTTGATGGCGCCTTCCAGCTGGGCGTAGGGATCCTCCGGAAAGTCGACGCCCACCCGGGTCTTGATCTCGGCCTTGAACTCCTTGACCAGCTCTTTCAGCGCGTCGGCCGGCAGCTCGGAGTCCAGCTTCACGCCGTGGGCTTTCTTCTTGTCACCCAGCAAAACATCGAAGGGGTCATGATCCTCCTTCTTCTCGGGCTTCATGCCCAGCACGACGTCGCCGTACATGGCGATGAAGCGACGGTAGCTGTCATAAGCGAAACGCTCGTTGCCAGACTTGGCCGCCAGACCGGCGGCAGTCTTGTCGTTGAGACCCAGATTCAAGATGGTGTCCATCATGCCCGGCATCGACGCGCGCGCGCCCGAGCGCACTGAGACCAGCAGCGGGTTCGCCGGATCGCCGAACTTGGCGCCGACCTCTTTTTCCATCCTGGCGATGTTGGCGCGGATGTCGGCGTCCAGGCCCTTCGGCAGCTTCTTGCCGACGGCATAAAACTCGGTGCAGACCTCGGTGGTGATGGTGAATCCGGGCGGCACCGGCAGACCGATGTTCGCCATCTCCGCCAGGTTGGCGCCTTTGCCGCCCAGCAGGTTCTTCATCTCCTTGCTGCCTTCGGACTTGCCGCCACCGAAGAAGTACGTGCGCTTGAGGCCACCCTTCAAGACAGCCGCCTTGGCCGGCGCGGCGTGCTTGCCAGCGCCGTTGCGCGGCGCCAGGCCGACCCGGGCGATGGCCTTCTTCACCTTGAGCTTGATCTTGTTCTTCAAGCCAGCGGCGGTGGCGCGCAGCACGGGCTTGGATTTGGACTTCGAGGTCGACTTCACGGTCGTAGGCATGGCGCCTTATTTACAGTAGTTCGCCAGCGACTGAAACAACAAAAGGGCCGAAAAGGCAGCGATTCTCGGGGCGGGCGGATTGCCGGCGCGGGTCAGCCGACCTTCGTGCGCAACCCGCTTGGCAACTCGGTGGCGGCGGCCCGTTCCTGGGTCATGGTATCGCGGTCGCGCACCGTCACCGTGCCGTCTTCCAGGCTCTGGAAATCGACCGTGATACAAAACGGCGTCCCCACCTCGTCCTGCCGGCGGTAAAGCTTGCCGATGGCCCCGGTGTCGTCATAAACGGCGCGCAGTCCGGCGCGTTGCAGGTCGCGTTTGATCCCACGCGCCATCTCTACCAGGCGGGGCTCATTCTTTTTCAGCGGGAAGACCGCCACCGTGATCGGCGACAGGCGCGGATGCAGGTGCAGGACGGTGCGGGTGAACTCGTCGCCCAGCTTCTCGGCCACGCCACGCACCTTCTTGAAGACCTCGATGCGGTTGGCGTCGGCGTCGTCGCACAGCCCCAGCAGGCGCGGCAACGTACCCGGCAGACCGTCGGCGATCAGCTGCCCTGCTTCAACCAGCCGCTTTTTCGTGTCGGCCTCAAGGCTGTCGCGCTTCTCGACGGATTTGGTGAAACTTTGCACCAGCTCGCGCAGCTTGGTCACCTCGGCCTCGGGCGGATCCTTCACCAGCGATTCGTCGTAGGCGTCGCAGAGAAAAGCCAGCGTCGCGCGATCGGCGCCCGCAGACGGTTCGATGACGTACGGGACAATGTGCTTTTTCTGTTCCTGATCGAAGTAGCGCAGCTCGCCGACGGCGTCCGGGTTGTTCGGGCCGCGGCTGTGCGCCGAAAGATCATAGTCGGTGCGGTTGGCTATGCCCTCGAGCTCGCTCCAGCCCATGGGGAACTTGTATTCCAGGTCGACGCAGCGCTTGGCGTAATGGGCCAGCTCGGTCTTGTCCTGCTCGCGCTGGCGCAGGTTCTCCGGCCGCAGGCCGAGATCGCGGTACCACTGAATTCGCGCGTCGATCCACGCCTGGTGCGCCGCCTCGTCCTCGCCCGGGCGCACGAAGTATTCGATCTCCATCTGCTCGAACTCGCGCGTGCGGAAGGTGAAGTTGCCGGGCGTGATCTCATTGCGAAACGCCTTGCCGATCTGGGCCATCCCGAACGGCAGCCTGCGGCGCATGGTGTCCAGCACGTTGTTGAAGTTGACGAACATCCCCTGCGCTGTTTCAGGCCGCAGGTAGGCCAGCCCCGAATCGTCGCCGGTGTCGACGGCGCCGACGGTGGTGCGGAACATCAAGTTGAACGGCCGCGCCGGGGTCAGATCTTTCGACCCGCACTTGGGACAGGACAGCTCCTTGGCCTCGATGGCCGCATTGATCTCGGCGATGCCTTTGGGCTCGCGGCCTTTTTGCGCCACGAAGACGTGGTCGGCGCGCGGGCGAGCCTTGCAATTGCGACAGTCGGTCATCGGGTCGGAGAACGTCGCCTCGTGACCGGAATACTTCCAGACCAGCCGATTCATCAGGATCGCCGCGTCCAGGCCTTCCATGTCGTCGCGCTCGTGCACGACCGATCGCCACCAGGCGCGTTTGACGTTGTTCTTCAGCTCGACGCCCAGCGGACCATAATCCCAGGTGCTGCCCAGACCGCCGTAGATGGCTGACGACGGAAAGACAAACCCGCGGCGCTTGCTGAGGCTGACGATCGATTCCAGTGAAGTGGCTGGCATGGCGTGGGGACTTTAGTCGGGCGTTGATTATCGTGAAAGAGGTTCGTGATAGATGATTTGGATCAAGACGTCTTCGGGGCCGTAACAATAAAGCGAGCGCGAACCGTCGCGGTGCGTGCGCGGCTGGGCGCGAACGGTGACGCCATGGGCAGTCAAGAACGCGGCCCACGCGTCGACGTCCTCCGGCTTGGGCACCGCCAAGCCAATATGGTCCAGCTGGCCGCTCTCGTCGACGGGCGCGCGGTACTCACCACGGTGCAAAGCCAGGTTGTCAGCGCCGGAACGCAAGTACAGATTGTCGTCGTCCGGACGCCACTCGACGGTGTAACCCATGATGTCCACCCAAAAGCGTTCGGCCGCTACCAGATTGGACACCGTCAAGGCCACGTGCCGAATTCCCAGCAGCGCGGGCCGTATCGTCGTGGTGGTCATATGCGTCCTCCCAGTTTGGCGATGAACTCCAAGGACTGCAGGGTTCCGGTGATGTGCAATTTGATCACTTCGAATATGGCCTCGCGGCAGCCGCGATTCACGTCGGCTGACAACGCCGGCTCGGCGGCGGCCGCCAGCGGCGTCGCCGCCAGCCGACTTAGCGTTGCGCGCACCACGGTGCGAATCGGTCGGCCACGCTGACCACAGGCCGTGCAGACGGCGCCCCCGCGATCGGGATCCCAGCGAAAACCGGTCTCGCTGATCGGTTCGACGACGCGCGCGCCGTTGCACACCGCGCAGGTGTCGAGCACCGGCGCGAAACCCAGTCGCCCCAGCAAACCCAGTTCGAACACGCGCAAGCGCTCGGCGCTGGCGCCGCCCCGATCCAGCAAGGCAAGGAATTCATCAAGCCAGTCGTAAACCCCGGTCTCGACCTGACGGGGCGCGCACAGCTTGCTGACCAACTCGGCGACATAGGCGGCGTGGGCCATGTTCGCCAGGTCTGTGCCGAACGACGCGTAGCTGACCCGCAGGTCAAAGCTCTCCAGCGTCAGCAATTCGGCGCCGTTTCGTTCCCGCAGCGACGCCTCGCCCACCGCGCACAAATCCAATCCGCCGGCGAACCGTCGCTGGCTCTTGCGCGCGCCGCGGGCCAGCGCCGACAGCCGCCCGGTGCTGCGCCCGAACAAGGTCACCACGCGATCGGACTCACCGTAGTTGATCGTGCGCAACAAGATCGCCGGGGTGGATAACGCCGCCGCCACGCCGCGAAGCTTAGCAGCGCGTGACTAAACCGGCGACGCGCGCGCGCCGGCGATCGACGCTGGAACGTCACGCCGGCTCAAACCCTCGCCCGATTGCGGCGGACGGCGCAGCAGCAAGGACAGCGTGATGGTGGCGATCAGCAGCAGGATGATCACGAACACCGCCAGGCCCAGGGTCCCGCGCGGCGCCTCGTCCTCGCCCATCGGGCCCGAAAAGATCGGATCGATCACCGGCGTCTTCGACTGGGCGCGCTCGGCGTCGCGGCGCGCTTCCAGGGCCCGTTCGTAAAGGTGCAGCGGGTGCGTGTCGTCGACGCCGACGGCTTTCGCGTAGGAACGAATGAAGCCGCGCACAAAAACCTCCGCCGGCAACTGGGCCAGGTTGCCCGCCTCCAGCAGCTTCAGCGTCGATTGCGGCACCTTCGTGCTGGCCGAGACCTCACCCAGGGAGGCGCCGTGATCGTGGCGGGCATCGCGCAGCCAGACGCCAAAGTTGTCGCGCTCGATGCGATCTCGATTTTCCGCGCCGCTGCTTTCAGTGGACCTCACGGACATCCGCATCCCCCTACTGGAGCATCTCCGCATAGCGCTTGCACTGGGCCGCCAAGCAACCACGGGGCGCCAGCTCTGCGCAACGGCCAAACAGCGCCCGCGCGCCCGCCGCGTCCTTGCGGCGCTCGTGCACCAGGCCGCTGAGCAGGAACGCCTCCTGGATCGGACAGGTCGCCGACGACGTCACCGCGTCCAGCTCTTCAGAAGCGCGTTCGTAGTCGCTGCGCTCGACGTACAGCTTGGCCAGGCGATAACGCCCGACGCAGAAACCGGGCGAGCGAGCGGCCGCTTCGTGTAGCTCGCGCCACGCGCCTTCGTTGTCCTTCGCTTGGAAAAGCGCCCAGCCCAGATTGGCCCGCGCCACCTCGGGTTCAGGATAGGTGACGTCCTTCAGCGCGTTGCGCGCCGCCGTCGCCGCCAGGTCGAAATCTTTCAGTGACAGTCCCGCCACGGCCAGATTGTTCCACGCTTCGGAAAATTTCGGTCGCAACGTCGTCGCCTTGCGCAGCTCTTGCTCGGCCTGACGAAATTTCGCGTTGGCTTGCTGGCGCACGGTCTCCTCGTCAGCGCCGCGCAGACAGTTTTCCGTCTCCGCTTGTGCGACGTATTCCGAACCTTGCTGCAAGTTGATCAGGCCCAACAAGTTCATTGCATCGGCATTTTCGGGGTCCATCGAGAGGGCTTTTTGCAACTCGTCCATTGCCGCCTCAATGCGCCGATTGCGAAAAGAATCGGCCGCCAACTGATAATGAATCTGGGACTGGTCGAGATCTCTCTTCGGGCGCGTTGCGCACCCCGCGAAGGCCAGCATCGCAGAGCAAGTTGCCAGGGTCGCCAAGAGTACTCTCAAGCCTCTCGTGTCTTCGCTTTTCCTTGCAGTCCTCAGTACTTAACCACTGAAAGCGACCGGACGCTAGCAGGAGTGTCAGATTGGTGTCAACGGCGAAATCAGACATTCCGTGGGTTCACATCAGATCACACGCCGCGTGCCTCCGGCGCCCAGATGTATTTGTGGATTTGTAAATTCAGGCGCGCAGGCAAGCGGTCGCGCAGCATCCACTGCACCAGCTGCTGCGGGTCCAACCGCCCATGCACCGGCGACAGCAGCACCTCGGTTCGCGCGGCCAGTGCGCGGGAGCGGATCAGATCGGCCGCCCACCGGTAGTCGGCTTCGTCCGACAGCACGAACTTGACGGCGTCGCGCGGGCGCAGCCCGTCCAGCACGTCCAGGCGCATGCGCGCCGATTCACCCGACGCCGGCGTCTTGACGTCGACGATGCGAATAACCTCGGCCGGCAACGCCGAGACGGGATGGGCACCAGAGGTCTCGATCATCACTCGAAAACCTTCGGCCAGCAGCCGCTCTGCCAGGGTGACGATCTCCTGCTGCAACATCGGTTCGCCACCAGTCAGTAATACCAGCGGCGCCGCCAGGCGTTTGACCTCGGCCAGGATGGCGTCCAAGGACAGCTCGCGGCCGCCGTAGAACGAAAACGCGCTGTCGCAATAGGTACAACGCAGGTCGCAGCCGGTGGTGCGGACCAACGTGCACGGCAGCCCGGCGTACTGGGTTTCGCCTTGGATGCTGACGTAGATTTCGGTGATTCTCATGATTTTCCGCCTAGACTCGCCGAAGAATATAGGATTGCGCCGCGCATGGGTGGCCAGCCGAGCAAGGAAACGTCTCTCACCACCAAGGATGGGCTGTCGCTGTACGGCGAATGGTGGCAACCGACCGGCCGGCCGCCGATCGGCGTGGCGGTGCTGATTCACGGGTTCAGCGCGCACTGTGGCAACTATCGCCCGGTCGCCGAACGGCTGGCCGCCGCCGGCATCGCTTCGTGGCTGTTTGACTCGCGCGGGCACGGGCGGTCGGAGGGGCGGCGGGGGTACGTGGGGCGGTTCTCCGACTACAGCGACGACCTGGACCTGATGGTGACCGCCGCCCGCGTCCAATGGCCCGGTTTGCCGCTGGCCCTGATCGGTCACAGCCAGGGAGGCGCGGTGGCGCTGGACTATCTGACGGCCGGGCGCGGCCCCGTGCAGGCGCTGGTGCTGGCCACGCCGTGGCTGGCGCTGAAGTTGAAAGTGCCGTTGTTCAAGCTGGTGCTGTCGCGCCTAATGGGCCGGCTGTGGCCCACCTTGACGATGGGTAACGAGATTCGCCCAGAACAGGTTTCACGCAATCCCGAGGTCTTGGCCGGCTGGAAAGACGACAAGCTGATCCACCACGCCGCCACCCCGCGCTGGTTCAACGAGGTGCGGGCGGCGCAAGCCCGCATCCTGGCCACTCCCGAGAAACTACAGGTCCCTACTCTCTTGCTGGCCGCGGGCGACGATCGCCTGGTGTCGACCGACACGTCGCTGGCCTACGCGAAGGCGGTCGGGCCGACAGTCGTGGTGCGCGCCTACCCCGGCCTTTATCACGAGATCTTTCTGGAACCGGAACGTGACGCCGTACTGGCAGAGATCGCCGATTGGTTGACGGAAAGATTCCGGGCCTGACGCCGCGCGAATACGTGGCGTCGTGATCTCGGATCCGTATACTTGATCGTGTCCCCCATGAGTCACTTGGTCGCATATCTGGGGAACGAGCCAGACAACATGGCCTGTGCCCTCTTTTCGGCGCGCAACGCTCTTTACTCGCGCACCGAGAACCGCCCCGATGGATGGGGTCTGGGATTCGTACAGGGTGGCGACGTGCTGCTGCAGAAGCGTCCGCGCGCCAACACCAACGAAGTGGATTTTTATTCGCTGGCGAAAGATCTTCGCGCCGATGCGCTGATTGGTCGCGTGGGCTTGGGCGACGAAACCAACAACGCCAACATCGTCGCCGAGGACGCCGATCCGTTCCGCTTTCGCTCGTGGCTGTTTGGGTCGGTCGGCCAGGTCAGCAGCAATGGGTTTGCCGGGATCCGCGATCGCGTGCTGGAGAGCGTCCCCGATTTTCTTCGCCGCAACATCCGCGGCAAATCACCCAGCGAATACATCTTTCACCTGTTCCTGGCGTTCATGCACGACGCCGGCATTCTGGACAAGGCAACGCCGCCACCCGCGGCCGTGCGCCTGGCGGCCCGCAACAGCGTGGTGTTTCTGGATCGCCTGCTGGCCGGCACCGGCAGCGAACCGATGAGCGTGGCGCTGGTGGCCACCAACGGCCGCTGCTTTCTGGCCGCTTCGTGCGGGCAACCTGTGCAGTACCTGGAGGTGGAAGGCATCTCCGACTGCCCGGTCTGCCACGACCGCAACGATCTCGGCCGCGACGGGCGACGCACACCGCACGAAGGGTTGCGCGCGATCATCGTCGAATCCAACGTGGATACCCAAGGTCGGGCCGGCTGGCGCGCGGTGCCCGATCGCTCCGCGCTGATCGTCGGCGCTGACCGCGTGCCGCAGGTCGTGCCTCTGAACGGCGACTAGGCGACTAAGGCGTCGAGATCGTATCGGCCGCCGCCGGCCGCGGACGTTCGAAGCCGCGGCGCCGGTAGTAGACGAAGATCGTCTGGATCATCGACGCCACCGGCACGGCGAACAGCGCGCCGGTCAGGCCGTAGCTATGCTCGCCGGCGATCAAGGCGAACACCACCAGCACGGGATGAATCTTGGCCGCGTCGCCCATGATCTTCGGGTTGAGAAAGTTCGCCTCGATGAGGTGAATGCCGCAGATCCAGGCCAGCACCGAGACGCCGCGGCTGATATCAAAGTTTCCCGACGAGATGAGGGCAATGGCCACGATCGGGATCGACGACAGGATCGATCCGAAGATTGGCACCAGGCTCATCACCGCCGCGATTCCCGCCAGGAGCAGGGGAAACTTCACGTGAAAGATGAGGATCCCGATGTACGTCATCGTGCCGTTGATGAGGCAGATGATCAGCTGGCCGCGGATGACGCCCGACAGGCCGTGATCGATGCCGATCACGATGCGATCGTAGTCAGACTGATAGCTGTCCGGGACCAGCGAACGCAGGAAGCCTTTCACCCGCTGTAGATCGATCAGGATGAACGCCGCCACCATCAACACCAGGAAGGTGCGACCGATCCCCGACACCACGGCGGTGACGAACTTCTGGCCATACTCGATGGCCCGCCGACTTTCGCCTTCGGTCGAGGCCAAGCGTTCGGAGATCCATTTCTTGATCGAACGTTCCCATTTGCCGCCGGTGAGGTTTTCGCTGTCTTCCGAGTGCGGCGGGGCGATCAGATACTTGCCGTCGGCCACGGGGGTGACCTCCAGCGACAGGTTGTCGAGGCCGATCTTGAAGCGGCCGCCAGACAGCGGTTCGACGACCACGCCGGTGCGCTGCGACGATTGCGACGGGCGCGGCACCGGCTCGGCTTCGATGGTGTCGCCGGCGCCCAGGTTGCGATCGACCCACGCGCCCGCCCGTGGCAGCAATTCGTGGTTAAGGCGGGAGAAAAGCTGCGGCGCTTCGCGAAACAGTCGGGCGAAGTCCGTCGACAGCTTGGGAATGAAGTACCCGATGAACAGGCCCAGCGCGGCCAGGATGTTGATGTAAACGATCAGCACCGCCGCCGCGCGCGGCAGGGTTCGCGCGCCCACGCGCATGCGGGCCAGGCGATCGACCGCCGGCGCCAAGATGTACGCCACCAGAATGGCGAACAGGAACGGCAGCGCGACGTCGCGAAACAGATAAACGACGAAGATGCAGAAGAGCGCAAAGCCCCACAGCTTGGCGAAGCGCCGCAGCCAGGCCACGGTGCGCGACGATCGCGCCGGCGCCAACCGCGGAACCGGCGCCGGCGTCAGCCGAGCCGGGTCGCGCGGGGGGACGTTCTCCACCACCGGCAGGCCCCGAGCCGATGGCCCGGGGCGGGAAGACGGCGGATCTTCAGCCGACATGAGCGGAGGGCGCGATCACCGTCAGCAGGCGCCCGGGCTACTCGGATTCGTCGCCGGCGTTCTTGCCCGGCTTCTTCGGCTGCAAGGCGGCCAGCTTGTCGCGCATGACGTCGCCCAGCGTCGCCGTGGGCACGCCGCCGGAGAAGCCCTGCGCATCGGCCAGCTCCTCGGCGCGGGTGGCGCCGCGGAACGACAGGCCAATCTTTCGCTCGGCGGTGTCGACGCCGATGATCTCGGCCTTCAACGACTGGCCCACCTTCACGAACGCCTTGGGATCCTCGACGCGCTCGTCGGAGAACTCGGAGACGTGAATCAAACCCTCCACACCGCGCTCGATCTCCACGAAGGCGCCGAAGTCGAGGACCTTGATGACCTTGGCCTCGACGATCTTGCCAGGCGGGTAATCGTAGGGAATGCGATCCCACGGATCCGGCACCAGCTGCTTGATGCCCAGCGAGACCTTCGGCTTTTCGCCGTCGAAGTCGATATTCAGAACGACCGACTCGACCTCGTCGCCCTTCTGGTACAGCTCCGACGGGTGCTTGACCCGCTGGGTCCACGACAGATCCGACACGTGCACCAGACCATCGATGCCTTCTTCGATCTCCACGAAGATGCCGAAGTCGGCGATGTTGCGGACGATGCCTTTGACCACCGTGCCGGGCGGATACTTCTCTTTCAGCGAAGCGAACGGGTTCGGCTCCAGCTGCTTCATGCCCAGGCTGATGCGGTTCTGGCGCGGGTCGATGTCCAGCACCACGGCCTCGACAGTGTCACCCACGGCGACAACCTTCGACGGGTGCTTGACCCGGCGGGTCCACGACATCTCCGAGATGTGCACCAGACCCTCGATGCCCTGCTCCAGCTCGATGAACGCGCCGTAGTCCTTCAGGGAGACCACCTTGCCGCGCACCACGGTGCCGGGCGGGTATTTCTCTTGCGCGTGCGTCCACGGATCCTCGCTGATCTGCTTGAGCCCCAGCGACACGCGCTCGGTGTCGGCGTTGAACTTGAGGACCTTGACGCGCACGTGGTCGCCGACCTGGAACAGCTCCGACGGGTGCGTGACCCGGCCCCACGACATGTCCGTGATGTGCAAGAGACCGTCGATGCCGCCGAGGTCGATGAAGGCGCCGTACTCGGTGAGGTTCT
>DASXQB010000353.1:0-19439 GCA_036493295.1 Polyangia bacterium | reverse complement strand
CGTCAGGGCACCGTCGGCGTGCCGCTGGCCAGCGCCGATGACAGGAATGCCGCCCAGTCGGCGATCGCCGCGGCGTTTTGCAGCGCCACGAAGTGGCCGTCGTAGGCGCCGGCCCCGGTGGCCGGGTTGTATTGAAAGACGGCGGCGGTTCGTTGCTTGCCGTCGCCGGCGGCGATGTTCGCCGTCACTGGACGGGCGATGCCGGCAAAGTCATAGGCTTGCAACACCGGATTCACCGGCGGAATGCCCAGCGACAGCGCGTTCGCGGTCAGCGTCTCTTGCGGCGTGTACGTGTCGCTGGTGCCCCACGACATGAAGACGTTCTTTGAACCGACGCCGGCCGGCGGCCGGCGGACAATCATCGGGTTGTAGTTCAAAGGATCCGATCGATCGAAGAAGCTTTGGAACAGCACCATCACGGGATGGTCTTCGGCCAGCTCTTCGCCCAGCAGATAGGTCAGGCCGGCGCCGATGTTGACGGGATTGCTCTTGTGCAGCAGCGATTCGGTCAAGTGCGCGCCCGCGCCCGAGAACACCACCGACGGGGCCGCGTCCGAAAACGCCATCGCCAGCGCGCCCGCCGTGCTGCCTTGCGAGTGACCGAAGAATGTCACCGCGGTGGAATCGAATTTGATAGCCGCCTTGGTCGGCGACGTGGCGGCGTCGATCGCCACGTCGGCCACGCGCAGCGCGGACAAAATATCGGCGGCGCCTTGCAGGACGTTGTCGCGGGCGGCGCGCGGGTTCAGCGGATTGAACACCAGATCGTCGGGGCTCTTGGTCGAAGCGCCACGCCGCGCGCCGTGCTCGACGGCGTCGAAGCCCAGCACGGCGCCCGCCCGCGCCGCCGCCACCAGCTTGCCGGCGATCCCATCGCTGATCGCCGAGCGAAACGAGCCGCCGGTCCCGTGCGAATGAACCGTCAACGGCCACCCGGCCGCCGGCATGGCGGCGCCGTGCGGAACCGCCAGGGCGAAGCAGACGTCCTCCGTTGTTGCCGGCGCCACCGCCCCGCCCGCCGCTTCGGGGATGGCCCCGCCCTGATCAGACGTGTCGTAGGGCTCGGTTCCCTTTTGAAAGATCGGCAGGCGCACCTTACCGTGAATTTCGTCGAAGGCGGGGTTGGGCGCGGACGGGCAGGCGCGCGCCGGCGTGCCGTCGTCGCACGGTGATTTGGTGTGGCCGTCGCAAAGAGTCAGCGCCGACAGCGCCGGCACCGGCTGCTGCGCCACCGCCGCGGCCACCCGCTGAAAGTGCGCTGGCCCGTTCTGCACGGTGAAAACAGCAGCAGCGGCGACAGACGGGGCGGCGGCACCTTTGCTTTTCAACCAGTCACGCAGCGGCTGATAGGCCGTCCACGCCGCCATCAGCGCCGGATCGGCAGGCGCGGCGACAGCCAGCAGCGCCACCATGTCGCCGTCGGCGCTGACCGCCTGACCGGTCTTTGATTTGATCGCCGTTGTCACGACGGCCGCGTACGTGTGCCCGGGCAGCAGCGGCTCCGAGGCGGCGTTGGCCAGAGCGAAATGATTGCGGCAAATGTACTTCCCCGCCGACGGCGTGAAGTTCCAGGTCCGTCCCAGCTCCAGGCCTTGCGTCGGCCCGGCCGACAGATCGATGTACAGCACGCCATCACCGGTGGCGGTGGTGAAGTCCATCTCGTCAGAGAAACGAAACAGCACCGGAGCGATGGCGCTGAAGCCATCAAAATCGGCGGTCCAATCGTCGACGTAGAGCTGCACCAGATCCACGCCCAGCGGTGTCGGGCCGGGTCGCGGAAAATCCGTCAGGTTCAGCTTGCCGCCGCCGGCCCGTATGTCGTTCGGAAACGGCAGGCGAAAAAAATCCGCCGGGGGGCGGCCAGCCCGCGGCACCTCGAAGTAGACGCGGAATGGCCCTTCGTCGCCGCAGGCCACGCCGCCGAAGGGCGGAAAGGCGACGGCCAGCGGCTGACACGTCTTCCCGGCGCCGCAAAACAAACCAGCGATGCAGTCCGCGCCGGCGGTGCACGCCGCGTTCGCCTCGCCGTTGCCCGGTTTGGCGCAGGTGCCGAAGAAACCGTCCTGGTTGCAGCGCAACGGCGATTGGCAGGACGCATCGGAGGTGCAGGCACCGCCCTCGGCTTGCGTGCCGGCAGGCGCGCAACGTCCGGCCGGCCCGCAAAATAGATCAGGCGCGCAATCGCGGGTGACGGTGCATTTGTCGCCGGCGCTCGAAACGCCCGGCATCACGCAGAGGCCGGTCACGCAGGTCTGTCCCAGCGCGCAGTCAGCGTTGACCATGCACTGACCGGCATTGCCAGCGTTTCCCGTCGACGCCTTACCGATGCAACCGGCGGCGGTCAGAGCGCCGGCAGCGAACAGCAGCAGCGAACGCATCACGATCATGCCGCATCGTAAACCACTTCGCGCGCGTCGGCGCGGGGCCCGGGGGGCAACCGGAGCCGGTGCTCGGGATTGAACCGAGGACCTACGGTTTACGAAACCGTTGCTCTACCACTGAGCTACACCGGCGAACGTCGACTTGCGGCTTGGGTACTTACGCCAACCATACCGCCCTCGTCAACCGTGGCCGAAACGACGCTGGTGCGTTCAGGGCGCGGGCGTCGCGCGGGGCGGTTCCCAGTCGGCGTGCACCAGCGCCGTGGCCTGCGCTTCGCCGGCGCTGGGCTTGCGCCCGTAACGGGCCAGCGGAACCAGGAACGCCACCGCCACCAGCAACGCCAGCGCGAGATGACCCAGCCAGCGCCGCGCGCGACCGGCCCCGACAGTGGCTACGCCCAGCGACAGCGCCGCCAGCACCGCCAGCGCCACCGGCAAGACCGACCAGGAACCGGGCAGGTGCAACAACCAGCCGATGCTGTACGGGACATAGCCGTCGCCCAGCAGCGGGAAGGCCAGATCAAAGACCGGGTTGTTGAACTGTTCGGGATAGTGCGGGTAGACGATGGCCGACGTCGCGTTCAGCAACACCGACGGGATCAGCAAACCGGCCGTCAAAGTGGCCAGCAGCGGCCGCGCCGGCGCGCGCCGCCACACATACGCCAGCGCCGCCACCAGGAACGGCGCCACAGTCACGATATAGCGCGGACCCACACACCACCCGGCGCGCCAGTTGCTCATGCCGGAAAGAAAAAGGAACATCGCCGCGCACACCGCCAGCACCAGCAGCCCTTCCCGGCGCGGACCGCGGACCACCAGATAAAGAGCGCACGCGGCGCCCAACGCCAGCAGCGGCGAGAAGGCGAACAGACCGTAGTCGGCGGAGAACAGGAAGGTCCCGAAGGCGGCGAACTTGGGGACGGACAACCCGTGAAAACCGGCGGCGTGAGCGGTGCGGGCAAAGTACTCGTTCTCGATGTACCCGAAGGGCAAACGCCACGGACGTCCGAAGGCGGCGGCGTGAAAAGCGCCCAGCGCCGCCGCCGGCGGGACCGCGCCCAGCAACAGCGGCCAGGCCCGCTGCCGGTAGCGACCGAGGGCGTACAGGGCCAGGATGCCGGCCACTAACACGGCCTGGTACTCGAACAGCACGCACAGGCCGGCCCACAGCCCGGCCCAGAAAAACTGGCGCGGCGACACCGGCGCGGACGCGCCCGGCGCATCCGCATAGGGTGGCGCCAACAGCATGTACGCGGCGAACGCGCACGCCGCGGCCAACGAATGCCCGACGAAGAGGACCGCGTAAGGGAACACGATGCTGCCCAGGGCCAGCCCGGCCGTCAAAAGATCGCGCGCCGCCGCCGACCGGGTGATGCGTTCGATGTAGCGGGCGAAGAAAAACAGAAAAACGCACATCGGGAGCTGCACGACGAACAAGCGCAACCAGTAAACCGTCGCCTTCTTGCCGGGCGACGACCAGCCGAACCAGTGGCGCAGCTTGGTGTGCACGAACAGCACCGGCACACCGAAGAACGACGCGCCGGGCGCCTTGGATGAATAGACGTGGCCGGCGTTGGCCGCCTTGTCATTGACCCAACCCCATTCTTTTTGCACCTGATCCAGGTTCAGGACATGGTGCTCGACGATGGCCCGGGTCATCCACACGCGGGCGTTCTCGTTCGGATTGTTCAGCCGTTCGAAGTACGGAAAGACGGACAGGTACGCGATCGACGCCAGCAGGCAGACCGCGTGGCGGCGCCAGAACGATGGCGCGGGCGATGGCGGTGCCGCTTCAGTTCGCGCGCTTCCGTCGCTCATCGATCAGCGAGGGCAATATACGCGGTTTCGCCCGCGCATCCAGCGAGAGCGAATCCGCTCACTGACCGGTGCAGCGGATCGCCAGCTGGCAACGGCCGCTGCAACAAAGCTCGCGCAGCAGACAGATGCCGCAGCTGACGCGCTGGCCGCAGGCGTCGACGACGGTCCCGCATTGCAGGTTGCGGCACGCCCGCCCCATGTCCTGGCAGGGAACGCAAACGTTGGGCATCGCGGGGCCGCCGCACATATCGCCCGCGGTGGTGCAGGCGCCGCAGTGGACGGTCTGTCCGCAGTTGTTGGTGGCGTCAATGTCGCAGCGCCGGCCGCAGGTGCGCGTGATGGGCTCTGGTTCGCACGAGACATCGGGCGGCGTGACCACGTCGGGCGGAGCGTCCGGCTCGGCAAGGTCGACACCAGCGTCTGGCTGGCCGCCGCTGCCCATCGCGCCGCCGCTGCCCATCATTGTGCCGCCGGTTCCCGCGCCACCGGTTCCCATTGCGCCGCCGGTTCCCGGCGCGCCGCCGCTGCCCATCGCGCCGCCGCTGCCCTCGCCGCCGGTGCCTTCGCCAGCGCCGCCGCTGCCGGCGTCGACCGCAGGGTTGCCACCGGTGCCGCCCGCGCCGGCATCGCCGGTGGCCACGCAATCTTCGCTGTTCAACGTCAGATCGACCGTCACCGACGCGCCCGACGCCACGTCGCCGCTGGTGATCTGACCAGCCGCGATCTCACACCCGCCCATGATGGCGACGCCGCGCACCACCACCGCGCCGTGCATGCTGGACGGCAGATACAACCCGACGCCCAGCGGCGTTGTGCCCAGCAGCGGTACCGTCACCGACGGGTACTGGGCCTTCACCACCGTCTGATCGCCGCCCGTCGCTTGCAGCGACAGCGTCACATTGGCCATCGCCCGATCGCCGCTGACAAACACGCGCAGCAACGAGCGCGGATTCCCGCAACCGGTGGCAACCATCGCGGCCAGCGCCAGCGCCGAAAAACCCAGACGCAGCCGGCCGGCCGTCACCGACACGTGGACAGCCCCGCGCATGAGGGATCGCTCTTGTGGCCGGCGGCGGCGCCGATCACCACGGCGCTGACAACGACCACGCCGACCGCGGTCCAAAACCACCACTTCTTGTAGACGGGCCGATCATCGTCATTGTTCCGCGACCCGGGGCCGCCGTCGGCACGGATCAGGTTCGGCGCGCCCGGCTCGTGCGCCATGGCCAGGGATTGCGCCGGCAGCACCGGCGGCGCCACCGGCGGCGGCGACGTCGATCCGAAAGCCACGGCCGCGGAACGAACACCGCCGCCGGCGCCATCCGGTTGGTTGTAGGCCACCGCGGGAATCGGCGACGGAGCGGTCGCGACACTGGGCGCCTGCGGCGGCGCCGCCGCGAAACCCTTGCGCATCGACGACTGTTGTTGCGGCGACGAAGGCGTCAGCGCCGGCGCCACCTGCGGCGGCGGCGACGTGCCGATTGCGTCGGCCGATTCCAGATCGCGGATGTGCTGCTGGACCACCGTCAGATTGGGCGGGTTCGGACGCTCAATCAAAAATCGCCGGTAGAACCGCAGAGCATCGCTACGGTTGCCCATCAACCGTTCGCACTGGCCCATGTTGAAGAGCAGATTCGGTTCGGGCTTGGACAGGTACGCCTCTTGGTACTCGGTCAGGGCGTCCGCGAAGCGTTCGATCTTGTAAAGCTGCTGCGCCTTCGCGAAGTGCTCCTTGGCGCGCTTGATGTCGACCTCCGCCCGCGCCGTGACCGAAAAAAACGTCACGACTGCCAGAAGAGCCCAACTGCTGGCTCGGCCGCGCATCACCATAAATTTAGGCGCGCGGTTTCACGGAAGTCAATGGCGCAATCCAGCACCTACCCGCGTTTTTCACTTGGAAAAGACCCGAAAGAGTCGTTTCACCGGATCGTAGAACCGATCGACGACGCGTTCCTTCAGTGGAATGATGGCGTTGTCGGTGATGGTGATGTTCTCCGGACAGACCTTCGTGCAGCACTTGGTGATGTTGCAGTAACCGATGCCGTGCGCCTTGCGCAGATCGTCCACGCGATCTTCCACGTCCAGCGGGTGCATCTCCAGCGCGGCGGCGTAGACCAAAAAGCGCGGGCCGATGAACTCGTCGTGCTTGTGGTGGTCGCGCAAGACGTGACAGACGTCCTGGCACAGGAAGCACTCGATGCACTTGCGGAACTCCTGCACGCGCTCGATGTCCTCCTGCTGCATGCGCCAGGTGCCGTCGGCGGCGTCGGGGGCGCGCGGCTTGAACGGCTTGATCTCTTTCTTCACCCGGAAGTTCCACGACACGTCGGTGACCAGATCGCGGATCGACGGGAAGGCGTGCAACGGCTGGATGGTCACCGGCTGATCGAGATCGATGTCCGACAGCCGGGTCATGCACATCAGGCGCGGCATGCCGTTGACCTCCGCCGAGCACGACCCGCACTTGCCGGCCTTGCAGTTCCAGCGCACCGCCAGATCGTTGGCCTGGTCGGCTTGGATCTGGTGAACGGCGTCCAGCACCACCATGCCCTCCGAGACGTCGGTGTCGTAGGCCTTGAAGTCGCCTTGGCCTTTTTCTCCGCGCCAGATCCGAAACGTCGCGCTCGGCATTATTTGTTCTCCTCGACGATCTGTTTGAGATCGGCGCGCATTTCGTTGACGGGCTCGCGTCGCAGCTGCGGCCGGCCATCGCTGGCCTTGCTGACGACGAGATTGAACTTCGCGTAGGTCGGATCCTTGTCTGGATAGTCGTCGCGAAAGTGGCCGCCGCGGCTTTCCTTGCGCTCGAGGGCGCACATGGCGATGGCCTGCGAGCAGATCAGCATGTTGTGCAGATCCAGCGCCGTGTGCCAGCCCGGGTTGTATTCGCGGTTGCCGACCACGCCGACGTTGGCGGCGCGTTTTTTCAACACCTCGATCTCCTCCAGCGCCTTTTTGATTTCATCTTCGCGGCGTACGATGCCCACGTTGGTCTGCATGCAGTCCTGCAGGGCGTACTGAATCTTGTACGGGCCCTCCGGATCGCCGCCGCCGGCCGCGCCGCGCTCGAACGGGGCCAGCGCCGCGCGGGCCGCTGCTTCCAGCTGGCCAGCGTCGAGCTGCACGGCGCCGTGCTCCTGGGCGTACTTCGCCGCGTACTCGCCGGCGCGCTTTCCGAAGACGACCAGATCCGAAAGCGAGTTGCCGCCCAGGCGGTTGGCGCCGTGCAAACCGGCCGCGCACTCGCCGGCGGCGAACAGGCCCGGCACGTTGGTCATCTGGGTGTCACCGTCGACGCGAATGCCGCCCATGATGTAGTGGGTGGTTGGCCCCACCTCCATCGGCACGGCGGTGATGTCGATGTCCGCCAGTTGCTTGAACTGGTGGTACATGCTGGGCAGCTTTTTCTTGATGTGCTCGGCGCCGCCCGGCACGCGCGATTTGATCCAGGCGATGTCCAGGAAGACGCCGCCGTGCGGGCTACCGCGGCCGGCTTTCACCTCGATGTTGATCTTGCGGGCCACGTGATCGCGGGTCAGCAACTCGGGCGGGCGCCGCGAATTCTTGTCGCCCTGGGTGTACTTCCAGCCTTCTTCCTCGCTGTCGGCGGTCTGCGCTTTGTAGTTCTCCGGGATGTCATCGAACATGAAGCGACGGCCGTCCTTGTTCCGCAGCACGCCGCCCTCGCCGCGCACGCCCTCGGTGACCAGGATGCCTTTGACACTGGGCGGCCACACCATCCCGGTCGGGTGGAATTGCACGAACTCCATGTCCTGCAGCTCGGCGCCCGCCTCGTAAGCCAGTGACTGACCGTCGCCGGTGTACTCCCAGCTGTTGCTGGTGATCTTGAAGGCGCGGCCCACGCCGCCGGTAGCGAACACCACCGCCTTGGCCTTGAAGACCCGCAGGTAGCCGCGCTCGCGGTCATAGCCCAGGGCGCCGGCCACGCGCTGGCCGTCTTTCAACAGTCGCGTGACGGCGCACTCCATGTACACCTTGATGCCCTGGTGCACGCCATGATCTTGCAGCGTGCGAATCATTTCCAGGCCGGTGCGATCACCGACGTGGGCCAGCCGTGGATAGCGATGGCCGCCGAAATTTCTCTGTAAGATCTTGCCGTCCTTGGTGCGATCGAAGACCGCGCCCCAGGCTTCCAGCTCGCGCACCCGATCGGGCGCTTCCTTGGCGTGCAGCTCGGCCATGCGCCAGTTGCTGAGATACTGGCCGCCGCGCATGGTGTCGGCGAAGTGCACCTGCCAGCTATCGCGATCGTCGACGTTGGCCATCGCGGCCGCCATCCCGCCTTCCGCCATCACCGTGTGCGCCTTGCCGAGCAGCGATTTGCAAACCAGGCCCACCGACACGCCGGCCGCTGACGCTTCGATGGCAGCGCGCAGTCCAGCGCCGCCCGCGCCGATCACCAGGACGTCGTGTTCGTGTGTCTCGTACTCGGCCATTTAGAAGATTCTCCAGTCGGTGATCACGCCCATCGAACACAGTCGCACGTAGACGTCGGTCAGGCCGACGCAGAACAAGCTGCACCAGGCCCATCTGGGGTGCTGCCGGTTCAAACAGCTCACGCAGTCGTAGGCCTTCTTGCGCACCGGATGCCCGGACAGCCGATCCATCACGCCGCCGACGAGGTGGCGAAACGAATGACAGCCCAGCGTGTAGCCGCCGAGTAGCACCGCGTTCAACGTCAGCACCAGCGTCCCCACGCCGATGCCGAATTTCTCGTGGCCGTTCGTCGGATCGTTGAACCACATCGCTCGCCAGGCGTCGTGGGCCAAAAGCACGATGAAGATCAGCGCGAAATAGAGGGCGTAGCGATGCAGGTTCTGAATCAGCAGCGGCCACTTCGCTTCGCCGCGGTATTCGTGGCGCGGCTCGCCCACCGCGCAGGCCACCGGATCGGCCCAGAACGCTTTGTAATAAGCGCCGCGGTAGTAGTAGCAGGTCATGCGGAAGGCCAGCGGGAACACCAGGATCAACATCGCCGGCGAGTAGCGAATGAACGACGGCCACGGCCAGCGCCACGGCCCGAACCAGGCGTGCGGCGAATTCCCGAACAGCTCGGGCGAGTAAAACGGCGAGAGGTAGTTGCCGTAGTGGTAGTGCTCGCCCTGAAACAGCGCCCAGGTCGTGTAGACGATGAACGAGGTGAACACGACGAAGGTGACCAGCGGCATCAGCCACCACGTGTCCTTGCGGGCGGTGTGCCCGAACCGAACCCTCTTGAGCGGAACATCAACGGACGCCATTTCGTCTCTCTCCTGCGCCCGTCTCGGGGCGACGCGGCCACAGCATATTCAGCCGCGCACAAGTTTCAACAACGACGACGCGAGATATAACCCTTTCTGGCGCGGAGATTGCTCTTCGCCGGGCTGGGTTGTAAGCGCGTACGATCGTTGCGTTCGTGACTTCCCTCGTCACCCACATCGCAAGAATCGCTTCTTTTTCCCGTAAGGACCTCACACCGATGGTACTAATGAAGATGGTTCACCTCGGAGGTCCTCATGCCATGCGGCAGGTCGCTGTACTGGATCGGCGCGGGGCTGGCGGTCGTCGGTGGTTGCACGGCTGGAGTCAGCATGACCAGTGACTCTGGACGCGGGAGCGGTGGCAGCGGCGGCGGCGCAACCGGAAACGGCAGCGACAATCTGGGGCCCGGGCCAGACGCGGCCGTGTGCGGAATGATGACCTTCAGCCTCAAACGCTTGACGCCCGATCTGCTGGTGGTTCTCGATCGATCCGGATCGATGAATGAGGCGGTGGCCGGGAACCAACAAACGTCGAAGTGGCAAGACATGACCGCCGCCATCAACCAGGTCGTCTCGCAAACCGAGACCGCCATTCATTGGGGCCTGAAGTATTTCCCCAACGACGAATTCTGCACCGTCAGCGACGGAACCGCCGTGCCGGTCGCAGCAACGAACGCCGCCCTGATCAACTCGTCGATTCTCGGCACCACGCCCGCCGGACGAACGCCCACGCGCGTGGCGGTGCAAAGTGGCGCCAGCTATCTGGCGGCGCTGTCCGACGGAAATCCCAGATACATCCTGCTGGCCACCGACGGAGAACCGAACTGCCTCGATCCCGGAGCGGGGATGTCCGTCCCCGACGACGCCGGAGCGATCCAGGCGGTGGCGGCGGCGGCGGCGCAAGGGATCCCAACCTTCGTCATCGGCATCGCCACCACCGGCGACGCATCCAACGTGACGCTGTCGCAGATGGCCACTGCCGGCCTGCGCCCACGCGCCGCCGATCCGCGGTATTTCCCGGTGAATAACAAGGACGATCTCGTGACGACGTTGACCGCCATCGGCGGCCAGATCGCCACCTGCTCATTCGCCCTTGCTTCGCGCCCGCCCGATCCCACCAATATTGCGGTGATCGTCGACGGCGCCCGACTGATGAAGGATCCCGGCCATTCCAACGGTTGGGATTTTGGGGGAGGGGATTCGTCTGTCCAGCTTTTTGGTAGCTGGTGTGACAAGGCGAAGGCTGGGATGATTATGGACGTCAGGGCCATTTTTGGCTGCCCGGGCGTGGTGATTCAGTAGCATTCGCAATCAACTCTGGAGGACACATGCGGCTCACGACTAGCGTGTTATGGCTGACAGCGACCCTCGCGCTGGGCTGTACCACGAGCGGAATCAAGCCGGGCGGCGGCACTGGCAGCACTGGCGGAGGCAACACCTCAGGCGGCGGCGGCAACAGCGGCGCCGGCGGGATGGTGAAGGATCCGACCGGACCGACCTGCGGCATGAAGACGTTCGGGCTGCAGAAGGGTACCCCGGACCTGATGCTGGTCCAGGACAAGTCCGGGTCAATGGCCGACATGCCCGACGGCACCAGCTGCGCGGCCGGCCGCGGACGCAATCCTGTCCCGCCAGCAGCGGGCTGCGCGACCATGGCGAAATGGCCGCAGATGACCGCGGCCATCAACCAGGTGGTCATGCAAACGCAAACCACCATCCGCTGGGGTCTGAAGTTCTTCCCCGACATGGGCAACGATCAGTGCGCCGTCACCGCCGCACCCGAGGTGCCCATCGCCGATATGAACGCAGCCGCCATCACCGCGCAGATCGCCGCCACCATGCCCAACGGTGGAACGCCCACCCGCACGGCCGTCGCGGCAGCCAGCATGAACCTGGCGATGCTGCCCGACACCAACCCGAAGTTCATCCTGCTGGCCACCGACGGTCTGCCGAACTGCATCCCGGGCGGCGGCTCGCAAGCCTCCGACGCTGATGGCGCCATCCAGGCGGTTACCGACAGCTTCAAGAACGGGATCCCGGTGTTCGTGGTCGGCATCGGCTCGGTGGCCGAGGCCGACGCCACGCTGACCGCAATGGCGGTCGCCGGCGGCGAACCGCAGACGGCGGATCCGAAATACTATCCGGTGAGCAGCACCGCCGATCTGGTGACCGTGCTGGGCACCATCGGCGGCATGATCGGCTCGTGCTCGTTCCCGCTCGGCAGCGTGCCGCCCGATCCGACCAACATCGCGATCACCGCCAATGGCGCCAAGATCCCGAACGATCCGACGCACAAGAACGGCTGGGACTACAGCAGCCCCGCCCAGACGTCGGTGCAGTTGTTCGGCAGTTACTGCGACGACGCCAAGGCCGGCAAGCTGGCCAATGTGCAAGCCATCTTCGGCTGCCCGGGCAAGATCATTCCCTAAGCGCGGGTCGCCTTGCGGGCGCCTCAGCTCGCAAGGCGCGCCTCGCGTTCCCAGCTGTCCGCGAGGGACAGGACGCGAGCGTTTGACGGCACGTCAGCCAGGAAGCGCTGGCGCCAAGCGGCTTCGCCGATGCGGGCGGCGCGAGCCAGCAGGCGCGTGCGCGCCGCAATAATGGCGGAGATGGCGGCTGCCTGGGCGCCGCGCGCGGCCAGGCACTCGGCGTGGATGAGGCGCACGCTGGATTCGCCTTCCTCGACGTCGCCCAGCGCCTCCAGCGCGGCGATGGCCTCTGTCGACAGAGCGAACGCCGCTTCGGTCTGGCCCTGGCCCAGCAGCGCGCGGGCGCGGATCGCTTGCGCGACCACCCGCAGGGCCGGCGCCACGGTCAACATGTCGACGGCGGCGGACGCCTCGCGATCGGCGCTGGCGAAGTCGCCGGCAGCGACGAAGATCTCCGCCAGGTAGACGCGCGACACGCCTTCCAGGCGCGGATCGCCCTGCTGCCCGAAGCTCTCGATGGCCTTGATCTCCAGCGCCTTCGCCTCGTCGAGAAAGCCGCGCAGACCCAACACCCGACCGAGGTTGTGCAGAATCGCCGCGCCCAGTTCGCGCAGACCCATGCGGTCGGCGGCGGACAGCGCCTGGCGCAGCGCCGTGTCCGCGCGATCAAAGTCGCCGAGCTCGCTGTACACGTAGCCCATGTTCGCCCGCATGGTGCAGGCGTTGCGTAGATCGCCGCCCTGTTCAAAGGCCAGCAGCGCCGACTCCATGCCGCCCAAACACGCCCCCAGATCGCCCGACACCGACGCGCGCACCGACCGCACCTGGTGCACCAACGCCACCGCCTGCAGATCAATCTCCGATAGATCGCCAGCCAGCTCGGCGATGGTGGCGATCAGTTCGTCGGCGGTCTTGTAGCGCCCGCCGAAGATCAAATAGTTCGCCGCCCACGACAGGCACATCACCTGCGCACTGCGCGCGCCGAACTCGGGAATCGCCTCACGCACCGACCGCACGCGCTCCTCGATGTGTTCCAGTTGTCCGTGCTTGGCGGCGGCGACGATGGCCTGGCCTTGCGCGCGCAACCACGCCGCGCTGCCGGGCGCCAGATCCAGCGACGCGTCGTGGGCGCGCTGTTCGGCCAGCAGGTACTCGCCGCGCCAGACGTGGCCTTCTGCTTGAATCAAGCGCAGGCCACCCGCCACCTCGCCGACGGCGCCGCAGGTCAGGCCCAGCTCGGCGCGTTCGATGGCCGCCGACAGATCATTCGCCTTCAACGCTTGCTCGGCCGCCAGCTGGTACCAGCGGATCGATCGGTGCAGCTCTTCGCCGCGACGGAAGTGCTCGGCCAGCGCCATGGCGTCGCTGGAACCGGCCTGCTCCAGCCAATCGCCGGCCAGCCGGTGACCCAAGGCGCGATCGTCGTCGGTCAGCATCGAATACGCCGCCTCGCGCACCAGCGCGTGCGAGAAGGTGTACTCCTCCTCGCCTTGCCGCTCGGCGGTCGCCGCCCGCGCCACCAGCTCGCGCGCGCCCAGGTGCACCAGCCATTGGTCGACGTCAGCCGCCACCGCTTCGCCGCCCAGCAAGGCCGCCACACCGGTCTTCGAGAAACGCTCGCCGAACACGCTGGCAGCCCGCAGCACGCGCTTGGCGTCGCCGCCCTCGGCGTCAAGGCGCGCCTGCACCATGCCGATCACCGAATCGGGCAGCGACTCGCAGCGGCCGTCGGCGGCGGCGCGGATCAATTCTTCCAGATAGAACGCGTTTCCATCGGCGCGCGTGACCAGCTGAGCAACCAGCGCGTCACTGATGTCGGGCCCCAGGGCCTCGCGCACCAGCTTCTCGCTGGCCCGGCGGTTCAGCGGCGCCAGACGCAGCGTCTGCATCTCGCGCCCTTCCCACAGATTGGGAAAGCGGGTGGTGACGTCGGGGCGGGCCATGGCCAGCACCATGAACGGCTGCTCGCGCAGGTTGCGCAGAGCCGCATCGATGAAGCTGACCGTCCCCAGATCGCCCCAGTGCAGATCCTCGAGGACGATCAGCACCGGCTGCTGCGCGCACTCGGCGGCCAGCCAGTCTTCGAACGCCCGCCGCATGCTGTCGCCCATCAGCTGGGGATTCTGGCGCGCCACCCGCAAGGATTCGTGGTCGTCGTCGGAGAACGGCACGTTGGCGATCTCACCCAGGAACGCCGTCACCCGGGCCACCGTTTCGCGCGCCACCGCCCGCCCCACCCGTTCGGAAAGTTTGCGACGCCGGAGCTCCAGCGGCTCGCCTTCCTGAATGCCGGCGGCGCGACGGATCGCCCGGCCCAGCATGGCGAACGGCGACCCGGCGCCCAGCGAATCGCCGACCCCGAACAAAACCTCAGTACGCTGCGGCCGGCGCTGCACCCACTCGAGAAATTCCTGGCGCAGGCGCGACTTGCCGACGCCGGCGGCGCCCGTCACCAGCACCGCCGAGGCCATCGATTCGGTGACCGCGCCGGCCAGCTGGTTGGTCAGCATCGAGATCTCGCGGCCGCGCCCGACGAAGTCCGTGGCCTTGCCCAGCAGGTTGCGCTTGGCTTCGAAGACGTCGCGCTCGCCGCGCAGGAAGAACGTGTTGCCGTCGCGAATGATGTCAAAGCGCGCGTCCAGAAGGCCCGCCGCCATGTCGTCGATGCGCGTAAGCCCGGGCGGCGTGCAGCGCAAAAGCCGCATGCCGCTGTCGATCACCTCGCCCACCACCGACCAGGCGGAGAAACGCCCTGGCCCCGTCGACACCACCAGCGGCACGTCGGGAATAGCGGCGCGCACCGCCAGCGCGCAACGGGCGGCGCGCGCCGCTTGATCGGTCGCCTTGCCCGCGTCGGACAACGTCAGCACCATTGAACCGTCGGGAAGCGGGTGCACGCGCGCGCCGTGAATGCGCACCAGGTCCGCCTCCAGCGCGTCGAAGCGCGACGGCGGATCCGGCAACGGCGGGGCGATGCCCAGCTCGGGCTTGGCCACGGTCATGGTTTCGCCGCGCCAGCGCCGCTCGGCCGTCGACGAGCGGCCGGCGATCACCACGCAGGCGATGCGCTGCTCGCTGGCCGTCAGCGCCGGCCGCGCCCGCCGGCGATTGATCGGCGCGACGCCTTCATCGACGGCGCCCAGGCCGTCCAGCGCTTCGATCACCTCCTGCGCGTTGCCAAGGCGCTTGCGCGGATCCTTGGCCAGCATCGATGCCACCACGCGGTCCAGGCTGTCAGGCAGGTGCGGTGCCACCTCGCGCACGTGCGGGGCGTCCTGCAGCAGGATCTTCGCCAGCAGCGCCGTGGCCTCCTCGGCTTCGAACACCGGCCGACCAGTCAAGCACTGGAACAACACGCAGCCCAGCGAGAACACGTCGGCGGCCGGCGTTATGTCTCGCTCGCCGCGCACCAATTCGGGCGCCATGTACCCGGGCGTGCCGATCACCGATCCAGTCATGGTCAGCTTGCGGCCGCCTTGAGTCAGGCGCGCGATGCCGAAGTCCAGCACCTTGAGACGGGCGATGTCGCCGCCGGGCAAAAACAGGTTCTCCGGCTTGATGTCGCGGTGGATGATGCCGCGCGGGTGGGCGTAGGCCAGCGCCTCGGCGGTGCGGCGGGCGACGAACACGCTCTCCGCCATCGACAGCGGGTCGCGCTCGAGGCGCCCGGCCAGATCAGTTCCCTCCAGCCACTCCATGGCCAGATAACGATCACCGCCTTCGGCGACGCCGTGGGCGAGGTAGCGGACGATCGCCGGGTGCGCCAGCTCGGCCAGGATCGACGCCTCCAGATCGAAGCGCTGGATGTCGCGCGTCTCCTGGCCGTGGAGGATCTTGACCGCCACCGGCGTCCCGTCGGTGAGATCGCGGGCGCAGTAGACCGTGCCCATCCCTCCGGCGCCGGCCTCGCGCCCCAGCTCGAAACGGCCTGCGACGATACGAGCGGTCACATCACGTTACTGAGGCAAAAAGACGGTGACCGTCTCGTGGTAAGTGCGCGCGTTGCGGCCGTGGCTGGCGGTCTGGCAGTCGGCGAAGCTGCGGAACGAACCGTCGTCGCAGACGTCGTCGCACGAGCCGACCACCGTCATCGGACAATCCTTGAGCGAGTCGCCGCAGACGCGCTGGTCTTCCTTGCTGCCGGGGTTCAAGCACAAAAAGCGCGGTTGGCCGTCGACGAACAGGTTGCCGAAGTACGCACCCTCGCGCACCGGGTAGTCGCGCAGCTCGCGCGCCTGCGGCTTGAGGGCGGCGATGTCACCGCGCACGGAGATCTCGCGCTCGACGCCGGCGGCGTCCACGCGCGCCAGCATGCAGGCCGACACCCAGCGCTGGCACTCGCCATCGCACGAGCCGTGGCGCTCGCCCCACTGCGGGGCCAGGCCCAGCTGGCCGGGATAGGAATACTGCTGATGGTCGACAGTGATGGTGACCGTCTGGTCCGCCGGCAACGCGCACGACACCGCGTACTTCAGGAACATGCGCGCCAGCGGATCCTTGAGACCGTTCGCGGTCAGCGCATTCGCGGTCAGCGCGTTCGCGGTCAGCGCGTTCGCGGTCAGCGCATTCGCCGTCAACGCGTTCGCGGTGAGCGCGTTCGCGGTCAAGGCGTTCTCGGTCAGCTCGGCCGATTGCGCCTGGCCGAACGCGCCGCCCCCACCGTTTTCATCTTGGGCCACGCCGCCGCAACCGACGACCGCCACCGAGGCCAGAAAAAAACCCAGGACACGACGATCGCTTCTTGTAGCCATGCTTGAGCCATCGACGGCTCACTGCAAGTACTTAAGCGTAGTTACGATATTTCTGCGCGTCAAATAATGTATTAAGAGTTACGCTATTTTACGGCTATGATTTCCGCGACTGCCCACCACCAGCTCCCGGATCTCCTCGTCCAGGATCCCTTTTTTGGTGTCCGCCAGCAGCGTGAAGCGACGATAAACGTCGTCCAACTCTTCCTTGGTCAAGGTCAGTCCCAGCGCCTCACAGCGCGACTTCAGCGCGTGACGGCCGCTGTGCTTGCCCAGGACCAAACGGCTCTCGGGAACGCCGACCGATTTCGGATCGATGATCTCGTACGTGGTGCGTTCCTTGAGAAAGCCGTCTTGATGAATGCCGGCCTCGTGCGCGAAAGCGTTGCGCCCGACGATGGCCTTGTTCGGCTGCACGCCGACGCCGATGATCGACGTCAGCAGCTGGCTGGCCGGATAAAGCTGGTCGGTCTTGATGCTGGTCTCATACGGCAAGCGATCACGACGCGTGCGGATGGCCATCACCACTTCTTCCAGCGAGCAATTGCCGGCGCGCTCGCCGATGCCGTTCACCGTGCACTCGACCTGACGGGCGCCGTTTTGGACCGCGGCCAGCGAGTTGGCGACGGCCAGGCCGAGATCATCGTGGCAGTGCACGCTGACGATTCCCGTCGAGCCCAGCGCCTTGACCACCCGGCCGATGATGGCGCCGTATTCTTCGGGGATCGAATAGCCGACGGTGTCGGGGATGTTCACCGTGCCGGCGCCGGCGGCGACGACGGCCTTGGCCACGGTCTCCAGATACTCCGGCGCGGTGCGGGCGCCGTCCTCAGCCGAGAACTCGACGTCGTCGACGTACTTGCGCGCCTGCTCGACGGCCCTCACCGCTTCTTCCAGCACCTGCTCTTGCGTCTTCTTAAGCTTGTACTTGAGGTGAATCTCGCTGGTGGCGATGAACGTGTGAATGCGGGTGGGGCCCTTCGCTCCTTCCAAGGACCTGGCCGCGCGTTCGATGTCCGCCGGCGTGCAGCGGGCCAGCGCGGCGATCTTCACGCTCACCTCGCGGCCCACCGCCCGCACCGCTTCGAAGTCGCCTTCGGACGCGATGGGAAAGCCGGCCTCCAGAATGTCCACGCCAAGCTCGGCCAGTTTGTGCGCCATGCGCACCTTCTCCGAGACGGTCATGCTGCAACCAGGAGCCTGCTCCCCGTCGCGCAAGGTGGTGTCGAAGATATAAACGCGGTCGTTGCTACTGGATTTGGGGTTGGCGGTGTTTGCGCTCATTGGTGAGGCCTAATCTGCGTCGCCTCGCCCAATGCGGCAAATTTATAATTATCGACTTGATCATAAGTTTTTCTTATTCCATAACCGCCCGCCATGGAGCTGTACGCGCTGCAGGTGTTCGCCTCCGTCGTGGCGGAGGGCAGCTTCTCGCGCGCCGCCGAGAAATTGTTCCGCACCCAGCCCGCCATCTCGCTGGCCGTGCAGCGGCTGGAAGCCGAGCTGGGCGAAAAGCTGATCGATCGGTCGGGCAAGGATCTGGTCCTCACCGACACGGGGCGCGCCGTGCTGGATTATTCGCGCCGCTTCGAGAACCTGCGCCAAGAGATGCACAACACGATCGCCGAGCTGCGCGGCAAGTCGGCCGGCCGGCTGATCGTCGGCGCCAATGAATCGTCGACGCTGTACCTGCTGCCGCACATCGAACGCTACCGCCACCTTTACCCGAAGGTGAAGGTGCAGGTCCGGCGCAGCCAATCCAGCAAGATCCCGGCAGAGCTTCTGGACGGCAATCTGGAGCTGGGCGTGGTCAGCTATGACCCGACCGACGAGCGTCTGGTCACCAAGATCATCTACACCGATGCCCTGGCGTTCGTCGTCTCGCCCAAGCACCGCTTTGCTCGGCGCAAGGTGGTGTCCATCGCTGATCTGGGAATGGAGACGTTCATTGCCCACAATGTCCTGTCGCCCTATCGCGAGCTTGTGCTGCGCGAGTTCCGCCGCCACAAGGTCCCGCTGAACATGGATGTGGAGATGCCGACGCTGGAGACCATCCGCAAGCTGGTGCAAAGCAACGAGGGCGTCGCCTTCCTGCCGCGCATGTGCGTGCGGCAAGAGCTGGACGCCAAGACCTTGCGCGAGGTGAAGGTCAAGGAGCTACACGTCGAGCGAATGGTGCGGCTGGTGTACGCCAAGGCCCGCTCGCTGAGCCACGCGGCGCAGGCTTTTCTGGACGTCATCGCCGGCCGGCCTTAGTCGGTGGGCGCGCGCAAACCCCGGATGCGCCGTCGCCCTGGGCGCGCTAAACTGGAGACCGTTCGTGTCGCGCGCACCATCGACCGTCGATCAAGCCGCTGCTCATGCCGCCCGCATGGCGGCGAAACATGCGCATGCGACGTCGCGGCCGACCCAGGCGGCGCGCCACTACCGAATCAAGCTGCGCCGGTTCGCCGGGCCGGTGGCTTACGCCGATCAGCTCAGTCACCTGCGCATCGCCCACCTCACCGATCAACACGTCGGCCGCGTCACCCCGATGGGCGTGCAGCGCGCCGCCGTCGAGCTGGCCAACGGTGAGAAGCCCGATCTCATCTTGCTGTCCGGCGATTTCGTCTGCCACAGCCAGTTGTACCTGGACCAACTGACGGAAGTGATGCGCGGCTTTCAAGCGCCCGCCATCGCCGTGCTGGGCAACCACGACCACTGGTCGGGCGCCGATGAAGTGCGGCTGGCGCTGGAACGAGGGGGCGTCGAGGTGCTGCGCAACCGCAACACGATCATCACCGTGCGCAACGAACGCCTGCA
>DASXQB010000352.1:0-13144 GCA_036493295.1 Polyangia bacterium | reverse complement strand
GCGGGTTTCGGGCACGAAGATCGAAATCAGCGGAATCAACGCGAGCCAAGAGAGGATGCCTCCGGAGACGAGCTCGCCGGCGATCTTGGGCCCGATGATGTAGCCGATGCCCAGGTACTCCGGCGTGACGTCGCCGCTCAGCACGGCCGACGGCAAGTAGCGGTTGGTCTGCTTCAGCGCCAGCGTCGGCGTCTCGGCGATGAAGTGCATGATCCGCTGCAGCAGCGCATACGCGAACGCGAAGCCCAGCCCCTGGTACGCGGTGCGCGCGAGCACGCCGCCCTTCTCGCCCGCGATCAGCACCGAGGCGCACGCTGTGCCCTCGGGGTAGGGCAGGGCGCCGTGCTCCTTGACGATCAGCGAGCGGCGCAGCGGCACCATCATCAGCACGCCCATGATGCCGCCGAGCATCGCCAGCGTCAGGATCGTCCAGTACGAGAAGAACGGCTCGCCGACGCTGCGTCCGGTGACGTGGTCGCGCGTGAGGAAGAGAAACCCGGGCAGCGTGAACACGACGCCGGCCGCGATCGACTCGCCCGCCGAGCCGATCGTCTGCACCATGTTGTTCTCGAGGATGGTCGACGAGCCGAAGCGCTTGAACAGCGAGATCGCCAGCACCGAGATCGGGATCGACGCCGACACGGTCAGCCCGGCCTTGAGCGCCAGGTAGACCGTCGCCGCGCCGAAGATCACGCCGAACACCATGCCGAGCGCTATCGCTTTGGCCGTGAGCTCGGGCATGCGGGTCTCGGCGGCCACGTACGGCTGAAAGGTCGGTTCAAACGTCGGTTCGACCGCCGGGCCCGCCGTCGAAGCTGAACCACCGCGCGCGTCGTCGCTGCTGTTCATCAGGACAGGTCCTTCCACCGGCACAGCGTGATGCCGCGCCGGTGCAGGGCGCCGCGCACGCGTTCGGAGCAAAGCGCGGTCACCTCTTCGGCGCCATGGTAGGGGCGCCCTTCGGCGTCGCGCGCGGGGATGTCGGTCTCCGAGGGGTGGCAGATGAGCTCGTGATCGCCGGCGCCGAGGCGCCCGATGATCTCCAGGATGCGGATCTCGTCCAGCTGACCGCTCTCGACGAAGCCCCAGCTTTGCGGGCCGTGGCGCAAGGTGCCCATCCGGCGGCGGGTCAGCCAGGACAGACCGGCCAGGATGCCCGCCTCAAGACCACGGCGCGGCTCGGTCACCCAGGCCATGGTCGGTTGCTCGACGGCGCTTCGGACACCGGGGATGCCGTGCCGGCGCGCGGCTGCTTCCAACGCCTGACCAATTGGCGGCAGGAAGCCCAGATGGTGATGCGTATTCAGATGATCAGGCTTCAACCCAGCGGCGATGATGCGATCGATCTGATTGTTGATTTCGATTTCCACCTGGCCCCGGTCGACAGAACCCTTCAACCATAACTTTAAGAAATCGCGCGGCCGTGCCGGCAACGCTCCGGCGCCGTCGACCAGCGACGGTACGTCGGCCACCGGCGAGGTGGGTCTTCCTCCGACCAACGCCAGGTGGACGCCGACGCCCAGCGCGGGCGCTTGATCCAGCAGCGTCTTGGCGGCGCGCAACTCGGCCTCGGCGCAGTTCCCCAGCACAGACGTGCTGGTCACGCATCCTTGGTGGTGGGAGCGGATGATGCCGCGCGATATTTCGGGCGTCATGCCGAAGTCGTCGGCGTTGACCACCAGGCGAATGTTGGCGTCGTTCACGGTCGCGCGTTCCTCGTCGGCAATCTCCACCGACTTCTAACACTTTCCCGAAATTGACCCCTCATGTTGAAGGTGATATTTCAGAGAAAATGCCGAAGCGCATACTGATCGCCGACGACAGCGTGACGATCCAGAAGGCCTTCGCGATGACCTTCGGTGCTGAAGACGTCTCGCTGGTGGCGGCGCGTTCGGCCGATGAGGGGCTCAGTCTGGCGCGCCAGAATCGTCCCGACCTGATCATCGCGGACGCCACGATGCACGGTCGCTCCGGCTACGAGCTGTGCGCGGCGGTGAAAGCGGACGGCGGGCTGCGCGGCACGCCCGTGTACATCCTTGCCTCCAGCCAGCAGCCCTTCGACGAGGCCAAGGGCCGCCAGTCGGGCGCCGACGGACACTTCATCAAACCCTTCGAGACCAACGCGATCATCGAAAAGGTGCGCGAGGCGCTGGGCAAGGGCGGGGCAGCGACGGCGCAGGAGCCGACAGTGAAAGCGGCGATTCCCGCGGCGACAGCGCGTGCGATGGCGCCGCCGCGAACCATGTCGTCGATGCCGGCGGTCTCCGACGACGACTATGGCGAGATCAGCGTGGACGTTCCCGCGCGCGATGTGCCTCGACCGACCGTGCCCACTTTTCCTGTGCAGCGACCGACGGCGCCGATGGCGATTCCCGTGGCGGCGTCGTCCGCGCCGGCGCCGCACGTGCCGCTGTCGACGGGCATGCGGCCGTCGCTGATTCCGGGCGTGCGTCCGGGGACGGTGGCTCCGGCTCGGCCCGGCGCGCCGCCGGTGGTGGCTCCGATGGCGCGGCCGATGGGCCCTGGCGCGGCGCCGCCCGCGCAGCGTCCAGCGCCGCCGCCCCGCACGTTGATGGGCTTGCCCGCGGCCAGCGCGGCGGGGCTGCCCGGTTCGTTGCGTCCTGGTCCCGCCTCGCCGTCATATCCGGGAGCCATGCCGCAGGCGCGGCAATCTCCGCCGATCATGTCGCGCCCGGCGCCGGCGCACGCGGTTCCGCCCGCCGTCTCGGCGCTGGTGGGCAATGCCGTCGATCAAAAGATGGCCAGCTTCGCTGCCCGCGGCCCCGAGTACGAAGCCATCGCCAAGCTGTCGCGCGAGATCATCGAACAGGTCGTCTGGGAGGTCGTTCCCGAACTGGCCGAAGCGATCATCCGCGAGCACGTCGAGAAGCGCGGTCGCGTTTAGCCCCCGGCGCGCCGCTGTTGGCGTGCATCCTCGCTGGCGAGCGGGGGGGCTTCCGCGCTAGATATTGACGTTTCCCATGGCTGATCTACCCAAGAACTACGAACCGGAATCGATCGAGCCGCGCTGGTACGAAGAGTGGACGGCGCGCGGTTACTTTCACGCCGAGGCCTCGGCGCCCAAGGCGCCGTTCTCGATGGTCATCCCGCCGCCGAACGTCACCGGTTCGCTGCACATGGGGCACGCGCTGGGCGACACCATCGAAGACATTTTCACGCGCTGGAAACGCATGGCCGCCTACAACGCCATGTGGTTGCCGGGGACCGACCACGCCGGCATCGCCACCCAGCTGGTGGTCGAGCGCGAGCTGCGCGAGAAGGAAGGCAAGTCGCGCCACGACATCGGCCGCGAAGAATTCGTCCGCCGCATCTGGGCCTGGCGCGAGCGCACCGGCGATCGGATCTTGCAGCAGCTCAAGAAGCTGGGCTGTTCGCTGGACTGGTCGCGCACCCGGTTCACCATGGAGCCGCAGTACTCGGCGGCGGTGATTGAAGCGTTCGTTCGCCTGCATGAAGAAGGGCTGATTTACCGCGCCCGGCGCCTGATCAACTGGTGCGTGTCGTGCCGGACGGCGCTGTCGGATCTGGAAGTCGAATTCGACGAGAACGTTCAGGGCGAGCTGTACGAGTTCGCCTATCCCCTGGCCGACGGTTCAGGCGAAGTGGTGGTGGCGACCACCCGGCCCGAGACGATGCTCGGCGACACGGCGGTGGCGGTGCACCCGGACGATCCGCGCCACCAGGCGAAGATCGGCAAGGAGATCAAGAATCCGTTCACAGGGAACGTTTTCAAAATCATCGCCGATGCCATCCTGGTCGATCCGAAGTTCGGCACCGGCGCGGTCAAGGTCACGCCGGCCCACGACCCCAACGACTTCGAGACCGGCTTGCGCCACAACCTGGCGATGATTTCGATCTTCGACGAGGGCGGCAAGGTGACGGCGGCGGGCGGCGAGTTCGTCGGCCTGGATCGCTTCGCTGCGCGCAAGGCGGTGAAGGCGCGCCTGAAAGAGCTGGGCCTGGAACGCGGCTCGAAACCGCACATGCACGCCGTCGGCCGTTGTCAGCGCAGCGAGACCATCGTCGAGCCGATGCTGTCCACGCAGTGGTTCGTGAAGATGGAGCCGCTGGCCAAGCCGGCCATCGAGGCGGTGGAGCAGGGCAAGACCAAGTTCGTCCCCGAGACCTGGTCGAAGACCTTCTTCCATTGGATGAACAATATCCGCGACTGGTGCATCTCGCGGCAGCTTTGGTGGGGGCACCGCATCCCGGCCTGGTACTGCGGCGCGTGCAAGGAGATGACCGTCGCGCGCACCACGCCCACGGCGTGCGGAAAATGCGGCAGCGCCGATCTGAAACAGGACGAGGACGTCCTCGACACCTGGTTCTCGTCGTGGCTGTGGCCGTTCGCGACGCTTGGCTGGCCGAACGAGACCCGCGAGCTCAAGACGTTCTATCCGACGACGATGCTGGACACCGGTTACGACATCCTCTTTTTCTGGGTGGCGCGCATGTTGATGGCGGGCCTGCACTTCATGAAGAAGGTCCCTTTCCGCACCGTGTACCTGCACACGATGGTGACGGACGAAAAGGGCGAGAAGATGTCCAAGGTCAAGGGCAACACCATCGATCCCTTGGACGTGATCGAAAAACACGGCGCCGATGCGCTGCGCTTCGCCCTGGCCTGGCTGACCACGCAGGCCGCGCAGGGCAAGAACATCAAGTTCTCGATGGGCAACGTCGAGGATGCGCGCCGCTTCGCCAACAAGATCTGGAACGCCACCCGCTTCGCGCTCTTCAACCTGGAAGGCTTCGACGCCGACCGCTTCGCCGATCAGATCGCCGACGGCCCCGACCGCGCCGAGTTCGACCTGCCAGAGCGCTGGATCCTCTCGCGCGTGCAGCGGGCTTCCGAAGAGGTGGACAAGGCGCTGGAGGAGTACCGCATCGCCGACGCCGCTCAGGCCGTCTATCACTTCATCTGGAACGAGGTGTGCGACTGGTACATCGAGCTTGCCAAGGCGGCGCTGGCCCGCGGCGACGGCAACAACAACTGGAAGATCCAGGGCGCGCTGGTGACCGCGCTGGAGACGGCGATGCGCCTGCTGCATCCCTTCATGCCGTTTCTCACCGAGGAGATCTGGCAGCAGCTTCCGAAACCGTCGGGCGCACCCCAGAGCATCATGATCACGCTGTACCCGGTGCGCGACGTGCGCTTTCACGACGACGCTTCCGAAGCGTCGATGGCGCTGGTGCAGAAGGTGATCGCCGCCCTGCGGGCCATCCGCGCCGAGAAGAACATCCCGTCGATCACCCGCATCCGCACCATGCTGGTGGTGACCGACGATTACAAGAAGACCATCCTCGAAGGGTACAAGACCATCATCGCCGAGCAGGGGAAGTGCAGCGACGTGCGCGTGCGCCGCACTGGCCAGAGCTTTGGCGGCGACTTCATCCTGGATCAACTGGCCACCGCGCTGGCCGGCGACGTCGAGGTGATGGTGCCGCTGGATGGTCTGATCGACACCGGCGCCGAAAAGCAGAAGCTGGAGAAAGATCGCGCCAAGCTGGTCTCGGATCGCGACTACCTGGCCAAGAAGCTGACCAACCCCAAGTTCGTCGAACGGGCACCGGCCGAGGTGCTGGACAAAGATCGCGCGAAGCTGGCCGAGCTGGAGACGGCGCTGCAGCGCTTGGACACGGCGCTGTCGCGGTTGCAACCCGAGCGCCCGGCGATGTCGAGCGACGGCTGACGGACGATCTGGATCAGTGTCGCGGCGCCGCCGGCTTGACGGCGCGCCGGCGCGGTGGCGCGGCAGCCGGTGGGCCGGGATCCGTCTCCGGCTGCGGGTCGCTGGGCAGCGCCTCGGGGCTGGCGGATTCGACGGCCGGCGGCGGGGCGGGCGGGCCGGCGGGCGGGTGAATCAGCGGCTCGGCGTAGCGGTCCCAGGCGGTGGCGCCATAGCGCTTCCACAGGTCGACGCCCAGCAGGGACGCGCCCGCCAGGACAGCCAAGGCGAACAACGCCCGCAGGCGCACGCGCCAGCGATTGCGCAGAAGGCGCGACCGCTCGGCGGTGCTGGCGCCGCGGAAACTTTCGGTCACCGGCTGCTCGCTGACGGATGAATGCGTGCCGGTCGGTTTCGTTACGCTGGCGCCCAGCACGCGCGTGGCATCGGCGACGGTGGCCTGATCTTCGTCGATGACGATCGACGGCTCTTCGGGCTGGTGGTAAAGGCCGCGCAGCATCTTGGCCAGCTCGCCGCTGGTATGGCGGGCGGCGATCAGCGTGCGTTCGATGTCGTCCGCCATCGCCGCCGCCGACGGATAGCGCTGGTTCGGATCGCGCTCCAGGGCGCGCAGCACGATGCGGTCCAGCTCGCGCGGGATGGTGGCGTCCACCGACGACGGGGGCGGCGTGGGCTTGGCCAGCAGCTGGCGCATCTTCGCCAGCTCGTTGTTGGTGTTGAACAGTTTCCGTCCGGAGAGCATCTCGTGCAGCACCACGCCGGTGGCGAACACGTCCACCCGTCCGTCCATCGGCAGGCGGTTGATCTGCTCGGGCGCTAGATAGGAAACCTTGCCCTTGATGATCCCCTGGCGAATTTCTTCCTGGGCAAAGTACGCGGCGCGCGCGATGCCAAAATCCACCACCTTGGCCGTGCCGTTGAACGCCAGCATGATGTTGGGCGGCGAGATGTCGCGGTGGATGATCTCCAGCGGCGCGCCGTCGGGCCCGGTCAGCGTGTGCGCATAGTCGAGGCCGACGCAGATCTGCCGGGCGATGTCCGCGGCGACCAGGAACGGGACGGGACGTTTTTCATTGCGCAGCTTGACCATCACGTCGCGCAGGGAGACCCCGCGCACGCTCTCCATGGCGATGAAGTACGTGCCCTCAGCCTCGCCGAACTCGTAGATCTGCACGATGTTCGGGTGGCTGAGCAGGGCGCAGATCTTCGCTTCGTTGACGAACATGGTGACGAACTGGGTGTTGGCGGAAAACTTGGGAAGGATGCGTTTGACCACCAACTCGCGCTCGAAGCCTTCGGGGCCTTTCACGACGGCGCGAAAAACTTCGGCCATGCCGCCGGCGCCGATGCGCTCGGTCAGTTGGTAACGGCTATACGGAACGCGGCCGTGAGCGAAAAGATCGCTCTCATCGGGGTCCGCTGCGTGCGCTTCCGACATCCGGAAGCAGGTATCGGCACTTTCCCGACGAGCGTAAACCGGTGCTGCTCACGGTCGCGGGCGCGGTACCGTGCTGTGCTCCGATGTGGGTTGAGGGTGTCCAGGCTCGACCGACGACGTCTCGGCGTCGGCGGGGGGCAGCGTGACCAACCCGGTGACCACGTCGGCGTTGGCCAGCGCCGTGGGCGGGGCGCGCTCTTCAGGGAGCGGTTCCAGGCTTTGTTGGGTGCCAGTAATGATCTCCGGGGCACGCACCGGTTCGGTCGGCGCACCGCTGCCCAGGGCGTAGCCGCCCAGGAGACCCGCCACGCCGATGAAGCTGGTCCACACCCCGCCGGCCAGCGCCCACAGGAGATCCGCGCCCAGCGCGCGGCCCATCCCGCGCGGTCCGCTGCCTCCGTCGGCTATGACCGCCGCGACGGCGTCCCAGGCGCGGATCACCACCAGCACCGCCGCTGCCAGGACGAACGCCAGCGCGATCCCGGCGACCAGGCCAGGCGCGAAGGTCCGCGCCGGGACCAACCCGCGCCGGCCCCACAGGCGCCTGGTCTCGACGGCGATCTGCACGCCCAGGCGTCCGGTGGCGTACGGGGTGACGCCGGCGTGTACCAGCAGCGCGCCGACCAGGGCCAGGATCGACGCCAGCGCCATCAGCATGCCGACGATCTGTAGCGGCGCGCTGGCCCACGAGAACAACGTGGCGGCGCCGCCGCGATCGCCGATGGCGATCATCGATGCCACCGCGATCACCGCTGACACCGCGCCCAGCGCATACAGCAGGCTTTCCCGCACCGCAGAGCCCAGCAGCGCCCGTCGCCAGCGGAACAGCGTGCGCACGGCGGCGCCGAACGAGAGAGGACGGCTGTCGGCGACGACGTCGTGAATGGCGGCGGCGGCGGTCACGGCGCTCAGCGCCGCGCACAGCGCATATGCCACCAGCGCGGCAGCAAATTCCAGCAGCCGCGTCAGCGGTCCGCCGCCCGACAGCCAGCGCACCAGCCAGCGCACCGACAGCGCGCCGAAACCCAACACCGCCGCCGGCAGCGCCAGCCGCGGATCCCACGCCGCGCCCAGCGCCGGCCACAGCAGCGCCGGTCGGGCGGCGCGCAGCGGATCGGGCACGCCGCTGACGGCGTTGGGCGCGTTTAGGCCCAGGCCCTCGCGCAGGCCATTGTGGGCGCCATCGAACGAACGCGCGGTGCGTTCGACCCGAATGATGTAGCCCAGCGAAACGATGTCGACGTTGGCCAGATCGGGCGACGAGACCGGGCGGCGATCGCGGGGCGGATCCAGGATCAACGTCGCGCCGCACCGACAGGGAACACGTCCCGCGGCATTCATCCGCGCAGCGGGGAAGGCATGTTTCCTCGCGCAGCGCGGACAGTGAAAATGCATTCCCTCCGCATCTTAAGCCCTTTTGTCGGGCGCGGGGAGGGCGCGGCCGTCGCAGTCGCTGTCAAGGGTTGGCGCCGCTGTCGATCCAGTTGGCCACCAGGCGCAGGTCGTCGGGCGGCAGCACGTCGCCGGGTGGATCGCGGTGGCCAGGCGTGGTCGGGATTGGCGGCGCCGCCGCGCCATCGCCGGTGGACCCGGGCAAGAGCTTGCGCAAAAGGAAGCTGTGCGACGAATCGTTGGGCTGCACGCGCAGCAGGCTGGAAACCTCGCGCGCGGGGACGCCCACCAGCGCGCCGAAAGCGTCGGCGTCGCACAGGGACAGGCCGGCGGCTGGATTGTCCAGGCAGCCGCCGCCGTCGTCGTCGCTCTGTCGGTGGCAACCGCTGCCGCCGCAAGAACGGGCGAACAGCGGCAGCACGTCGGCCAGCGCCGTCGGTGGCGTGAGGTCGCTGCCACCCGCGGTGCCGTCGCCGGTCTCGAAGGTCCGCTGCTGGTTCGTGGTCGCGCACCCTTGCAGCGATCGGATCGCCGACGAGACGTTCACCGTGTAGGAAAGAAACGGCCGCAGCGCCCCCGCGGTCTGGAACCGGACGCGCTTGCTGATGAGGTCGACGCTGTATGTGCCCACGTGCCAATAAACGCCGGTGGTCAGCAGCAGGCCAGCGCGGCCCACGCTGTCGGGATCGGGATAGTCGGAAAAAATCAGGTCGATGGGCGTGTTGATGGGAACGTCGCGGGCGTCGTCGGCGGGCCGAAACGTCACCACCTGGAACGGGGCGCACTGACCGACGAAGGGCTGCACGTCGGTCGGCTGGCTGCAAGCGGCGGCGCCGACAACCAAGAGCATGAGCAAGGGGACGATCGGCAAGGCGCGCCCGCGTGCGGGCAGCGCCCGACGAACGCGCCGGTTGGGCGGCGGCTCAGCTTTCGCTGTAAAGCCGGATCTGCTCGCGGATGACGTCCTCATTGAGGCCAGTCTTGAGATAGTCCTGCAGACAGTCTGCCAGGGTCACGACCATGTCGTCCACGCCGCGTTCTTCAACCAGCTTGGCCAGCAGGGACCGGCCTTCGGTGCTGTCATCGTCACGCAGGAAGTCCCGCACCATGTCCAGCGAAAGGTCGCCTGAGAAGTCAAGTATCGCGTGGTCGAGTAGGTAAGCGATAAGTTGTTTCACCAGGGAACCTCCAGAAAGTGAGGGAAGGATCTGCGAAGACAGGAGCCGGGTTGCTCATATCGCGGATGACTTCGCTGCGCAAGAGTTCAGGGCAACGATTCTCCACATTTGACCCGACTCGACGGAGTTGTTACCGTCGCCGAGCCTTGCGCGGACATCGCACCCACCCGTGGCGGGCGCTGGCGTTCGGCGCCGCGCTTGCGGTTCCGTGCGCGACCGGCTGCGGCCCGATCGAATACTTGAACACGTCGGCCAAAGCCGGCGCGGCGCTGGCGGCGGCGAAACAAGCGGACGCCGAGCACTTGGCTCCCTACGAATACACCGCCGCCGCCGAGTATCTGCACAAGGCGCGCGAAGAAGCCGGTTACTCGCAGTACCAGCAATCGATCGAATTCGGGCATCGCGCGGAAGCGATGGCCGGGCAGGCACGCGCGCTGTCGGTGGCCAAGGCACAAGAAAAAAACGCGCCCGTCGCCGCGCCCGAAGCGCCCGCACCAGCGCTGCCCGCGGTTGCGCCGCCAGCAGCGGCCGCACCACCGCCACCGGTGGCCGCGCCGTCGCCGCCGCCAGCCCCGGGTGCCGCGAAGCCGTCTTCACCCGGGCGTCCAGCCGTTGACGACGAGCAGCCGCGCAACCGATGACCAACCGGCGCTTACCCCCGACGCTTGGTCGCCGCCTGGCGTGCGGCGCGATCCTGACGGTGGTGGCGGGGGCGGGCTGCGCCGGCGTGCAGCTCGGACAGAACGTCCGTCAGGTGCGCCAGATTGCCAGGGAGGCGCGCGACAACGGCGCCTACAAGTGCGCGCCTCGCCAGCTGGCGCTGGCCGACGTGAACATCGAATTCACCGACGCCGAGCTTTCCGCAGGCGATTACTTTCGCGCCCGCGAGCATCTGCAGATCGCCGACGAGAACGCCCGCGAAGCCTATCGCCTGTCGCCGCGCGATCGCTGCGTGGGCCCCGGCGACCGCGACGGCGACGGCATTCCTGACGACATCGACAAATGCCCGAACGATCCAGAGGACAAGGACGGTTTTCAGGACGACGACGGCTGTCCTGATCCGGACAACGACAAAGACGGCATCCTCGACGCCAAGGACAAGTGTCCGAACGACGCCGAAGATCGCGATGGCTTTGAAGACGCCGACGGCTGCCCCGATCCCGACAACGACAAGGACGGCGTCCCCGACGTCAGCGATCAGTGTCCGCTGGAGCCGGGGCCGGCCGACAACCACGGTTGCCCGAAGAAGTTCGAACACATCGTCGTCACCCAGGACAAGATCGAGCTCAAGCAAAAGATCTTCTTCGAGACCGACAAGGCGACGATCATGCCACGCAGCTTTGGCCTGCTGGACGAGATCGGCAGCGTCCTGCGGGCGCGGCCCACCATGCGGGTGCGCATCGAGGGTCACACCGACGCGCGCGGCACGGCGGCCCACAACATGAAGCTTTCGCAGTCGCGCGCCGATTCCGTCCGCCAGCACTTGATCGGCCTCGGCGTCGAAGGCGGGCGGATGGACGCGCAAGGCTTTGGATCGCAGCAACCGATCGAGACCAACAAGACTGCCGCCGGCCGCGAACGGAACCGGCGCGTCGAGTTCATTATTACGCAGCAATAGCGATGGATCTGAAAACGATGCGGGACAAAGCTCCGGCTTGCGTTCGGGCCTGGCGACGACGAACCATTTTGGCGGCGGCGCTGATCACCGCGACCGTGGCGGCGACGGCACCGCCGGCGCGCGCGCAAACGGCGCCCAACCAGGCCATCGTCGATCGACTGGTGCAAATGAACCAGAAGGCGCTGGACGATTACGACACCCTGGAGTGGGATTCCGCCAAGCGCACGCTGCTCGAGGCGCTGGTGATCGGCAAGAAGGCGGGCCTGGACAATCACCCGGTGCTGGCTCGCACGTATGTGCATCTGGGCGCGGTCTATCTGACCGGCTACAAGGACAAGCAGAAGAGCCTGCAGAGTTTTATTCGCGCGCTGGAGATTGATCCCAGCATCACCATTCAAAAGAGCATGCTGTCCAGCGACCTGGCGGACGTCTTTGCCCAGGCCGCCCGACAAGCCAAGCCGCGAGCCGCCGCCGCGCCACCACCGCCGCCGCCTCCTCCGAAGCCCGCGCCCGTGGAGACGCCCAAGGTCGCCGCCGCTCCGCCGCCCCCGCCGCCGTCGCAGGCCCACCGGGGAACGCTGCCCGTCGAGGGCGACGTGCCGCCGCCCCCGCCGCCCGTCAAAGCGTCAGGGAAAAACGACGACAGTGATTCAGAAGAGCCGGATCTCCCGGTGCACATCAACGCCCTCGACTGTCCGGTCAGTGACGAGACGCCGCCGGAAAAGAACGTGGCCGTGCGCTGCGCGGTGGCGCCCGAGCTGGGCGCCGCCAGCGTCACGTTGCTTTACCGCGTGCCCGGCTCGGAGGATTTCGTCGAGTCGCCGATGAAGAAGACGCCCAAAGGTTGGTTCGTCGGCCGCATCCCCAAGAAGGCGGTCAGCGGCAAGGCGGTGCAGTTCTATTTCGAAGCGCGCGACCGCGCCGACAAGGCCATCGCTTCGAACGGGCGCGGTGACAGTCCGAACCTGATCTTGATTCGCGAACGGACTGACAGCGACAGCGCCGGCGGCGACGACGAAGGCCGCCACCCCGAAGTGGAAGAAAATCCGCTGGAGGATACGCGCGGCGTGCCGTCGCCGTTCGGCCAGCGCAAGTGGTGGCTTGGCCTCATGGTCGGCTCGGGCATTGGTTATGCGGGCGGTGACGGTCCCGAGGCGCGCACAGAATTGAGAGGCCTTTTCTTGCCCGGTATCGCCTACTCGTCGCTGGGGCACCTGGCGCCCGAGATTGGTGTGCAACTGGGCTCGCACCTGGCGCTGTCGCTGCAGGGCCGCAATCAATACATCCCGCAAGCAAAGAAGTACGAAAAGTATGCCGCCACCGGCGCGCAGTCGGTGTTGCTGCGCCTCTTGCTGATGACCGGTCAGCACCGGGTGCGCGCCTACGGTGCGGCCATGGTCGGTGGCGGCGAGGGCTTTCGTCTGGTGATCTATCCCGACCCGCAGGATCGCAACTTCAAAGACACCGTGCGCGGCGGTCCCGGCCTGGCTGGCCTGGGCGCTGGCGTCACCGTCGAGGTGACCTCCGCGTTCTCGCTGGTGCTGGAAACCAACGGGCTGGTCGGTTTCCCCCACTTCTCGGCCGTCGTCGATGGCCACGCCGGGTTCCAGGTGAACTTCAACTGAGCGCGGCCAGCGCGGCGGCGGCGCTCGGCGGCCGGCGAGCGGGATCGGGTTCGGTCAGCTGGCCGATGAGGGCGGCCAGGCGGCGGCCGTCGAGGGGTAGGGCGGCCAGTACCTCGGGGTTGAGCGTGGCGGGGCGGTAGATGCCGGTGACGAGATCGGCTTGGCCGCGCAGGGGTGCGCCG
>DASXQB010000351.1:0-7027 GCA_036493295.1 Polyangia bacterium | reverse complement strand
GGCGTCGGCGTCGTCGCCGGCCATGTTGTGAAACACGTAGTACGGCATGACCGGGTTCAGCGCCACGCCGGCCGCGCCGCCGTCGGCGCCCCCGTCAGCTCCGCCGGTCGCCGCCGGCCGGATGCCGTTCAGGAACATGTTCTTGATCTCGTCGTCGGTGCGGTTCTTGAGGCCGGTGGCGTCGCTGGTCAGGTTGCGCGTCCCCAGCTTGTCGCCGTTCGGGAGCACGACGAAGTTGGGATTGCCGGCCAGGTACTTGGTCATGTCGGGCATGCCGTTCGGCAGCGGCGGGGTGTGGCAATCGCTGCAGCCGACCACGTTCTGAATCAAATAGCGGCCGCGTTCCTGCTGCGGGTTCAGCACCGGGCCGTCGGTGGCATCGCCAGCCGGCGCGTCCACGGCGTCACTCGTGGGCGCATCGACAGCGCCGCCGTCGCCCGGCACATCGGCCGGCGCGTCGACCTTGATGTCGCTGGCCTGATCCTTCGGCGAATCGGTCGCCGTGTCTTTCTTGCCGGCGTCGCCAGCGTCGCTGGACGGCGAGCTGCTGGAGCAGCCAAATCCAAAGGCCGCCAGGGCCACCGTCGTCATCACCGTTCGAAAAGCGCGCGTCGTCATCAATGTCTCCCTGATCGTCACAATGAAAGTTGAGGCGCTTCTAACACAGCACCGCCGGTCGACGAAGAATTTTGCGTCGACGCGGCGGTGGCTGGGATACAAAAAACCACTTCGGAGTTCCGGGATTTCCGCCCGGTTTCGGCCAGGTTTACGGTGGGTTTACAAGCGGCCCAGCGAGCCGCCCCAGATCGCCGCGGCGCCCAGCTCCTGCTCGATGCGCAGCAAGCGATTGTACTTGGCCACCCGCTCGGACCGCGCCAGCGAACCGGTCTTGATCTGTCCGGAGCGCACCGCCACCGCCAGATCGGCGATGAAGGTGTCTTCGGTCTCGCCCGAGCGGTGCGAGATGATCGTCGTCCAGCCGTTGCGGTGCGACATCTCGACCGACTCCAGCGTCTCGGTCAGCGTCCCGATCTGGTTCACCTTCACCAGCACGCTGTTGGCGGCGTTCTTCTCGATGCCGGTCTTGATGCGCTCGACGTTGGTGACGAACAAATCGTCGCCCACCAGCTGCACCCGATCGCCCAGCGCCTTGGTCAGCGCCACCCAGCCGTCCCAGTCGTTCTCGGCCATGCCGTCTTCGATCGACACGATGGGGAACTGTTCGCACAGCTTGCGGTAGAACTCGACCAGGCCCTTGCTGTCGAGCTCCTTGCCCTCGCCTTCCAGCGAATAGGTCTTCTTGCTGGCGTCCCACAGCTCGCTGGAGGCCACGTCCAGCGCCACGCTGACATCCTTGCCGGCCTTGTAACCGGCCTTCTCGATGGCGTCGACGATCACCGACAGCGCCGCCTCGGCGCCCGGCAGGTCGGGCGCGAAGCCGCCCTCGTCACCGACGGCGGTCGAGGCCTTGCGATCGTGCAGAAGCTTTTTCAGGGTGTGGAACACCTCGGCGCCGGCGCGCAGCGCCTCGGCGAAGGTGGGCGCGCCCTTCGGCACGATCATGAACTCTTGAAAGTCGAGCACGTTGTCGGCGTGCGCCCCGCCGTTGATGATGTTCATCAGCGGCACAGGCAGCACGCGCGCCGCCGGGCCGCCGAGATACTTGTACAAAGGCAGCGACAGCTCGTCGGCGGCCGCGCGCGCCACCGCCATCGACACGCCCAGCATCGCGTTGGCGCCGACCTTGCCCTTGTTCGGGGTGCCGTCGACGGCCAGCATGGCCAGATCGAGGCCGGCCTGATCAAAAGCGTCGCGCCCGCACACCACCGGGCCCAGCAGCGAGGCGACGTTCTCACACGCCTTGCGCACGCCCTTGCCCTGGTAACGCTTCTTGTCGCCGTCGCGCAGCTCCAGCGCTTCGTGTTCGCCGGTGGACGCGCCCGACGGAACGGCGGCGCTGCCGATGATCCCGGACTCCAACGTCACGTCGACCTCGACGGTCGGGTTCCCGCGCGAATCGAGGATCTCGCGCGCCAGTACGCTTTCAATGATCGCTTGCCGTGCAATAGTCATGGGCCGGTTTCTATCGTACGTGACCGCGTCCGTCTACGTCCGACGCGATTCTAGCGACCGGGCAAATGCGGTGGGATACTGGCCGTCCCTATGAAGCAAAACCCGCGCGTCAGCGAACGTTCGCCTATCCTCACACCGCGCCAGATCTTCGAGTACCTGGATCGTTACGTGGTCGGCCAGGAGCGCGCCAAGCGCACCATCGCCATCGCCGCGTACAACCATCTCAAGCGCTGCGAGCAGAAGACCACCGGGCAAAAGCGCCTGATCAAGAAGTCGAACGTTCTTCTGGTGGGGCCGACGGGTTCGGGCAAGACGCACATCGCGCGCACGCTGGCCACCTGCCTGGACGTGCCGTTCACCGTCGCTGACGCCACCGAATACACCGAGGCCGGTTACTACGGCAAAGATGTCGAGGTCATGGTGGGCGAGCTTTTGCACCGCGCCGATCAAGACGTCGAACGGGCCCAGCGCGGGATCGTCTTCATCGACGAGATCGACAAGATCGCCCGCCGCAGCCAGACCGCCCGCACCGGCGCCGGGTCGCGCGACATCGGCGGCGAGGGCGTGCAGCAAGGTCTGCTGAAGCTGCTGGAGGGCCGGGAGATCTTCGTGCCGATGAACGTCACCCAGCACTGGAACAAGCACGACTTCGTGGTGATGGACACCCAGGACGTGCTGTTCATCGCCGCCGGGACTTTCTCGGACCTGCGGCTCTTCGATGAGGCGAAGACGGTCGGGTTCGGCTCCAGCGCCAACGCCGAGACCGCCCGCAGCCAAAGCCGGCGGGTCAGCGAGAAGGAGCTGCTGGACTATGGCTTGCTGGCGGAGTTCCTGGGACGCCTGCCGGTGCGGGTGGAACTGGACCCGCTGTCGGAACAGGATTTGTTCTTGGTCATGACCGCCCCGCCCGACTCGGTCATTCGCGAATACACCGCGCTTTTGAAGATGGACGGCGTCGATCTACGTTTTTCCGAGGGCGCGCTGCGGGCCATCGCCAACTTCTGCATCCGCCGCAAGACCGGCGCCCGCAGCTTGCGCACGTTCATCGAAGAGATCTGCCACGACATCATGTTCGACGCGCCCGAGCGCCGCGGTGAGACCATCACCGTCGACGCGGATTTCGCTCTGGCGCGCCTGGACCGCCTGGGCGACGGCATCGCCGGAGACCTGTAGCGATGAAGATCGGCCGGTTGTTTCAGGGCCACGGGCGCGCCGATGCGTCGGCCAAGCGGGTTTTCTCGTTTGAATTTTTTCCGCCCAAGACCGACGCCGGGGTGACGGCGCTAGAGAAAACCATCCGTGATCTCTCCGACCTGGCGCCGTCGTTCGTCTCGGTGACCTACGGCGCCGGCGGTTCCACCCGGCAAAAGACGGTGGATCTGGTGCAGTGGATCCAGCGCGAGGCGCACATCTTGGCGATGGCCCACCTGACCTGCGTGGGCGCCGACGAAGCCGAGCTTGGCCGCGTACTGGATGGTCTGGTCGACGCCGGCATCGAGAACATCATGGCCCTCCGGGGCGATCCGCCTGCCGGCCAGGAGACGTTCACCCAGACCGCGGGCGGCTTTGCCCATGCGTCGGACCTGGTGGCTTTCATCCGCCGGCGCTTCAGCGATCGGCTGTGTGTGGGCGGCGCCGCCTATCCGGAGGGCCACCTGGAATGCCGGGACATGGATCGCGACATCGCCAACCTGAAGGCGAAGGTCGATGCCGGCCTGGACTTCGTGGTCACCCAGTTATTTTTCGACAACCGGTTCTATTTCGACTTCGTGGCCCGGGCGCGCACCGCCGGCATCCGCGTGCCGATCGTTCCCGGCATCATGCCGATCCGAAATTTGGCCCACGTCGAACGCATGACCAAGCTGTGCGGTGCCAGCATTCCCGCCGCGCTGTTCGCCGAGCTGGATCGCTCACGCAGCGACGAGTCGGCGGTGGCCGCGCTGGGCGTGGCGCACGCCACCGCTCAGTGCGTGGAGCTTTTGAACAAAGGCGCGCCGGGAATTCACTTCTACACGCTGAACCAGTCACCAGCGACGCGCGTGATCCTGACAGCGCTCAAGGCGGCGCACCTGGCCTGAAAATGAACGGCCCTGCGGGCCTAATTCGGGCGGTTGTCGTTCCGGCCGGGGCTCGGGACGGGGCCGCCGCCGTCGGACAGCGACTCGATCATTTCCAGGACGCGCTCGTGCGAGTCCAGGTCGTCGGCGTCCAGCTCCAAACGGAACTGCAGGCGCTGCCGCCACGCCCCCAGACCGTAGCCACCGAGCGCGCATAGCGCACCCGCCAGAACCAGAAACGCGCTCGCCATGCTGTACATTGGTGGAAGGCTCCTCAAGGCCCGGCGACGTGCAGGGCTCCTTCAATAAGCCTCGACCCCTTTTCGCTACAGCTTTAGACGGCGACGCCGCAATCGCGCGACCGGCGCGTCAGGCCGGCGCGCCCGGAGCGGCGACGCGTTTGGCCGGGCTAGCCTTCGTCGTCGTCGTCGGCATGTGAGCGCTTCTTCGAATGCGAGCCCGCACCGTCGATGGCCACCGCCAGATTCAGCCAAAAAGCGCTGTATCCGTCGACAAAACTGGGCAGCGCGATCGGATCGCCGGCGCCGGCGTGGGTGGTGTAGGAGTAACGGCGCAGGTCGTAACCCACCTGCGCCTCCATCACCGACAGGAAGCGGTACCCCACCATCACGGTGGCGTCCATGCCCCACACCGAAGCGTTGGGGAAGTACTGCGCCGATTTCAGCTGAAAGCGGGCGCCGCCGACGTCGATCACCTTCCGGTATCCGGCGCCCAAGGTCAGCGACAGATCGGAGGTGAAGGATAGCCGCACGTCCGCCGCGCCACGCAGGTAGCGGTTGTCCATGTCGGGCACGTTGATGTTCGCGCGGCTGGTCTGGGCGCCATTGTGAAAGACGAACGCATGTCGCCCATAGCCGCCGGTCAACACCAGCTGCACCGGCCCGTCGGGCAGGCGCACGCGCAAGCCGCCGAAGAAATCCGTGGTGGCGGTGGGAAAAGTCGATCCGTCGGCCGCCTTCGACGTGATGCCCGACGCGTATTCGATGTTGCCGGCCAGGCCGATGTTGCCGGCGGGGCCGCTGGTGGCGTGCGCGGCCGGATACCACGCCCCGGACGCGCCCAGCGTCGGCGCGCCCGCCATCGAAAACGGCACCAGCGCGCTGCCTGTGGCGCCGGAGTAATGAAGATCGCGCCACAGCAGGCGCGGGCCGGCGCCTAGCTCCAGCGCCAACTTGCTGTTCTGAGCAGACGAGCGGGCGCGGCCAGGACGAGCGACGACCACCGCTTCGTCGCCGTCAGCGGCGCGAGCGGTGTGGCGGGCGGGCGGGGTTTCCCTCTCGCTGTGATCGCTGCTGGACGAGATCCCGGCTTCCTCCTCGAGATCGGCGTCGGACTTTCCGCTGTGCTTGGCCGGCGCCGGTTTTTCGGCGGGCGGCTCCTCAGCCACCACTCGGCGAGACGCGGGCGCCGACTTTTCGGCTTCGCCGGCGCCGTCACTGTCTTCGTCGTCCTGCTCCGCGGCGGCGACCAGCTTTTCAGCGGCGTCCGATTGGTGACTGCCGGCGCCACCGCTGGCGCCACCGCCGCCGGCGCCTGCACGCAGACCAGGCCCCAGCCGCGCCCACGCCGAGGCCTTGATCGCGTCGGCCAATTTCTTCGGCCCGCCCTCCGCCGACCACAGTGCTTTGGCGGTCACCTTGCCCGAGCTGCCGCTCCGAACCACCACGCCAGCCTTGTTGACGCCTTCCTTCACTTCACCGGCCACCAGCGCCGTCAGCTTGAGCTTGGCCGCCACCGCCGCCAGATCGGCGGCGGAATCCAGACCGCGGTGCAGTTTGCTGGCCGCTGCTTCGATCTGCTGATCTTTGACGACGCTGAAATTATGCTGCGCCAGCACCTGGACAATCGCGTCGCGTGCCGGCCCCGCTTGGCTGCCGGAGAATCGCACGCCGACCCGACCTTTCGCCGCCAGCGCGGTCGTCGACCAGCAGCCGACCAGCGTGAAGACCACGACACAACCCCATTTGCCGCTGTCGCCCATAAAACGCATGCGAAACCTTCGCAGGAATTTTTGTAGGCATCAATCCCTAAAGTTTTCCCCCAGATGCGGGGGACTCCCCCACCCGCCCGTCGGGAATCGTGACACCCCGCTGACCCGAAAGCGGGTGGCGAGCACTCTCATGGGTCGGGGTGGCAACAGCGGACGAGACGCGGAGAAAATCGCGTCAATTAGAAACAATCGAGCGTGACCGGTTTTGCTAGACTGCCGCCTTCGCTGGTTCGGAGGGGATTCGTGACCGAACAAAAGCAGCTGTTTTGTTGGTGCAGCTATGTTCTCGCCGTCGGCCTGTTCATCAGCGCCGGGTACGCGCGCGCCGACGGGGGGCCTGTCCGTGATGACAGCAATACCCTTTCGCTGACCAGCAGCACGGCGAGCAAGTCTTGGTGGCAGGAACGATTCGCCGGCTCGTCGATGGAGATCAACAACTACTTCGGCAGCGGCACGTTCTACACCAGCGGATACTCTGATCCCTACGTCGCCACCGCGTTCTATGTGCGCCCGACGATCAAGCTCGGCACCAAGCGCGAGCTCACGGTGTGGGGCCGCGGCTACCTCGAATACGAATACACCAAGCCCGACAACCCGAACGGCCGACACTACAACCCGCTGGACACCTGGCTGGGGATGAGCGCGCGGAACCTTTTCACCGAAGCGCATTCGAAGGTTCGTCTGGCCGGCCTGGTGCGCGCCATCCTGCCGACGTCGTTCGAGAGCCGCTTCCAGCACATGGTCGTCGGCCTGTCCGCCGGACTCAGCGTCAACCGCATGTTCCAGTTCGGCAAGCCCGATCCGGCCGGCAAGAAGTGGGAGCTGGCCTTGAACCTGGGCAGCGCCTTCACCAAGTACGTTCAGACCGAGAAGTATCGCGGCGCCT
>DASXQB010000350.1:0-6621 GCA_036493295.1 Polyangia bacterium | reverse complement strand
ATGGGTGTTACCGTGCCGCACGGGCCGACCGCCGTCAATCCAATGCGATCGCCGTCCTCTGATAGATTGGGCGACGATGAATCAGTCGATTGCCCAGCAGTTCGCCGAGGCGCGGGAGTGGGCGGGCAAGGCCGCGCGCATCGACGCCGACGGCACCCGGATCGCGCGCGATCTCGCCGCCGACGTCGACCGCATCTTGATCGCCAGCGCCGGTCCCGACGTGGCCAGATGCGACACCCCGGTGGCCATCCTGGCGACCGGCGGTTTTGGCCGCGGGGAGCTGGCCCCGTTTTCGGATCTGGATCTGCTGGTCCTGTGCGCCGAACGCCCCGGCCGCGCCGCTCAGGCTCTGGCGGAGGCGATCTTGTATCCGCTGTGGGACGCCAAGGTCGACGCCGGCCATGCCGTGCGCGGCTACGATCAAGCGCTGTCCTTGCCCGCCACTGATCTGGCGGCGGCGACGGCGCTGCTGGACGCCCGCTTTCTGATCGGCGATCGCGCGCTGGCCGACAAGTTCCTGGCCGAATTTCACAAGCGGGTGGCCGCCAGCGCCGCCGACGATTTCGTGGCCCGCCTGCGCGCCGAACAGAAGGCCCGCCACAGCCGGTTCGGCGACACCATTTTCTTGTTGGAACCCGATCTGAAGAACGGCCCGGGCGGCATGCGCGATCTGTGCGTCGGGCGCTGGGCGGCGATGGCCCGCTTTGGCACCGGCGATCCGCGCGCGCTGCAGGCCAAGGGCGTGATGACCGAACGGGTGGCCACGGCGTTTCAGGCGGCGAACGCCTGGCTTTTGCGCACCCGCATCGCCATGCACAGCGCCGCCGGTCGGCGCCAGGATCAGCTGCGGTTCGCCGTGCAGGAAGCGGTGGCGCCCATCCTTTGCCCGAACGCGCGCGCCAGCGAAGGCGACATCCGCCCGGCGGTGGCGCCCGCCGTCGAGGCGCTGATGCACCAGTTCCACGCCCACGCCAAGTTGATCCGCCGCGAGACCGAGCGGTTGCTCCAGCGCGCCACCGCGCGCGAGGGCCAGCGCCGCGTCACCGTGCCGGTCGCGTTGGCCGACAGCGGACCGCGCGATCCCAGCTTTGTCATTCGCGACGGCGCCCTGGAACCGGTCGACGAGACCGTCTTTCAGCGCAAGCCGTCCGAGATGATCCGCATCTTCGCCGCCGCCGTCGAGCTGGACCTACCGCTGGCCCTGCGCACCCGCGAGCTCATCGGCGAGCAAGCCGCCTCGCACGGCGAAGCGCTGCGCGCCGATCCCGACGCCGGCCCGACCTTCGTGAAGTTCCTGGGCGACACGCGCGATCGAGCGAACCCGTCGCGCCTGGAACAGATGCAAGATCTCGGCGTGCTGGGCGCGCTGATGCCCGAGTGGGAGCCCAGCACGGGCCGCGTGCAGCACGACATCTATCACGTGTACACCGTCGACCAGCACGCCCTGTACGCCGTCGGCCGCCTGCACGCCCTGGCCCGCGGCGATCACGCCGACGAATTTTCCGTCACCTCGGAGACGATTCAGGAGGTCCAGCGGCCGGTGGCCATGGTGGTGGGCACCTTGCTGCACGACGTGGGCAAACCGTACGGCAAACCGCACAGCGAGATCGGCGCTGACCTGACCTTGAACATCGCCGCCCGCCTGGGGCTGGAAGAAGAAGACATCCGCCGCGCCGAGTTCCTGGTGCGCCAGCACCTGGTGATGGGCCAGATGTCGCAGCGGCGCGATCTGGACGATCAAGAGATGATCGCCGACTTCGCCAAGCTGTGCGGCGACGAGGAGAACCTGCGCGAGCTTTACTTGCTGACCTTCTGCGACCTGGCGTCGGTGGCGCCTGACAACTTGACCAGCTGGAAGGACACGCTGCTGCGCGAGCTTTACCAGCGCACCCTGAATTTTCTGCGGCGCGGGCCCGATCTCCTGGGCGCCGAGCGCGCCGAGACGGTGCAGCGCCGGCAAAAGCGCGCCGCTCGCCTCTTGGGCGAGGACGCCGAGAACCCGGAGCTGGCGGCGCTGTTCGCCGGTTTTCCCGACCGTTACTTCGCCGAGAACACCGCGCTCAAAATAGCCGCCCACGCGCGCCTGATGCGGGCGCGGCGCGGCCGGACCGAGGTGTCGATCATCGATGTCGCGCATGACACCCGGCTTGGCCTGACCGAGATGGTGCTGGTGGCGCCGGACATGCCGGGCTTGCTGGCCGAGGTGGCGGGCGTCCTGCACGCCAACCGCCTGGACGTCGTCGACGCCGCCATCTACTCGCGCAAGGCCACCACGCCGGGCGACGACGCGTTGGCCCTGGACATCTTTCGCGTCCGCGACAGCGCCGGCAACCCCGTCACCGACGAGCACCGCTGGCAAAAGATCCGCGCCGATCTCGAATCGGTGGTGTCGGGTCGGGTGAACGTCGAGACGTTGGTTGGCTCGCGCCCACGCACCGATTCGGTGGCGGCCTGGCACACGCCCGAGGTGCCGACCGAGCTCAAGATCGACAACCAGGTCAGCCGCGGCTTCACCATCGTCGAGGTCATCTCCGAAGATCGCCCGGGCTTGCTGTACGCCATCACCCGCACGCTGTTCGCCAGCGGCCTGGACATCCACCGCTCGAAGATCGCCACCGAGGCCAACCGCGCCGTCGACGTCTTCTACGTGCGCGACAAGGCCACCGGCGAGAAGATCACCGACGATGCCCGCGCCAACACCCTGCGCGAGGCGCTGCGGGCGTCGCTGCCGCACTAGATCGCTCGCTGGCGCTCGCTACGCGGGAGGGCTGGGCCCTCCCGCGAGCCCACCCCCATTTCACAAGGTGAGCCGCGCGGGCAGAGCCCGCGCTCCTGGCGGAAATAGCGGCGGTGAACGGAGGGACGGTAGACTGTCGCGATGATTCTTCTGATTGTACTGGCGTTGATGGGTGACGGCGCAAGCGCGGGCGGCCCAGCGGTGCCGCTGCTGGAAAAAGGGCAGCGGTTGTTTCAGCAGGGCGATCTGACCGGCGCGCTGCGCGCTTTCGACGCGGCGGCGGCGGCGGATTCCAAGGACGCGCGGGCGCCGTACTTGCGCGGCGTGGTGCTGGAAAAGAAAGGCGACGCCGCTGGCGCGCTGGCCGCTTATCGCGCGGCGGTTTCGCGCAAGCCCGACTTTGCCGAAGCGAACAACAACCTGGGCGCGCTGCTGCTGGCGAAGGGCGACGCGGCCGGTGCGGCAGCGGCGCTGGAAGCGGCCACCAAGGCCAACCCCGCCTACGCCGAGGCGCACTACAACCTGGGCTTGGCCCGCGATGCGCTGGGCAAGCGTGCCGAGGCGGTGGTCGCGTATCGGGCCGCGGTGCGGCTCAAACCGAGCGACGGCGGCTATCGTTTGAACCTGGGCGCGGCGCTGCGCCGGGCGGGCGATATCGACGGTGCGGCGGCGGCGCTGAAAGAGGCGACGCGCCTGTCGCCGAACGACGCGCTTGGATTTGCCGATCTAGGGATGGTGCTGTCCGACCAGCGCGCCTTCGACGACGCGCAGCGCGCGCTGGAACAAGCCACGAAGCTGAACCCCAATTTGGCGCTGGCCTGGGATCGCCTCGGGCGCGTGAATTTGAAGAAAGGTGACGCCGCCGGCGCAGTGACGGCCGGCGAGAAGGCGCGCAAGCTGGACGCCGCCAACGGTGCTTTCGCCGCCGACCTGTGTCGCGCGCTGTTCGAGACGCGCGCGGCGGCGCGGGCGGTGACGGAATGCAAGGCGGCGGTGCAGCTGGATCCGAAGAACGCGCTGGCTCACTATGAGCTCGGCAAGGCTTTGGTGGCCAAGGGCGACTGCGCGGCGGCGCGCGCTGAGATGGACCGTTTCGTGGCCTTGCCTGGCGTCAAACCAGAGGCGAAAACTCAGGCCCAGGCCATCGTCGCCGCGTGCGCTGCCGGCGACGGCAAAGCCGCTGCGAAATAGGAATTGCGAGGCTAGAGCACAGTCGCTAATCTCCCGAGATGCTGCCGGACGGTCACCTGCGAGAGGCTCTGACTTTTGATGACGTCCTGCTGGTTCCCGCGGAAAGCGACGTCATTCCGAAGGACGTCGACGTTCGCACCGACCTGACGCCGGGGATCCGGCTGGCCAACCCGATCATCTCGTCGGCGATGGACACCGTGACCGAAGCGGCCACGGCGATCTGCATGGCGCGCGAGGGCGGCGTCGGCATCTTGCACAAGAACATGGGCATCCCCGAGCAGGCGTTGGAGGTGACCAAGGTGAAGAAGGCCGAGACCGGCGTGGTCATCAATCCGGTCACCGTCGGCCCCGATCAGAAAGTCGCCGCCGCCGTCGAGTTGATGCGCAAGCACGAGATCTCCGGCCTGCCGGTGGTGGCCGCTGACGGACGTCCGGTCGGCATCCTCACCAACCGCGACCTGCGCTTTGAACGCAATCTCGATCAGCCGGTCAGCGCCATGATGACCCGCCGCCTGATCACCACCGGCGAGGGCGCCAGCCTGGAAGGCTCGAAGGAGCTCCTGCACAAGAACCGCATCGAGAAGCTGCTGGTGGTGGACGGCAACGGCTTGCTCAAGGGCCTCATCACCATCAAGGACATCGAGAAGGCGCAGCAGCACCCGTTCGCCGCCAAGGACGAGTTCGGCCGCCTGCGCGTGGGCGCCGCCGTCGGTGTGGGCGCCGATCGCGACGAACGCGTCGACGCCTTGCTGAAGGCCGGCTGCGACGTCATCTGCATCGACACCGCCCACGGCCATTCGCGTGGCGTGATCCAGGCGGTGGCCGACGTGCGCCGCAATTTCCCCAAGGCCCAGATCATCGCCGGCAACGTGGCCACCGGCGAAGGAGCGCTGGCCCTGGCCAAGGCCGGCGCCGACGCGGTGAAGGTCGGCATCGGACCGGGATCGATCTGCACCACGCGCGTGGTGGCCGGCGTGGGCGTTCCGCAGATCACCGCCATCAACGACGTGGCGCGCGCGCTGGAAAAGATGAACGTCATGGTCATCGCCGACGGCGGCATCAAGTATTCCGGCGACGTGGTCAAGGCCATCGCCGCCGGCGCGCACATCGTGATGATCGGCAGCCTGTTCGCCGGCACCGACGAAGCGCCGGGCGAGATCATCTTGTACCAAGGCCGCAGCTACAAAGTTTATCGCGGCATGGGATCGATCGGCGCCATGCGCGCCGGCAGCCGCGATCGCTATTTCCAAAGCGAGGTGGCCACCGAAGCCAAGCTGGTGCCGGAAGGCATCGAGGGCCGCGTGCCTTACCGTGGATCGCTGTCGCAATCGATCTTCCAGCTCATCGGCGGCCTCAAGGCCGGCATGGGTTACACCGGCTGCCGCACCATCGCCGACCTGCGCAACAAGGCCAAGTTCGTACGCGCCACCGCGATGGGCCTGCGTGAATCGCACGTCCACGACGTGATCATCACCAAGGAAGCCCCCAACTATCGGGTGGAGCAGTAGCCCCGCGTGCGTCGCGATCTCATCCTGATCCTGGACTTCGGAGCTCAGTACACACAGCTCATCGCGCGCCGGGTGCGCGAACAGAAGGTGTACTCGGAGATTCACCCGTTCAATATTTCGCTGGCGAAGATTCGCGAGCTGAACCCGCGCGGGATCATCTTGTCGGGTGGACCGTCCTCCTCATACGATGAAGGCGCGCCGCGGGTCAGCGCCGAGCTTTATGACCTGGGCGTGCCGATCCTGGGCATCTGCTATGGCGTGCAGCTGACGGCGTTGCTCCTGGGAGGCAAGGTTGTGCCGGCCGATCGGCGCGAATACGGTCGCGCCACCATTCGGGTGAAAGAGGCGGGCGATCTTTTCCATGGCTTCACCGCCGACGAAGACGTGCCCGTGTGGATGAGCCATGGCGATCGCATCGACAGTCTGCCCAGCGGATTCTCGGTCATCGCAGAAAGCGCCAACTGTCCGGTCGCCGCCGTCGCCGCGCCGGCGCGCAAATTCTGGGGCGTGCAATTTCACCCCGAGGTGGTGCACACCCCGCGCGGCGGCGAGATCCTGGCCAACTTTCTCTTTCGCATCTGCGGCTGCCAGCCCACCTGGACCATGGCCAGTTTTGTCGACGAAGCGGTGCGGGCGATCAAGGACAAGGTCGGGCCCACCGCGCGCGCCGTGTGCGGCCTTTCGGGCGGCGTCGATTCGTCGGTGGCGGCGGCGCTGGTGCTGCGCGCCATCGGCGATCGATTGACGTGCATCTTCGTCGACACCGGCTTGCAACGCGCCGCCGAAGCGCAGCAGGTCGAGTCGTTGTTTCGCGACGCCTTCAAGGCCGATCTGCGCGTCGTCGACGCCACCGCCAGATTCATGCGCGGCCTCCACGGCGTCACCGATCCGGAAGGCAAGCGCAAGTTCATCGGCCGCGAGTTCATCGCTGTCTTCGAGGAAGAGGCCAAGCGGGTGGCCGCAGCCGGCGGCGCGGCGGCGTCGTTCCTGGTGCAAGGCACGCTGTACCCGGACGTCATCGAATCGGTTTCGCACAAGGGGCCGTCGGCGACGATCAAATCGCACCACAACGTCGGCGGCCTGCCCGAGCGCATGAATTTGAAATTGGTGGAGCCGCTGCGCGAGCTGTTCAAGGACGAAGTGCGCGCGCTCGGCCGCGAGCTAGGGCTGCCGGAGCCTTTCGTC
>DASXQB010000349.1:0-14369 GCA_036493295.1 Polyangia bacterium | reverse complement strand
AGAGCAAGTCGACTTGGGCGAGTTACGCGGAATCCGCCGGCTGGAAACATAGCCGCAGCATCGGGGCGTTAGGATCGGGACGAAGGGAGAAGGCTATGAGCGGCCTTGGAGGCCTGAACAAATCGCCGGCCGGGTGGTCATCGGTCTGGTGCAGTTGCGGGCGGCGCAGGCCGCCATCGGCGGCGGCCAGGCGAGCCGCCTAGCGCGGCGACCAACCATTGCCGCAGCGGGCGGGCATCACCACGGGATCGAAAACGGCGGCCGCGCTGGCGGCCATGGCGCTGCTCATTGTCCTGGCCCGGACACGCACGTTCAACGAGCCGCTGGAGCGTGATCTCCTCACGTACGCGACGATCGGGCACGAGATGCTGTCCGGTCAGCGCCTGTACACGGACGTCTGGGACGTCAAACCGCCCGGCCTGTATGCGACCTATGCGCTGGCCGAAAGGATTGCCGGCCACGGCGCCGCCGCGGTGTTTCTCCTCGGTGTCGGCGCGGCTTTGGCCACCTTGCTGGCGGTGTATGCGGGTGGGGCGGCGATAGGGACGAAGGCCGGCCTGTGGTCAGCCGCGTTCTGGACCGTGCTTTGCGGGACGCTGGTGATTCAAGCCAACCAGCCAAACAGCGAAGTGTTCATCAATGGGTGTTATGCGGGCGGGTTCGCGCTGCTGGTCAGGCATCCTCCTGGTCGCGCCGCGTGGGGACGCATGGCACTGGTCGGGCTGCTGCTGGCGTTCGGGTCGACGTACAAACCCATTCTGGCCATTCTGGCGGTCTTCGTCCTTGCCGCGCACTTCCTGGCGCCGCCGGCTGGCCTTCCGCGCAAGACGGTCCTGGCTGAATCACTGGTGGTGGGCGCGATGGGCCTCCTTGTTTGGGGCGCGATCTTCGGGTACGCCGTGGCCACGGGACAAGCGGCGATTTACTGGGCGACGAATGTGACGATGAACGGGGCGCGATCGGCTGGCTTGCTGTTTAACCTCTATCGATATCTGAGAGAGGGGAAAATCTTTCCCGCTAATCTGCTTTTCGTGGCGCCGGCGGTGGTGCTGGTGGTCGTCGGTACCGCGGTCGGTCTTCGGCGGGGCTGGCAGCGCGAGTGGGTGCTGTTCGTCGGGCTGGCGCTGGGTGTTCACGCGATGATTGTCATTCAAGGCGGCGCTTTCCATCCGCACTCGTATCAATTGTGGTTGCCGACGCTGGCGCTGGGGGTCGGATGGGCGACGGCCACTGTCAGTGTCACCGCGCCGCCGTCGACGAGCGGCCACCCGTCGACCAGACCTTGGCTCGGCGATGTGCTCGCGGGCGTCGCTCTGGCGGTGGTGTTGGTCCACGAGGTTCCCAACTACACGCTGTCCAGCGACGATTGGGCCCGCCGGAAATACGGCGAGACGGTGGTCGAGGATCGGGCGTTCGCCTATGCCGTCAGCGGGTTGTTGTTGCCGTCCGAAACGTTGTTCGAGTACGGCGACGGCGCCGCTTTCTACTATTACGGCGGGCTTCGGCCGACCACGCCGACGTTGTGGACGTCGCAGCTGCTTTCGTCCACCGCGCTGGCGGCGCAGCTTGGCGCCGTCACGTTGCAGGCGCTGAAAAGCCATCCGCCCGATCTCCTGGTGATTCACTCTCGCGATGAATGGCGACCTCAGGCGCCCACGCGCACGCCTGGGCTGGCGGCTCGCCTCCTGGGTCGCGCCGACCAATTGGCCGGTGTCATCGCCTGGGACCAACATCCGATCTACGAATGGGCGATGGCGAACTATCGACCGTGGCAGCCGGATGCTCGGCTGGGGGTTCGTTCAACGCACCTGGATCTCTTCGTTCACACCGGCAGCGCGCTCGACCGTCGTCTGGTCGGCAACTAGATTCATCCGGGACATCAGCCGGCGGGCGGCGCGTCCCACGCGGGTCAGCTGGTGCCGCGCGCGGATCTGTCGATCGCGCAGCCGCCCGACCAAGGCTTGCGGCAATCCCGGCAAATGCGGGTTGCCCAGCGCCATGGCGTTGGCCAGCTTTCCCGGGAGCGAGCGCACGTTCAACCACGGCGCTTCGTCGTCCAGCTCGTCACTGTACTGCCGGGCCACGTGACCGTAGGGCGACGTCTCGACGTGAATCAGGTGATAGTAACGGGTCGGCTCGCGCAGCGGCGAGGGCGGGACCAGGAACCGCCACGGTTTGTAGGACTGAGCATGGACCAAGGGTGGCATCGGCCGCGCCAGATTGGCCAGGCGATCCCAGGGATGATAGCCGCCTTGAATGTCGTGAATGATATCGAGGCCGCGGGACAGGATCGTGACCGGCAGCTCGCAGAACGCCGCCGAGCCGAGCAGGGCGCTGAGCACATCTTGATCGCCGATCATGTGCGGCGGCCGGGTGTGAAATGGCAGCGTCTGCGCGACCTGGTAGGCCGGCGTTTTGAGCAAGCGTATCCATTCTTGCAGCAGCGGTCGGTGTTGCTGACCGACGCGTAGGAAGGCGCTGTTCACCAACCCGGATGACCGGTGGCCCAGCGGCAAATTCCAGCCGCGGGTTCGCATCAGAGCTTCCTCGTGCGGTTTCCACGCCAGCTCGTTCGTCAGGACCAACGCCTGATCATCTTTCAACGGTGCGCGAAAGTCACCCGCGACGATCAGATCCGAATCCATCCACGTGACGCTGTCGTGACCCGCTTCCAGCAGGCGCAGCAACAGAACCGGTTTGGCGTTCCAGCCCTTGAGTGTGGGGTCGACGATCTGCTCAAGCGTCACGTTCGTGCGACCGGCCATCCAGCGCGCAAACGCCGCGGGCGCGCCGGGACAGCCGATGTGAACGGCGATGTCGGGCAGATGGCGCTGCACACTACAGACCAGCAGTTTCAGGCCGACCACATCGCTGGGACGATCTTCGTACGAACAGATGATCATGAAAACATTCGGCCCGGGCGCAGGTGAACCGCGGGCAAGAGATGCCTGACGGCGATCCCAGCGGCGAGCGCGATCAAGAAGAGTGCGACCGCCAGCAGTTCGCGGCGCCAGTGCAGGATGCGTAGCTGCCGCAGGCGTGGCCAGATCGCCAGGCCGGTGAAAAGCTCGGTGGCCGCCACGCCCCACATCACGCCGATGACGCCGTCCAGATACCAGCCGGCGCTGACCAACACGATCGCGCCCAGCAGCCGAAAAAAGCTGCGTCGAAAGACGTATTGGGTTTGCCCGAGGGCGTAAAGACAGGTCTCGCCGGGCGACACCAGAGCGCCGATGGCTACCCGAACGCAGAGAATTTGCAGGATCCAGCCGGCGTTTTCGTAACGGCTGTCCCACAAGGCGTGAACGATCCAGGTGCCGACGCCGGCCAAGAAACCGGTCGCGGTCATCGACAACAGATCCAGCTTGCGCCGCATGCGATCGTAAAGCGCGGCGACGTCGGACTGCTCGTCGCGACCGGCGTGGCCCAGGACCGGATACATGATGCTGCCAATCAGACGTTGGACCACCGCCCCGATTGCGTCGCTGAGATTCAAGGCGATGGCGTAGACGCCCAGCCAGGCCGCCCCCAGAAACCGGCCCATCAAAATGCGGTCGGTCTGCCAGCCCAGGAAACCGACCGCGCTGCTACCGACCACCCAGCGCCCGAACCGTTTCAATTCGCGGGCCGCCGATTGGTCCCAATGAAACCGGTTGCGATAGGGCACCGGCATCAGGTGCGAGGCGATGGCGTAGGCCAAGGCCGACACGACCATCCCGATCACCAGCGGCCAGGCGCTGCGGTGGGTGCGGGCCAGGATCAAAGTGATCGGCAGGGCGACCAGCGTCTGTCCCAGCTCGAGGCCGTTCACCCAGCCCAGGCGCAGGTGTCGTCGCAAGGTCGGCACCGATGTCGAATGAAAGCCGTTGATGATCAACTGCAGGGCGCCAAATTGGATCAGGTGAGTCAGGGCCGGCTCGCGATAGAAGCGGGCAGCCGGCCAGGCCAGGACGATCATCAGGCCGGCCAGGGTGAAGCCGCGCAAAACCTGGAGGGTGAAAGCGGTGTTGAGAAAGTCGGGATCGTCCCCGCGGGGGCTTTGAATGATGCACGGCTGAATGGCCACGTCGGTCAACATCACCAGGCCGGTCAAAAGCAGGGTGACAATCGAGCTGAGGCCGAAGGCCGCCGGAAACAGCAGGCGCGACAGGATCAGGTTGCTGCCCAGGCGAAGCGCCTGTTGCGCGCCGTAGCCGCCCACTTCGAACAGCGAGCCGCGCCACATCCGCCCGCGCAGCGACGGAGCATCGGGCGGCGCGGATGCCGTCACGATGGTCGCCGACTGAGAAACGCTCACCTCGTTACTATAGCAATCGTCGCGTTCATTCTTTACGGGACAGTGGCAGTTTCGGCCGTTCTTGTTTGAATAGAAACAATTCGCCTCGCTGCGGCAGTCACCACTGTCAACGACCGATGACCGGACAATCAATGGTCCGCTAATTCTTGTCGGAAAGAGCGCGCGGCGGATCGACTATGCGTTCTTGCGTGTTAGACAAAGGCAATGACCGCCGCGATTGACGTGACCAGTTATGTCTCCGAGGGGCCGTCGCCGCAGGCCCGGGAATCGTCGACAATCAAGGGTGTGTTTCAGATTTCTTTGCGCTCGTTTCGTGACGACCGGGGCTATTTTTTTGAAAGCTACCGCCGACAATGGGTCCCCGGGGCGCGCGAAATGATCCAGGGAAACGCTTCGTACTCGCAGGCGGGGGTCCTGCGCGGCCTGCACTATCACTTGAAACAAGCCGATCTGTGGATTGTGCCCTCCGGGTTGATCCGGGCGGTGCTTTACGATTGTCGGGTGTCGTCGCCGACCCGCGGCGCCTCCGAGGTGCACGAGCTGGGTACCGACCATCCACTAGGGCTGTACATTCCCAAGGGCGTCGCCCACGGTTACTACGCCGTCGTCGACACAGTGATGACCTATATGGTCGACGAGTACTACGACAACACCGACGAGATGGGAATTCTCTGGAACGATCCGGCGCTGAACCTGTCGGCATCCTGGGGCGCGACGGCGCCGGTGGTCTCTGGACGCGATCGCAAGAACCTTCCGTTGGCGTCGATCCCGTCTCACCTGCTGCCACCGTAAAAGCGCGACGGCGAGCCCCAGTCAGCGCTCGCCGATCGCCGCGCCAGTCGTCCGCAACAGATCGTTGGCGTGCTTGAGCGATTCGAACGTGCCGGCGTCGGTCCACCAGCCCGGTAACACGTCAAAGGTGAGATCGCCGCGGACGATATAGGCGTTGTTGACGTCGGTGATTTCCAGCTCGCCGCGTCCGGACGGGCGCAGCTCCTTGATCACGTCGAACACATTCGACCAGCTTGCGCACGGGATGAAAGATCATCGGATCGCGCCCGACCGGCAGCAGATGCTTGTTGGTCACCTTGGTCAGCGGAAAAAGGCGCGAGCCGGTTCCTCCCGCCAGCACCACGCCCCGCAACGGTTCGCCGGTCACTATTCCGCCGCCCGGCGAACGAGGCGCGCGCCATATTGCTGCTCGTAGTAATCGCGGTAGCTGCCGCTGCGCACGTTCTGGCACCAGGCGGTGTTGTCACGATACCAGGCGATCGTCTGGGCCAGACCGTTGTCAAAGTCGTGCCGCGGGAGCCAGCCCAGCTCTCGCTTGGCCTTGGTGGCGTTCATGGCATAGCGGCGATCGTGCCCGGGCCGGTCGGGGACGTATTTGATCAGCGCCGGCGAGGCGCCCGTGCCGGCCAGGATGGCGCGTACGACGTCAAGGTTCGGGCGCTCGTTCTCGGCCCCGATGTTGTAGACGTGGCCGGACTCTCCGCGCAGCAAGACGGCGTCGATCGCTTCGCAGTGATCCTCGACGTGGATCCAATCGCGCACCTGCAGGCCGTCGCCATAGACCGGCAGCGGTTTTCCTTCCAACGCATTCAGGATCATCAGCGGGATCAATTTCTCTGGAAATTGATAGGGGCCATAGTTGTTCGAACAGCGCGTGATGACGGTGTCCATTCCGTGGGTGTGGTGGAACGCCATCACCAGATGATCGGCGGCGGCCTTGCTGGCCGAATATGGGCTGCGCGGCGACAGCGGCGTGGTCTCCTCGAAGGCACCGTCCGGTCCGAGCGATCCATAGACCTCGTCGGTCGAGACTTGTACAAAACGACCGACGCCGGCTATGCGCGCCGCCTCCAGGAGGCGCAGCGTGCCCAGCACGTTTGTGTCGACGAACGGTTCGGCCGACAGGATGCTGCGATCGACGTGGCTCTCGGCGGCAAAGTTGATCACTGCGCCGACCTCGTACTTGCGGAGCAGATCGACCAGGCGTTCCTTGTCCCGGATGTTGGCCTTGACGAAGACATGCCCCGCATCGCCTTCCAGGTCGGCGAGGTTTTCCAGGTTTCCGGCGTACGTCAGGGCGTCGACGTTGATCAGCAGCTGTCGCGGGCGTTTGCGCCGGACCATGCGCGCGTAACAGGACCCGATAAAACCGGCGCCGCCGGTGATGAGGAGGTTTCCGTCAGCCACTGATCTCTGATTGCTCCGACTGCTTCCACTCATGTTTCCCGACAATAGCCCGCATGCTCGCCGGTCGTTGGTAACTTCCGTCTTGGCCAAACGTTAACTTCAAATTGACCGAGAAACGCCGAAGAATTCTTCACAAAAACCGACCCGATAGTCCGTGCCTCACGGTGAGGCCGATGTTAAAGTCAGGCGCCTTCAAAAACGCGCGTCGCTCGCGCACGGCTTGAGCAAGACGAATGTTGCAGGTGTTGGTTCGAAACCGCGGGTGCATCGCCGACTGGCGGTCGCCTCGGGCGCGGCGCAAGGCGACGGCGACGATGGTGGCCGGAGGTCTCCTGGTCCTGTCGGCCTGCACAGGCCGCGTCGGGGATCTTCCCGGCGGTATGACGGGCACCCCTGGCGGCGGCACGGGCGGCTCCGGCGGGTCCGGCCTGCCGAGTGATCAAGACAAGCCCAGCGTGACCTACGCGATGGCGCGCCTGACCAACGTGCAGTACCTGAACACGGCCCACGATTTGTTCCCGAGTGTGTCGTTCGGCGATCCAACCTTGCCCAATGAAAATCAGGTGGGTGGATTTTCCAATGTCGCCAGCGGCCAGACGGCCACCTCGTTGCTGGTCGAGGACTATGAAGCGGCCGCTTCGCAGATCGCGGACGCTGTGCACGCCCAGTTTGGCTCGGTGGTGACCTGCCAGCCGGCGACGGCGGCTGACGAGACGGCCTGCGCGACCGCCTTCATCGCCGATTTTGGCAAGCGGGCTTATCGCCGGCCACTGACCGCCGATGAAGGTGGCCGGATGCTGGCGTTCTTCCAGGACCAGCGAACCAGCGACGACTTCCCCACCGCGCTGTCCGCCGTCATCGAAGTCTTCCTGCAGTCGCCGTCCTTCCTTTATCGACTGGAGGGCGCGAACCCGGCGGTGGCGGCCGGCGCGGCGCCATTGACCTCGTACGAAATGGCGGCGCGCTTGTCGTATCTGCTGGCGGGCAGCATGCCCGATGCGATGCTGACGGCCGCCGCCGACGCCGATCAATTGACCACCCCCGATGCCGTCGAGGTCCAGGCGCGGCGACTGCTTGCCGATCCGCGCGCCCACCAGGCGGTGGCGCGATTCAACTATGAATGGCTGAAGTTCTCGCGCATGGAGGATCCGCCCAAAGACATGGTGGCGTTCCCTGATTTTTCGCCGACCGTGTCGCACGCCCTGCGCGATTCGACCGAGGCGTTTGTGGAGCGCGCCTTCTGGAATGACCACGCGCTGCAGACCTTGCTCAGCGATCCGCACGGGTTCGTCAACGACGACATCGCGTCGTACTTCGGCGTGGCGGCACCTGGGTCCAGCGACATGCAGCTGGTCGATCTCGATTCGACCCAGCGGGGCGGCGTCTTGACCCAGCCGGGCCTGCTGGCCGCGCTGGCTGGGCCCGTCGACGATTCGCCAGTTCAACGCGGCGTCTTGGTGCTGGACAGTCTGCTCTGCAACCGCCCGCCGCCACCGCCCAACGGCGTGAACACCATGCCGCCGGTGGCGGATCCGACCACGCCGATGACCACCCGGCAGCGTTTCGAGACCCAGCATCAGCAAGGGTCCTGCGCCGCCTGCCACATCGCGATCAACGGCATCGGCTTCGCCTTCGAAAACTTCGACGCGGTCGGGAAATGGCGGACCGAAGAGTACGGGCAGCCGGTCAATTCTTCCACGATGTTAAATGACACGGATGTCGACGGCGACGTCAACGGCGCGGTCGATCTGGTGCTGCGCCTGGCGAAAAGTCAGCAGGTGGTCGGTTGCGTGTCCTATCAATGGATGCGGTATGCGCTGGGGCTGGACGCCACCCAGATCAATCTGGCCGCCGCTCGCGCGGTGGCCGGCGACTTTGCGGCCGGCGCCGGGCCGATGAGCGAGCTTCTGGTGGGCATCGTCAAAAGCGATGCCTTCCGTTCCTTCACCGTGGCGACACCGTGAGCAGACCATGACTTTCACGCGACGAAATTTGCTGCGGGCGCTGGGGTTGGGCGGGACGGCGGCGTATTTCGCCCCGCGCGATCGGGCGGCGCGCGCCGCCGCCGCGGCGATTCCGACGCGGATCCTGTTTTTCTACACGCCGCACGGATCGCTGTTTCGGCAATGGGTGCGTCCGCCGGCCGGCGCCACCGCCGCCAGCGAAACCGCTTTCGAGCTGGGTCCGACGCTGATGCCGCTGGCCGCGTTCAAGAACAAGCTGCTTTTGCTGGAAGGTCTGGATATGCAGTCGCAGTACGTCGACGGCATCAGCCCGATGAACGGCCACGTCGGCGGCCAGACCCACGCCTTGTCGGCGATCAGCCGAGCCAACAACGCTGCCGCCGGCGGCATCAGCATCGACCAATTCATCGCCAAATCGATCAACATGCCGACCCCGGTGACGCCGCTGCCGTCGCTGGAGCTGTCGGCCCGATCGAACGCGGCGAACGCGCCGTTTGTCACTTCGTGGGCAGGCAGCAACGCGCTGGTGCCGCCCATCACCAGCCCGACGGCGGCGTACACCCGACTTTTCCCGCAGGGACCGCCGTCGGCGCAACCGGATCCGGGCGCCGCCAGGGCGGCCATGCGGCGCAAATCGATCCTCGACGCCACGCTGGCCGAGTTCAGCGCCGTCAGCGTCCCGCTGGCGGCCAACGACAGGGCCAAACTGGACAGCCACGCTGCCTTGATTCGCGATCTCGAGGTGCGGGTGCAGTTGATGGGGAACACCACGAACTGCAGCGCGCCCGACCAAGCCACTGTAACCGGCCCTTACGCCAAGGATTGTCCCAAGGCCATCGGCGCTCCGTGCCTGACCGATTCAATGGACGCGTTCATTCAACTGAGCGTGGCCGCCCTGGCCTGCGATCTGACCCGGGTGATCACCTTGGACATGGAGCAATTCCCCAGCGCCCTGTTTGGCGTCGACGACATTCACGCCTTCCTGCATTCGATGGACGACGTCTTCTGGTACGCCAACGATCGCTGGGGAACGAAGACCGTCATTCCGGCGACGACGATGGATCCGAAGAACATCCAGATCGCCGTTAGCTTCTATGCGATGTACGCCACTCGGTTGGCCACCTTGCTGGGGACGCTGGACGCCGTGAAAGAGACCGACGGCAGCACGTTGCTTGATCACACGTTGGTGGTTTGGTGCGGCGAGATCGGCTCGACCAACCACACCAACTTCATGATCAACTACCTGATCGCTGGCGGGGGCGCGGTACTGAAGACTGGCCGGTACCTCAGTCTGCCGCGCACGTCGCCGACCAAAGTCCCCGGCGACTATTACCCGAACGCTGGTCTTCCCCACAACAACTTGTTCGTCTCGCTGGCCAACGCCATGGGGCTAAGTGGCGTGACCACCTTCGGAAACCCGGCGGTCTGCACGGGGCCGCTGGCGAATCTCACCGGTTAGGTGTCGCTCGCCGGCGGACGTCACTAATAAGCGTTCTGGTTTTTCTTTCGGCCCAAGATCGTCATCAAGATGATCTTGATATCCCAAACCAGGCTCCAGTTCTCGATGTATTCCAGATCGTGCTGGACGCGCTTTTCCATCCAGGTGATGTCGGGCGTCTCGCCGCGCCAGCCGTTCACCTGCGCCCAGCCGGTGATCCCCGGTTTGACCTTGTGGCGCAGCATATAGCCGTGGATCAGCGAGCGATATTGCTCGTTGTGCGCGACCGCGTGCGGGCGCGGACCGACGATGGACATCTCGCCGGTCATCACCTGGATGAACTGCGGCAGCTCGTCCAAAGACAGGCGGCGCAGGAAACGCCCCAGCGGCGTCACCCGCGGATCGTTGCGTTGCGCCTGGGCCACCACCGGCCCATCTTCGCAGACGGTCATGGTGCGGAACTTCAAAACCCGGATCTCTTTTCCGTTCAGCCCATAACGACGCTGGCGGAAAAAGATCGGTCCAGGTGACGTCGCCTTGATGGCCGCGGCTATCACCAGCAAGGGCAAAGAAATGACCGTCATGATCAGCGCTCCGATCACCACGTCCTCCAACCATTTCAGCCAGCCATAGACGCCTCGAAACGGCGTGTCGCGAATGCTCACCAGCGGCGAGTTACCGATGGCGCTCCAGTGCGCGCACAAAAGATCGTAGGTGAAGAAATCAGCCACCAGGTAAACGCTGGCGGTGGTGTCAGCCAAGGCGCGCAGAAGTTCGGCGATGCGTGCCTCGGCGCGCAGAGGCAAAGCCACGTAAACCATGTTGATGCGGTTGGCCCGGCAGTCAGCGATCAGTTCAGCGACTCGTCCGACGAAGGGCGGTCCCGCGTCGGTGAAGACATGGTGCCGCTCGACCATTCGATCGTCGTAGATGCCGCGCACCTTCATTCCCAGCCACGGGCGGCTCTTGATTTGGCTGTAAAGACGTTCGGCGCCAGCGGTCGCGCCGACCAACGCCACGGTTTTGATGTTGATCCCGTTGCTGCGAGCGGCGCGCAAGATCAATCGGCCAGCGATGCGCCAACCGGCCAAAATCACCGGAGCCGCCGCGAACCAGCCGAACGTGACGACGCGTGAGTAAAGGGCCGTGGTCTTGGTGGCGGCGGCCGCCAGCACCAGGGCGGCGATCGTGGACAGCCAAACCAGCAGCGCCGCGCGGATCTCGGTGGTCAATCCCTCGGAGCGCCAAGGACGATAAAGGCCGCACAGCTCGGCGGCGACGCTGAAGACGACGATCCCCATCACCGTGGCGTTGCTCATCTCGCGACGCCAAGCCTGGCCGTACACCGCACACATCGCGATGTGGGCCAGCACGATCCAGAAGATATCCAGAACCCGCTGCAGCGCGTGGACCACGTCCTCGTAGTCGCGCAAAAGTCCCCGTCTCACTGTTAAAGCCTCCCCAAAGACGGCCGGCGCCCTCGATCGCCGTGTCCTCTTTTAAACTTCTAACAGCAAAAATGCAGGAGGTTGGTTAACAGTCGACGGATAATTAGTGACAGTCGTATACAATAATCGCTGACAGTGGCTGTCTTTCGAGGGAAGCGCGACGCGCGCCATCGATTGCCGGAACGCGGTTTCAAGAGCGCACCTGGGCGTTGATCATGGATCGCCCTGACAACCGGAGGCGGCACCACCACCGTCCGCTTAGTGGGCGGCCTGGCCCGGATGTGAGAAATGGCGGATCAGGTCCGCAGGCGGCCGTGGTCCAGCGCGGCCAGGCTGTCGGAGATCAGCCGGCGACCTTCGCTCCAGCCGATCAGAGCGGCGGCCACGAAAAGGCCCAGCAAAAGGCCCAGCGTCGCCCGCAAAACCAAGGTCAACGACCGGCGCGGGCGCTCCAAGCGCGGCGATGTCAACACCTCCAACCGCGACTGCGCCGAGACCCGCTCCAGATTCAACTGTAACTCGGCCTTTTTCAGTTTATCAAAGAGCTGGCCGTGCAGGCGCATGGTGCCCTCCTGGGCGTGGTTCAGCTCTTCAATGTGTTCTTGCACGCGCGGCAGATCGCCCACCACCTGCCGCACTTGACCAAGGCCCGCCTCGGTGTCGGCCAGATCATCGCGCGCCGCTTTCAATTGGCCCTGCAGGCCGTCCAATTGCGCCCGCATCGCCTGCAACCCGGGGTTGGAGTTCTGATCGGCTAACGATGTGTGCGACGACATTTCGGCTTCGACCAGGCCTTCCAGGCGCCGCTTTTCCTCTTTCAGTTGCTGGACGTCGGGGTGTTCGTCGGTGAACCCCTTGGCCTGCGCCTCGCTTAACTTGCGGTTCGTATCGCCGAGCGAGTCGCGATAGGCCTGTGACGATTGCAGACGGGCTTGGGCCAGTGGCTCGCCGGCGTCCAATCGGCGCCGCGTGTTCTCGATCTCGCCCTCCAGCCGACGCACCTGGGCCACCAGCTCAGAGCGGCGGTTTTGCAGTTGGAAACGGCTGGCCTGCGTCTGGGCTGCCTCCTCGGGCAATCGGTCGGCGTTGCTCTCGCGGAAGCGGGTGCGTTCGGCGGAGACCGTCGCCAGATCGGCCTCCACCGTCTTTAACTGGTCGCGCAAGAAATCCACCTCGGCGGAAAAGCCGTGTAACGCCCGATCGACCTCCGACTGAACATAGGCGTTGATGTGCGCGGTCAGAAACGGGGTCGGCGGTGGATGACCGCGGTCGAATCGACCGTCAAGATAGCTGGCGCGATAGCGGTGATCGCCGATGCCTTCCAGCCGCAGCCGACCGGCCACCGCCTGCACGCGTGCGTCGGTCGGACCGTGGCCTTCGACGCTGGTCAATGTGCCCCGCACAAGATCGGCGCTGGTGAACGATCGCTCGGCGTCTCCGAAGAATTGCGCCGAGTCGTCGTCGGGCGGATGCCACTGCGTCTCCACCGGATTCGATTTCACCCGGGGAAGCAGCCGAACTTCGCACACCGCCGTTGGTGGCGGCGGCAAAAACGCCAGCGATCCGATTCCCAGGCCGACGCCCACCAAAGCCAGCGTGCCGATCAGCTTGGCGCGCGCGCGAATGAAACGGTACGCCAGGGCTACTTTGCGAATGATGTCGACCAGCGACGGACCGTCTTCGTCGTCGGCGCTCCTGGGTCGGCGTGACCGCGGGCCGGCGGTCAGGGTCGCGCTGGTGACTGTGGTCAAGGAGCGATCGCCGGCTGACGACAGCCGGATGGTGGCCTCGGTTCGACGTTCCAGCACGAAGGTGAAGTCGACGTTGCCGATGGTAACTTTTTCGCCGCTGGTGAGCCGGGTTCGACGGATGCGACGGCCGCCGATGAAGGTTCCGTTGGTCGAGTTCAGATCTTCGATCTCGAAGCCGTGCCCTCCATTGATGATGCGGGCGTGTCGCGCCGACACCGACGGATCACCGAGATGAATGTCGGCTTCGTCCAGGCGGCCCACCACCACCGTGTTGCGTGACAATCCATACACGCGGCCCGGCTGCTCGCCGTTGGCCAGGATCAGGAACGCGATGGCGTCTCCCGCCGGTAAAGCACGATCGAGCTCAGCGTCGAGCCCTGGCGCCGCCGGTTCCCGCTCACGTTCTGCTTCCACCCGCTCCCTGCCCATCAGAAAAACACCTTCAAAAGCGTCCTGACGCTAGCACAATGATGAAACGCCCTGCAATGGCCTACAGAGAGGATCAAGAGAAATAACCAGGCCGACGCGCCAATTATCAAGAGTGTGTAACGGGACGTTTTGGATCGATCATTGAACACGAAACAATCACGGTTGATGCGCGGCACAATCGGCTCACGGCGTAGATATTCGTCGGTGCTCATGACAGTCAGTGGCTATAGTGTAGCGGCGACTGTGAAACGCAATGCCGAAAGAAAAGTAGTGGCGCCGACACTGCAGGCAATCGAGCCCGCGCCGGAAATGTGTCGGTGTTGATGTTGCTTGAAGGCGCCTTGATCGCGGTAGCCGTGGCGCTGTTGGTTCCGGCGATCATCGTGGCGGTCGAAGCGGCCGCCGCGGTTCTGCCGGACCGAGCGACCGGCCACCCGTTGCCGGCGTCGTCTATGGGCCCCGCGCGCCTGGCGGTGCTGATCCCCGCACACAACGAATCCGCGCAGATCGCGGCGACGATTTCCGACGTGATCGATAATCTGAAAGGCACGGCGCGTATCGTTGTCGTCGCCGACAACTGCAGCGATGACACGGCGTTGGTGGCTGCAGCGGCCGGCGCCACGGTGATCGAGCGGCACGACCCAGAAAGGCGGGGCAAGGGTTTCGCTATCTCGTTCGGGCTGCGCCATCTCGATGTTGATCCGCCGCAGGCAATCATCCTGATCGACGCCGACTGTCGGGTGGCGGCGGGCTCATTGCAGACCCTGGCTGAACTGGCGTTGCGGCATCAGCGTCCTGTGCAGGCGGAGTATTTGTTGGTGGCGCCGCCGACGCCGCGACCGA
>DASXQB010000348.1:0-3736 GCA_036493295.1 Polyangia bacterium | reverse complement strand
GCAGAAAATGCTCGGCCAAAAACGGAATGTCCGTTCGTCGCCGGCGCAGCGGCGGCATCTTCACCGGCACCACGTAGAGGCGGAAGAAAAGGTCCTCGCGGAACTTCTTCTCACGCACCATCGCGGCGAGATCGCGATGCGTCGCGGTCACCAGCCGTACGTCCACCCGCACCATCTCGGAGCCGCCGACGCGCACGAGCTCGCCCAGCTCCAGCACCCGCAGGAGCTTCGACTGCAGCTCCAGCGGCAGCTCGCCGATCTCGTCGAGCACCAGCGTTCCGCCGGCCGCCTCCTCGAACCAGCCGGCGCGGCGGCCGGCCGCACCGGTGAAGGCGCCGCGTTCGTGGCCGAACAGCTCGCTCTCGGCCAGCTCGCGCGCCAGGGCGCCGCAGTTCACGGCGACGAACGGGCCGCGCGGGTTCGGTCCCAGCTCGTGCAGGGCGCGGGCGAGCAGTTCCTTGCCCGTGCCGCTTTCGCCGGTGACCAGGACCGGCACGCTGGTCGGGGCCACCGCCGCCGCCCGGGCCAGCACGGCCTCGAGCTCGGTGCTGCCTCCGACAATCGCCGTCAGCGCCTCACTTTTGCTTTCACGCATACCGCTGTTCTCGGCGCCGCCGGCCGACGGTTGCCGCAAATTGCGCGTTTTCGGCGGATTTCAGCCGCGCGGGAAGATCCAACCCAGGCGTTCGTTTTTACGCGTTTCCGTGGGTCCGGCGTGGCCAGGCGCCGCCGCGGGCGTCCATCACGGACCGAGGCCGATCCACTCTTCGCCGGTCTCGCTGATCTCCTTCTTCCAGATCGGCGCGCGACGCTTCAGGCGATCGATGGCCGCCTGGCAGCCCTGGAAGGCTTCGGCGCGGTGGGCAGCGGCGACCGCGATGACCACCGCCGGCTCGCCCACGCCCAGCGCGCCCACCCGGTGATGGATGGCGACGTGGACCCCTGGACATTCGCGTTCGATCTCGTCGGCGATGTCGGTCAGCACCTGCTCGGCCATCTCGGCGTAGGCTTCGTATTCCAGGCGGATGACGTCGGTGCGCTGGCCGTGGCGGCGGACCACGCCGGTGAAGGTGACGATGCCGCCGCGGTCGGGCCCCTCGACGGCGCGAATGACGTCGGCAAGGTCCAGCGTCGTCGCTTTGATGGCCACCCGCCGCACCGGCGCGCCGCCGCCCGCCACCGGCGGAATCAACGCCAGCTCGTCCCCGTCGTGCAGGGGCGCCGCCCCGTCGGCGAAGGCACGATTGACCGCCGTCTGCACCCGTGGCAGCAGCGCTGCGATGCCGGTATGGCGTCCCGCCAGCGCCGCCAGCGCGTCCGCGACGGTGGCGTTCGCGGGCAGTTCGATGGCCTCTTGCTCCCGCCCCAGACGCTCCCGTAACACTGCAAAGTAGAGGATCTGTATGCGCACCCGCGGCCAGCTTAGACCCGCAAGGCGCATGAATTCAACCGGAACAGACGCCGCCCAAAAAAGTTATCAACAACTAAAGTCAAATAAATGCCGAATGATAGGGTTTTTTGATTCGGCAGTGTTCGCTTGATAGGCTTTCGCCGCTTCTACCGAGGGAGCATGGTTAAAGAGAGGCCACATTGAGAAGTCACCTTCGCCCGGATGACCGCCGTCCGGGCACAGGCACCCCCTCGATCACGCGCGCGCAGCTTCAGCTTCCTTTCGCGCTGGATCGTCAAGGCCCCGCCACGCCGCCGCCCCTCACAGGCAGTCAATCACGGCGCGAGTTTCGTCCGCCGGAGGCCGCCAAGCAGGTGCGCGCCCCGCGAACGATCGAGGACGCGACGGACACCGTGGCCGCCGCGCTGGGGTTGTATCTGCCGCCCGGCAAGACGCTTGAACTGCGGCTGACCAACAACCACTACAGCATGATCTCCGTGCGCCGGAAGACGGACGGATATCGTCTGCGCCTGCACCACATGTTCGTGGACGCCGGGCCACGGGTGGTGCGCGCGCTGGCCCGCTATGTCGTGCACAACGACCGTCGGGCGTCCGCGCTGCTGGGTGAATACATCGAAGAGCACCAGCACATCATCCGCAAACAGGTGCGTCCGCCGCGCCAGGTTCGCCTGCGCACCGCCGGCCAGCACCACGATCTGCGGGCCATCTTCGATCGCCTGAACGCCGAACGGTTCGAAGGCAAGCTGGAGGCGCGCATCACCTGGGGGCCGGTGTCCGAACGCAAGCGCCGGCGGCGGTCGATCAAGATGGGCAGCTTTGCCGTCGAGGATCGCTTGATCCGCATCCACCCCGCCTTGGACCACGCCACCGTGCCCGAGTACTTTGTCTCGTGGATCGTTTTTCACGAGATGCTCCACGGCAAGCACGAGGTCCTGCGCAAGGATGGCCGCCGCCGCTTCCATACCAAGGAATTCCTGGCCGAAGAGCGGACGTTCGTCGAATACGACCGTGCCTGCGCCTGGGAAAAAGCCAATCTAGACCGGCTGCTGCGGTCGTAAAGCCGGGGCCGGCAGACCCGGACGACCGCGGAAAATGGCTTGTTTCCCTTCCGAACCGGGGAGGGTGGTAGACTCCACCCTTCGTCTCGGGGCGGCGCGGGCAGGGGAAACATCGACACCGCGGAGTTGCTTATGGCGCGACGATTGGTTCGGACTGCGAAGTTGAGTGGTGTCCATGAGCCGCTCCGGCGCCGCCGCGTGGGCGCGCTGAACGGGTGGGCGCTGGCCCTGGTCACCGGTGGTCTCGTGCTTTCGCGCGCCGGTGCCGCCTCAGCCCATTTCGATTTGGTGCTGCCACCACCGGCCGACAAGGCGACCGACGGCGGAAAGGGCGCGCCACCGTGCGGTCCCCTGGCGCCGGCGTCGAACGTCGTCACCGCCATTCAGGGCGGCCATCCGTTGAAGGTCGAAGTCATGGAGACAGTCGGGCACAACGGATTTTATCGAATTGCGCTCTCGACAAACTCCCGAAGCGAATTGCCCGTCGACAACGTCGTGTATGACGCGAGCGGAAAGGTTCTTCCGCCGAGTGGAAAGCCGTCCGGTCAGTCAACGATGCATGCCGATTTCGAGAACCCGCCGGTCTTTCCGGTTCTCGCCGACAATCAATGGAATCACATGGCCGGCCTGGGAGCGGATGTCTTTCAAGCCGACATCATGATCCCCAACATCACCTGCACCAAGTGCACGTTGCAGGTAATCGAGTTCATGTGGCCGCACGGCTTTAACGCCGACACGACTTATCCGCCCGGGGGCGGGTATTTCTATCACCACTGCGCCGATCTGAAGATTACGGCCGATCCGGCCCTTCCTTTGTATGGGGCCGGCGACGGTGGTGCTCCGGATGCTACGGCCGACGGATCGGCAACGAAGGATGTGGCTGCGGAGACAGGCGCCCCCGGTTCAGGCGGCGCAGGCGTGGGCGGCGCGATGGGGTCGGGCGGCGCGGGCGGCTCCGGCAACAACGGCAGCGGCGGAACGACGGGTACCGGCGGTGCGGTCACCGGCGGAAACGGGACGGGAGGCGCGACGACTGGAACGGCGGGCAAAGGTGGCGTCGCCACCAGCAGCGGCGGCTGCGGGATTGCTGGCGGCGCCGGTCTCGGCGGAGAAATAGGCGCGCTGGGAGCAATTTCGCTGCTGGCGGCATTCGCTTTCCGCGCGCGCCGGCGAGGACGGATCTAGTTCGACGAGGCAGCAGATCCGGGGGACGGCGGCGAGAGAAACATCATTACGTGGAGCAGTCATGTCCCGACCCTCGTTCCCG
>DASXQB010000347.1:0-20809 GCA_036493295.1 Polyangia bacterium | reverse complement strand
TTCAGGGCGTCTTGCGCTGGCGTGTCGCCGCCGGTCACCGATTGAACAAACTCTTCGCCCATCTCCTCGGCCAGATCATCGGGCGCCCGCGCCGGGCCGTCTTCGGGATCAGGAAAGAAGGCATTGCCGTCGTCGCTGCGGCCTTTGGGACCGGCCGCTCCCGGTCGGCGGAGGCGATTGGTTGGCGTTCTGGTACGAGCGGAAGCTTTCATGTCCCATTCCTTTCGGTTGCGCTGCTGGCATCTCCCATTGCGAACGTAGTCACGCCCCACCAGAAAGCGACCGGCCGCCGTCAGGTCCCCCTCCCGAAACGGACGTTTCTCGGGCTGGCGGCGGGGAAAATTGGAACTTGCTCTTGTTCGGCCGCCCAACACGCCCTAGATTTTCAGTTTCGTGTCTGGCCAAATCAGCGCGCCCCGACGGATTCTCATCGTGGAAGACCACGAAGACGTCCGCGAGGTCCTGCAAGAGCTGCTGCAGATGGAAGGCCACCAGGTCGATACCGCCATGGACGGCACCGCCGCGCTGGAGATGGCGCCCGGTTTTCGTCCGAACATCGCGCTGGTCGACATCGGCCTGCCCGGGATCAGCGGATACGACGTGGCCCGCGGGCTGCGTGCGCAGTTCGGCGAAACCGTCACGCTGATCGCCCTCACCGGTTTTGACTCGCCCGAAGATCGCCAGCGGATCATCGAGGCTGGATTCAATGCCCACCTGGTCAAGCCGATCGAACCCGGCGCGCTGGAGCGACTGATCGCCGGCGACCTTGCGCCCGCGCCGGGCTAGCGCGCAAACGGAAAAGGATCCGCAGGATGAACAGCGGGGCGACGGCGGGCAGCGCCGACAAGCGATCCAATCTCCGCGCCTTCGGTCTGGGCGGCGCGCTGGCGGTCATCATCACCCTCATCAAGCTGGCCTTCGGTCTGCACCTGGGCCGGGAGGCGCCGCTTTCCCTGTTCGGCGTGGGGATCGTGCTGGCCGGATGGAAAGGCGGCGCGCGCGCGGCGGTCGTCACCACCGTCTTGGCGACTCTTTCGTGCCTGCTTTTTTTCCTGGGCCCTCCCGGCTTCCGAATGTTGGCTGATCCGGCCAACCTGTTGCAGCTTGGCGCTCTGGTGATCGAAGGGGCGGCGATCAGCACCATCGCCGGCTTGGTCGCGCGCGGTCGGGCCCTGGCCGAAACCACGGCCGAGCGGGTCCAGCGGCTGCAAACGTTGACCGCCGCCCTGGCGGTGGCCCGGTCGGCCGAGGAAGTCGGCGATGTGATGATTCGCCAGGCCGTCGCTGTGCTGGGTCCGTCCACCGGCGCCCTGGCGGTGCTGCGCGACGACGGCAAGTTGGAGCTGCTGGCGCACCACGGACAGACCGCCGAGACACTGCGCGCCTTCTCGATTTTTTCGCCCGACGATCCGTTGCCGGCGGCGCGCGCCTTTCGCAACGGAAATGTCGAGTGGATCGAAGACCCGCAGACCTTCGCCGCCGCCTACCCATTGATGGCTCGCAACGAGGTGCATGGCAAGGGCGCCGCGGTCAGCTTCCCCCTGATCTCGGACCGACGGGTGCTGGGCGCGACGACCTATCGTTTCGATCAGCCGCGCCGCTTCGCCGAGCCCGAACGCGACCTGCTGCGGTCCTTCGCCTCCCTGGCCGCCCAGGCGCTGGATCGCGTGCTGACCGCCCAGCGCGAGGCCGCCTTCCGCCAGCGGCTGGAGGCGCTGGATCAGCTTTCCACGGCGCTGGCTGCCGCTCAGACCCGCGAGGAGGTGGCGGCGGTGGTGGTCCAGCGCGGAATGAAGGCCATGCGCGCCGACAGCTGCACGCTGTACGTGGTCGACGATGGCGACGGTTCGCTGGAATTAATCGGTGACAGCGGCGTGGCGCCCGAAATCGTCCAGCGCATCAGCCGCATCCCCCGTGATTCCGCCAACCCGGTGGCCTCGACTCTGATCAGCGCCAAGCCGTTGTGGGCGGAGAGCGAACAGGAATACCAGGCGATGATCCCGGGGCTGGCGACGTCGTCGGGCGCGCGGGCGAAAGCCTTCTGGAGTTTTCCGCTGATCGTCGAGGGTCAGCCCTTCGGCCTTCTGGGCATGGGCTTTTACGAGAGCCGGAGATTCCCGGCCGAGGAGCGGGCCTTCATCCAGACCTTCACCGCCCACTGCGCGCAGGCGTTGCGGCGATCGCAGCGCCTGGAAACCGAACGGACCTCGCGTCGGGCGGCGGAGCGCGCGCAGGTGTCGCTGGCCACCACCTTGCGCAGCATCGGCGACGCCGTGATCACCACCGACGCCGATGGCCTGGTCACCTTCATGAACCCGGTGGCCGAACGGCTGACCGGTTGGCGCCAGGACGATGCCCGCGGCAAACCGCTGCCCGCGGTGTTCCGCATCGTCGACGAGTCCTCGCGCCAGGAGGTGGAAAGCCCGGTCGCGCGCGTGCTGCGCGAAGGCGTGGTGGTCGGCCTGGCGAACCACACCGTACTTTTGGGGCTGAACCCCGGACAGGAGACACCCATCGACGACAGCGGCGCGCCCATCCGCGACGGCGCCGGCGAGATCCAGGGCGTCGTGCTGGTGTTCCGCGACGTGCGGGCCAAGAAGGACGAAGAAGCGCGCCGGGCCTTCGCCGCCGACGTGGTGACCATGCTGGGCACATCGCTCGATCGCGAGGCGACGCTGGGCAAGCTGGCGCAAGCGGTGGTGCCGCGGCTGGCGGATTGGTGCGCGGTGGACATCGTCGATGACACCGACGGCCGACCGCGCCGCCTGGCCGTCACCCACGTCGATCCGGCCAAGGTCGAGCTTGCCCACGAGCTGGCTCGCCGTTTTCCCGAGCCGCCCCACTCCCCGACCGGCGTCTTCAAGGTGCTGCGCACCGGCCAGTCCGAATTTTATCCGGCCATCACCGAAGAGATGATCCGGCGCGGCGCCCGCAGCGACGAGCACGCCCGGATCCTGCTGGACCTGCAGCTGCGATCGCTGATGATCGTGCCGCTGCTGGCGCGCGGACGGACGCTGGGCGCGCTGACCTTCGTCGCGGCGGAATCGGGCCGCGCCTACGGCGCCGAGGATCTGGCGTTCGCCGAGGATCTGGCCCGACGGGCCGCGGTCGCCATCGACAACGCCCAGCTTTACAGCGCCGAACAGCACGCCCGCCGCGCTGCCGACGTGGCCAACCGCGCGAAGGACGAATTTCTGGCCACCGTCAGCCACGAGCTGCGCACACCGCTGACCGCCATCCTGGGCTGGTCGCGCCTGATGGCCCGCGGCGGTCTGGACCAGATCCGACAGACCAAAGCCGTCACCACCATCGAACGAAACGCTCTGGCCATGGTGCAGTTGATCGAGGACCTGCTGGATATCTCGCGCATCATCAGCGGACGGTTGCGCCTGGACGTGCAACCGGTCGAGCTGCCACAGGTGATCGCCGCGGCGGTCGATTCGGTGCGGCCCGCCATCGACGCCAAAGGACTGTCGCTGCAGGTGCAGGAGAACTCTGACGTCACCATCACCGTCGGCGATCCGACTCGTCTGCAGCAGGTGATGTGGAACCTTCTGTCCAACGCCGTGAAGTTCACGCCCAAGGCGGGCCGCATCGGCGTCAATCTGCAACGCAAGGAATCCTGGCTGGTGGTCAGCGTCAGCGACACCGGCAAGGGCATCGAGCCGGCCTTCCTGCCGCACGTCTTCGATCCGTTTCGCCAGGCTGACAGCACCATCCGGCGCGCCCACGGCGGTCTCGGCCTGGGCCTGGCCATCACCCGCCAGCTGGTCGAGCTGCACGGCGGATCGATCGCCGTGAACAGCGCGGGCGAGGGGCACGGCACCACCTTTCAGGTCACCTTGCCGATCAGCGCCATACGCGCCGATCCCGAAGCGGTGCCGCAAAACCTGCGCGGGCGCGAGGTCTCGCAGGCGACCTTCGACGTGCCGCCGCAGCTGGCCGGATTGAAGGTGCTGGTGGTCGACGACGAGATCGACACCCGACAATTGATCCGGGCGATCCTAGAAAGCTGCAGCGTGCAGGTGGGCGAGGCGGCCAGCGTGGCCGAGGCCATCGCCGCGCTGGAGCAAGAGATCCCCGACGTCGTGATCTCGGACCTGGGAATGCCGGTCGAAGACGGGTACGTGCTGATTCGCAAGATTCGGGCGTTGCCGGCGGCGCGCGGGGGCAGCGTGCCGGTGTTGGCCCTGACCGCGTTCACCCGAGCTGAAGATCGCCAAGCTGCTTTGAAAGCCGGCTTCACCTTGCATCTGCCCAAGCCCGTCGATCCCGCGGAGCTAGTGGCGGTGATGGCTGGCCTGCCTCGTTTCGGTTAGCGCGAGCGGGACGGCCAGCAGCATAAGTTCGCTGCTCAGGTCGGTCCGTGATTTTCACCCGTTGTTTTCCGCCCGAACATGCACAGCCTATCGGAAGACGGTCCCATGGTCGGCAACACTATCGGCAATTATCGGGTATTGGCTCGTATCGCTCGTGGCGGAATGGGCGATGTCTTCCTGGCCGAGCACCAGCGCATTGCCCGCCGAGCGGCCATCAAGGTGCTCCACCGCGACATCGTGCGCGAGCCGCAGATGCTGGCGCGATTCTTCGACGAAGCCAAATCGACGTCGCTGATCAAGAACGACGGCATCGTGGAGATCTACGACGTCGACGTGGCCGCCGACGGTCGCGCGTACATCGTGATGGAATACCTGCAGGGCGAGACGCTGGCGGCGCGGCTGCGGCGGCACGCCCGCCTGCCGTGGACGGACGCCTGCAACGTCGCCCGGCAGATCGCCGTGGCCGTCGGCGCGGCGCACGCCCAGGGCATCGTTCACCGCGATCTCAAGCCGGACAATATCTTCTTGGTCGCCGACCAGCTTGGCGGCAGCTCGATGACGGTGAAGGTGCTCGACTTCGGCATCGCCAAGCTGCTGGAGGGCAATCCAGCCCGGCCGTATCACACCGCCCCCGGCGCCCTGGTCGGCACGCCCGAATACATGTCGCCCGAACAATGCTGCGGCTTGGGCTGGATCGATCAGCGCGCGGACATCTATGCCCTCGGCTGCGTGCTGTTCAAGATGATTCGCGGTCGCGCGCCGTTCGTTTCGCCGCGCACCCGCGAGGTGATCGCCGCGCAGATGTTCGAGGAGGCGCCGCCGCTGGACGACACCGGAAAGCTGGCGCCGCCCTGGTTGCACGACACCGTCGCCTGGATGCTGGCCAAGCAGCCGACCGATCGCCCGCAGTCGATGTCCGTGGTCGCCAAGGAGATGAGCCGCGGCCCCGGTTTCTGGCGCCCGGCCTGGGCGTCGTTGTGGCGCTCCTGGCGGTCACCCAAACAGCAGCGTCCATCCCATTCTTGATCGCGCCCAGGCGTTTCTGATCGCCGCGGCGGTTGCGTCCGCCGCGGTCTCGGTCTCGGGCCACGCCGCGCCAGCGGCGACGCCGCCCAGCGAAGCCCGCCGCGAGTTCAACCTGTTCCCGCTGGTGGGCGGCGACAGCGACGTGGGCGTCGGCTTCGGACAGGTCAGCGACTGGGCCAAGCTTGACCCCACTTGCCAGCCGTTCTGCTGGCGCCTCGAGACGGCGGCGTTCATCAGCTTCAAGCTGCGCGACGACAACAGCCGCCTCATCGTTCCCTTCCAAGACTATTACCTGCTGTTCAGCCGACCCGGCCTGGGCCCGGGCGGGCGCTTCCGCGTCGACCTGCGGGCGTCGTTCACCGACGAGACGACGCTGCTTTATTACGGCATCGGCAACGCCACGCCCGAGCCGTCGCCCAGCACGCCGCTGGCCACCGAGGAATACCAGCGCATCCACCCGACGGCGACGGCCCTGGGTCGAGCGGCGCTGGGCAAGGATTGGTTCGTCGAAAGCGGACTGCAGTACACGCGCAACTGGTTGACGGTGGCCCCGAACAGCTTGCTGGCCCAAATGCAGAATCAGCCCGGCGCCTCGTCGGCGGCGCCGTTCCTGAAAGGCAACTTTGCCGCGCCCCACGGCGTGGCGTTGATCGACATCGGTCTGCAGTACGACACGCGCGACAACGAGATCGTCACCCGCAAGGGAATGTTCCACACCGCGCACCTGCGCATCAGCCCGCAGGTCGGCACCGCCCTGCCCTATGGGTATGAACAGCTGAACCTGACCGCGCGTTTCTTCTACACGCCGTGGACGCGCTGGCTGACCCTCTCGTGGCGGGTGGTCAACGACGTGATGGTCGGCTCGCCGCCGTTCTACGAGCTGGCCCGGTTCGAAGAGACGGCCGCCATCGGCGGCGTCAAAGGCGTGCGCGGGGTGCCGGCGCAACGCTATTACGGCAAGGTCAAGCTGTTCCAGAATCTGGAAGCGCGCAGCGAGCTTTGGCCGTTCACGATTTTCAAGAAGCAGATGGTGCTGGGCGTGGCGCTGTTCGCCGACGCCGGCCGGCTGTGGTCCGAGCTGGAAAAACGGCACGACGATCTGGACGGCACCGGCTGGGGGATCAAATACGGCCTGGGCGGCGGCCTGCGTTTACAACAAGGCCAGACGTTCGTGGTGCGCGCCGATCTGGCCTGGTCGCCTGACGCGCATCCGGTGGGCGCGTACTTCGCGGCCGGCGAAATTTTCTGATTTGTGACAGCGGCGAATAGCGCCGCGACGTCGGCGTGTCCGAGATCCTCTTTCACACACGCGACACCTGACGGCGGCCTGGCGCTTGCCAAAACGGCTCTGAAACGTCGCCGCGAGACTTCACGCGCTCACTTACAGTGGCTGCGTTTTCCGGGCGACGTCTGTCTCTTTCGGCGGCGTCGCCAGCCGTCACTGAAGTCTCTGCGAAAAAGGACACAGCCATGAAGAAGATCACCATCGTGAGTGCCATCGTGTTCAGCGGATTGGCAGCAGGCGCCTGGATAGGCGGCTGCACCAGCGATCCGACCGGCTCCGTGCCGACTCAGAATTTGGGCGACGCCCAGTTTGACCTGCAGGTCGGCGGCGGCCTGACGCTGAAGACCCTCGGCTACACCATCACCGGGCCGGCGGGATTTTCCCGCATGGGCACCATCGACGTCAGCAACAGCTCGACGGTCAGCGCGGTCATTACCGGGATTCCATTTGGCGTCGGGTATCAGATCAGCCTGCACGGCACCACCGTCGACGGCTCGGCGATGTGCATGGGCATGGCGACGTTCGACATCAGCAGCGCGACCACCCAGTCGGTGCCGGTGCACCTGACCTGCCAGATTCAACCCGGCACCGGCAGCATCCTGGTGAACGGTTCGATCAACGCCTGCCCGCGCGTCGACGGCGTCGGCGCCAGCCCGGCCGAGGTAGCGGTGAACGGCTCCATCGCGCTCTCGTCGGTAGCGACAGACGTCGACCACGGCCCATCCGCGCTGACCTTCAGCTGGACCAGCACCGGTGGCACGTTGACCGACGCCAGCAGCGCCAACGCCACGTTGACCTGCACCAAGGTCGGCATGGTGACGGTGACGCTGGCTGCCTCTGATGGCGATCCGGCCTGTTCGTCGACCGGCTCGGTGGACGTGGTCTGCTCCGAGCCCGCGCCGCAGACGCCGATCAAGCACGTCATCGTCCTCATCGGCGAGAACCGCTCGTTCGATCACTCGTTCGGCACCTATGTCCCCCGCGAAGGCCAGACCGTGTCGAATCTGTTGTCGAAAGGGATCATCAACGCCGACGGCACGCCGGGCCCGAACTTCGCGCAGTCGGCGCAAGCGATGGCCGCCGCCCAGGACGGATTCTGGATCGCCCCCGCCAGCAAGTCGCCGTACACCACGCTGCCGCCGCCCAGCACGTCGGGCGCCCCCAGCGCACCGCGGCCCACCGCCCCGCCCTTCGTCACCGTCGATCAGGCGGCGCCCGAGACCGACATCGATCCGTCGCAGCTTCTGTTGCTGACCACCGGCGCCACCGGCCTGCCGGCGCGCGTGGTCGACACCCGCGTGACCAACGCTGCCAACCTGCCGAACGGCGCCTTTCAGTTGACCGGCCCGACCATGCCGTACGACGCGTACACCGGTGACACCATCCACCGCTTCTATCAAATGTGGCAGCAGACCGATTGTTCGGTCATGAACGCCACGGTCGATAATCCCAGCGGTTGCGCGAACGACATGTGGCCGTTCGTGGCCATCTCGTTCTCCACCGCGGACAACGGCGTCGGCAGCTCGATGGCGTTCACCAACGTCGGCAACGGCGACATGCCGCTGTTCAAGATGCTCGCTGACAATTTCGCGATGAGCGACAACATGCACCAGTCGGTCATGGGCGGCACCGGCGCCAACCACTCGCTGGCCATCTTCGGTGACGCCGTGGCCTGGACCGACGGCATGGGCAACCCCGTGCCACCGCCCGCCGCGCAGATCGCCAACCCCAACCCCCGGCCCGGCACCAACAACCGCTACACCGTCGACGGCGCGTTCAGCAACTGCTCGGACACCACCGCGCCCGGCGTGGGCCCGATCGTCAGCTACCTCGGCTCGCTGCCGCAGCACCCGAACCCGAACTGCGCCGCCAACACCTACTACTATCTGAACAACACCAACCCGGCTTACGACCCGCACGGCGTGTTGCAATCGGGGACAGTGGTGCCACCGACCGTCCAGCGCTCGATCGGCGATTCGCTGACCGAGAAGGGAATCTCCTGGCGGTTCTACGGCGGCGGCTTCAACCGCGGCAGCGGCTACTGCCAGATCTGCAACCCGTTCGAGTATCAAACCCAGGTCATGGCTGATCCGGCCGCCCGCGCCGAGCACATCAAGGACACCGTCGACATGTACACCGACATCGCCAACGGCACGCTGCCGGCGGTTTCGTACGCGCACCCGGACGGCGCGCTGGACGGCCACCCGTCGTCGTCGAAGCTGGATCTCTACGAGGCCTACGTGGCGAACATCCTGGCCAAACTGGAGGCCAACCCGGCATTGAAGGCCAGCACGGTCGTGATGATCACTTTCGACGAGGGCGGCGGTTATTACGACAGCGGTTTCATCCAGCCGGTCGACTTTTTCGGCGACGGCACCCGCATCCCGCTCATCGCCGTGTCGCCCTTCAGCAAGGGCGGCAAGGTCAACCACGGCTACGCCGACCACGTCTCGATCCTGAAGTTCATCGAGCGCAACTGGTCCCTGCAACCGATCACCGGCCGCAGCCGCGACAACCTCCCCAACCCGACGGTCAGCAACGATGATCCGTACGTTCCGACCAACATGCCCGCGCTGACCGATTTGTTCGATATGTTCGACTTCAATCAATAGAGGCTCGCTTCGCTCGCTCGCGGGAGGGCTGGGCCCTCCCGCGGGCCCAGCCGTATTTCACAAGGTGGGCCGCGCGGGCAGAGCCCGCGCTGCTGACGAAAATACTGATGCCGACTAAACGGACGGATGCATGACTGAGCAGCGTGCTGGTGCTTTGATTGCGATTCTTGCGCTGGCGGCCTGTTCGAAGGTCGAGCCAGCGGCGGGCGCGCACGTTTTTGTTTCGCCGACGACCGCTCCAGCCGCGCCCATGCCCGGACCGGCGGCCGCGCCCCAGCGTGCCCTCAGCCCGGCGGCGGCGGTGGGCAAACTTTTGTTCTTCGACAAGGCGCTCTCCGCGTCGGGCGACCTGGCCTGCGCCACTTGCCACGATCCCGACCACGCCTATGCGCCGCCCAATCATCTGGCCGTGCAAATGGGCGGCCCGCAGCACATCTCACCCGGACTGCGGGCGACACCCTCGCTACGTTACAAAGAATTTACACCGGGCTATGCCGACCTGCTGGACAACCCGGACGGGTTCAGCGCGCCTGGACCGGGCGGCGGCTTCGCCTGGGACGGCCGCGCTGATTCACTGGCCGAGCAAGCGAAGGCGCCGCTGCTGTCGCCGTTCGAGATGGCCAACACCGACGCCGCCGACGTGATCAAAAAGCTGCGCGCCTCCCCGTCGGCGGCGGCGTTCGTGCAAACCTTTGGCGCCGCGGCCCTGGCAAACATCGGCGTTGCTTTCAGCAAGGTGCAACTGGCGTTGCAGTCATTTCAGCTGGAAGACATCAGCTTTCATCCCTACAACAGCAAGTACGATCTCTCGCTGTACAAAAAACCGGGCGGCGAGCTGACCGCCGCCGAGCAGCGTGGACTGACAGTCTTTCGCGATCAAAAAAGCGGCAACTGCATCGGCTGCCACCTTCCCGACGCCAGCATGGACGACGGCGCCCCCGCTCAGTTCACCGACTATTCGTTCGCCGCCATCGGCGTCCCCCGCAACTCGCAGATTCCCGCCAATTACGATCGTCACCATGTCGATCTGGGCATTTGCGGCCCGCTGCGCGGCGATCACGGGCGGTTCGCCGAATACTGCGGCTTGTTCAAGACGCCGACCTTGCGCAACGTCGCCACCCGCGGCGCCTTCTTCCACAACGGCGTGATTCATTCGCTGGAACAGGCCGTGCGCTTTTACAACACCCGCGACACCCGACCCGAGCTTTGGTACCCCACCGTCGGCGGCCGAGCCAAGGCCAAACCCGATCCCGATTTCCCGCGCTATGGCCTGGTCACCACCCAGTACGTCGGCGGCCGGGTGCAAAAGTACGACGACCTGCCGCCGGCCCACCGGCCGAACGTCGACAAGCAACTGCCCCTCGACGGGCGAGCGGCGGGCAGCAAACCGCCGTTGAGCGAACAAGACGTCAGCGATCTGATCTGCTTTTTGCGAACCCTCGACGACGACCATCGCCCCGGCACCCCACCCGCCGCTGGCTGCGCAGACTAGCGGGGCGCGCCGGCTGGTGACTTATCCAGCGGCTCGGTCAACGCAGCCGCATTGCGCGAGATATGACGGCCATGAAAGCCCGAGGCCACCACCCCGATCAAGACGGCCACCACCGCGACGGCAAGCAGCGCCACCACGATCCACGTTCCTCGACCTTTCTCGAAGCTGCGCATGATGGCGCGATCGTTGTTCACGAGATCAATGTGGATCCCTTTGGCGCCGGCGCAATAGCCCCACCCCGCCTACGGGTACGGCGCCTCGCTGGCGTTGTTCTGCGAGAACTTGGTGTCGGCGGCGGGAAGGCAGCCGGGCGTCGGCGCGCAGGGATAGGTCGTTTCGCTGCTCAGTTTGTAAAAGCGGAACGAATCGTACTCGCTCTTCAACGGATAGTTGTTGCCGGCGGGATCGCCGAAGTGCGGGCCGCCGAACACCCACAGGTTCATCATGATCTTCGCCGACAGGTTGGGGATCTTCGGCGTGCTGCCGCCGTTGCCGGTGCCGCCGCCGTACGAATGGATCACCTTGCCGTCCAGGTACCAGGTCACGCTGGTGGGCGTCCATTCGAACGCGTAGGTGTGAACATCGCTCTGGATATACGTCGCGTTCATCGGATCGGCGACGAAGGCCGCGCCGCCGGGATAGCCGGGGACGCCGGCGGCGTTGTTGACGAAGTCGACGACATTGCCGGCCACCTTGTGCACGATCGAGCCGCCGTTGCTGTCATCCCACGGTTCCAGTTCCAGATCGACCTCGTTCCAGGCGGTCCACTTCGGGGTGCGGAACAGGAACATGGTGGCCAGGTAGCCGCCTTTGGTCGGGTCGGCGTTGGCGGTCGGCGACTTGTACGTCACCTCGTAGCGGCCATAGCGATAGTTGTTGTACTTGGTGCGAAACTCGCCGCTGACCACGGTGCGTCCGGTCGGCTTGCCGGTGGCGCTGTTGTAATCGGATTCTGAATATGAGGTGTAATTGCCGGGCTGGTTCTGCGGCATCGCGCTGATGACCATTTTCCCGTTGGCGAAAGTGATCTGCGGTTTGTTGAACCAGGTGGCGCCGTCAGCCGGCGCGCCGTCGGACCAGGTCCACACCGGATCGTGGTCAAGGTCCAGCGTGCCGCAGAAATCTTCCACCATCGACAGCGCATAGCCGTTGTACGTCGGATAATTCGCGTTGGCGTCGCAGTGACCGACCACGCCGTTCGGGCAGACGCCGCAGCCACTGCCGCTGGCGCCCGCGCCGCCGTCGCTGCCACCGGTGCCGGCACCGGTATCGGCCTTGGTGTCCGCGCCGGCGTCGACGCCGCTCGTACCACCGCTCCCGCTGCTGCCGCCGCTGCCAGCGACCGTTCCACCTGTGCCGCCCGTACCGGTGGTCGACGATCCGCCGGCGCCGCCGCTGGCCCCGCTGCTGCCGCCGCTGGCCCCATTGGTCCCGCCACTGGCCCCGCTGCTCCCGCCGCTGGCGCCGTTGCTGCTGCCGCCGCTGCCCGTGCCTGAACCGGAACCGCCGCTTGAACACGCCGCGACGGCGACGGTCATCGACGCCGCCACAAGGGCCATCGCGAAATTGAATCGGACCTGCATCTGAGCGCTGCCTTTCCTCCGCACGGACGGAGACGGTTACGAATAATCTTCCCCAAAAGTGAGTGGACGGCGCGCGGGAAACAGTTGCCCGCGCTCGAAATCGTCAGCTTTGACCGTTTAGTTCTGAGGCCCGTCGCAATACAGCCAGCCGAGCAATGTCGTCAGCTCCGCTGGCAACAAGGGCGCCGCCCCCGCTGGGGGCATTCTGCACGAACGGGTCTGGATAAGGATATCGATCTGAAACTTCTTCACCTGGGCGTAAGTTTGATAAGGCCGGACCGACTCGACGCCAGTGGGCGAATGGCAGGTCCCGCAGCGGCTTTGGATGATGGCCTCCACGTCGTTCGCATAGCTGGGCGCCGGCGACGGACAGCCGGCGTCGACGACCGGACAGGCGACTGGATCGGACCCGCCGCCACAGGAGGCCGCGAAGAGCGCGGCGGCGGCGAAGACCAGCACGAATCGCCGGGCGAACTCGGGGAACACCCAAGCAGTTTGCCACAGGCCGGACGACGGCGACGGCGGCTTGGTCAACTGACGGCCGGGTGCGAAAATTTTATACAGCGCGCTGGCCGGGCGCTGGAATTACTGTTTCCGTATGCCTCACCAAAGAAAACTTCCTCCTTTGCTGGTCGCGGTTGGCGTCGCCGCGCTGGCGGGCGCGGCCTTCCTTGTCGGTTGCAGCAGCAGCTCTGCCCCAGAGATGTCCACCGCGGCGGCGGTGGTCGGCCCGATCGACATGCATTGCACGATGAACGGAACCGCCATCAAGCAATCCATCGGAATGTGCATGACCGGCAGCGCCGCGTCGGCGCTGTCCGCGGATGACGGCGGAGACGCGCTCAGCGCCACGGACGCTCGCTCGACTGACGGCGAAAGCCCCGACGCGGGCAGCATCGATACAGGCAGCCCCGACGCCGCAGCCACCGACACGGAAGCCACCGACGCGGGCGTTGATGCCGGCTCCGCTGACGACGGCGGAGACAGCGGTGGCGGCGACTACGGGCCGACGCTTTACAACTTCGAGGGCGACGACGATGACTGCAAGTATCACGTGAAATGGAGCTCGACGGCGGTGAAGGAAAACGTCGGCGTCACCTTCGCTGTGACCGCGACTCGACTGATTGACGGAGCCGCGGCTACCGGCGCCAATGTCGAGCTCGAGGTGTTCCTGGACACCAGTCATCCCACGCCCACCACCGACATTCCCAACACCGAATCCAGCGGCGGCAACTACAAGGTCGGCCCGGTCGTCTTCGACGCCCCCGGGAAATGGACAGTGCGTTTTCACTTCTACGAGATGTGCTCCGACGAGCCCGAGGACTCGCCTCATGGTCACGCGGCCTTCTTCGTCAACGTGCCCTGACCTGCGTCGACGGTCAGGCGTCCTGGCCGCCGCGCTGGCGGCGGCCATTTTGGGTGGCGGATGCGGAGCGGCCGGCGGCGATCAAGCAGCCGCGCCGTCGTTCGCGAGCGCGCCGTTCCAGACGGTGACGTCATCGTCCGGCCGCCTGCAGGTTGCGCTGCGCTGGTCGCCAGCGGTCCCGGTCAAAGGCGAGAACACCGTCGAGCTCACCTTCCTTGACCAGGACGGCGGTCCCGTGACGGACCTGTCGGCGACGGTGGTGCCGTGGATGCCGGCCCACGCGCACGGGACGTCGGTGCAGCCGGTGGTCACGACAACCGCGCCTGGCGTGGTGGTGGCGACGCCGCTCTACTTGTACATGGCGGGTGAGTGGCAAATCCGCGTGACCACGATGACCGCCACTGCGACGTCGGGAGGGGCCGATGACGCCGCGGTGGGCACGGTTCAAATCCAGTAAGGCGGCCGGCGCGGCAATTCTGTTCGTCGCCGCGACGGCCATTCCCGTCCGCGCGCTGGCGCAGGCTTGTTGCGCCGGCGGAGCGGTCGTCTCGCCCACGCGCCTGGCACCGTACGAAGACGCCGCGGTCGGTTTGCAACTGCGCGCGCGAACCAATCAAGGCTCGTTCGATGCCGCCGGCCACTACGCCGCGTCCACTGGTCTAGAGCAGGTGCTGGAGCAAGATCTCTCGGCAGCGGTGCGCTTCGCCGGCAAGGCGCAGGTCGGCGTCGCTATCCCGATCGTGCAAACCCATCGGCGCGCGCGCAACCTGGACGATTGGGGCGGCGGCTTGGGAGACACCGCGCTCACCGGTCGTTACGACGTGCGGTTGGCGACCGACTCGCAGACCTGGCCAGGCATCGGCATCCTGGCCGCAGCGACGCTGCCCACCGGCACCCCGCCCGACCAGGCCCATCACCTGCTGGCCGCCGACGCCACCGGCGCCGGCACGTACGACGCGACGGTGGGCGCCGATGCGGAAAAGGTGGTGGGTCATGTCTACGCGTCGCTCAGCGGTTGGCTCACGTACCGGTTTTCGCGCGCGGTGGCCGCCGGTGGTGGGCCGGTGGTGACCGAATCGTTCGCTCTGCGTTGGACCTTGCTGGCGGTGGGCGGCTATGTCTTCGACAATGAAGCGGCGTTGGGATTTTTCATCAACGCGCTCGATGAAGGAGCGGCGACCATCAACGGCGCTCGGGATGCGACGACCACGCTGCGTCTGACCACCGTCGGCGCCGCCGGCGTCTTGCCGCTGCGCGATCGCTGGCGCCTGCAGGGTTCGCTGTTCCTCGACGTGCCACTGTCATCGTTTGGTCGCAACGAGCCGGCTGGCTATGGATTGACCGCCTCGCTGGTGCGGGTGTGGTTGTGAACGCGCGCCTGGCGGCACTGACAATGAGTTGGGCGACAATCATGGCCACGGCCGCGGTGGCGGACGCCCGGTCGGTGTCGGCGGCGATACCGACGCCCGATCTCGCGGACATCACCCTTGGCCCGAACGGTCCCGGCGAGCCGTTGAATCTCGCGGTGGCCATTCGCGCCCACCGGCTGACCGCGGTGGTGTTCGTGTCGTCAACCCGTCGGTGCTTCGCGGTCCACCGCGCCCGTCTCGCCGCCCTGGTCGGGCAGCTGCAGCCGCGCGACGTGCGTTTTGTGTTCGTCGATTCCGAACGGCACCCGCCGGGCGAGGCGCATTTGGATTTTTTTGGCGAGGCCTCGCAGCCGATCTTCCGCGACCAGGACGGCCGATTGGCGCGCCGGTTGGACGCCGTGTCCGCCACCGAGACCTTCGTCTTCGACGCAGCCGGCACGCTTCGCTATCGCGGTGGCCTCGACGACGACCGGACGTACCTGCGACCGGCGCCCCGAAATTTCCTGCGCGACGAATTGCTCGGTCTGCTTGAGGGGACCGCTCCGCCTTACCGCACAGCCAAGACGCTGGGTTGCGCCTTGCGCTTGCGCTGAGACGCAGACGGCGCCCGCAGCGCTTCAGCCAGCGGCGCGGGCCAGCGCCTGCAACATGCCGCGCGCCGCGCTGTCGATCGCCTGGCGGCCGCGCTGAAGCTGGAACGGGTTGACCCGCGGCAGATCATCGATCGCCACCACTTGCATCCGCGGGCGAGACGGCGCCCGCAGCGCCCCGCTGCCGCGCCGTCGCCAGGGCGAGCGCGACGTCAGGTTGTGAAAAAGGATGCGCTCGCCCGGGTCGGCGCCGCGCAGGCCGGGGCGATCCCGGATCCCGCCGTCGAGATAAAAGCGTCGGCCGATGCGCACCGGCTGGAACATCAGCGGCAGCGCGCAGGACGCGTGCACCGCCGGCGCCAGCGCCCCGTCGCGCAGGACGGCGGTGCGCATCGCCGCCACGTCGAAGACCGAGATCGCCAGCGGCACGCGGCAAGCAGCGAACGTTTTCGCCGGCGCCAGCGCTTCGATGCGGGCGCGGAACAGAGCCCCGCGCAGCAGCCCGGGCCCGGGCCGCACGTCCCAAAAATCTTCGCGGCGCAGTCGGGCCAGCTCGTCGCAGATGCGCACCGCCGAAATGCCGGAGGCCCAGAGCCCACCCACCAGCGCGCCTGCACTGGAGCCACACACGCGCGCCGGAGCCAGCCCCTCCGCCTCAAGCACCGACAGCAGGCCGGCGTGGGCGAAGAACCCGAAGAACCCCGACGACATCGCCAGCGTGTAAGGCCCCGCGGCCAGCCAGTCGCGCAACGTCGCCATTGGCTTCAGCATGCGCCAGGCGCCGCGGAGTCGCCAGGCCGCGAACACCGCCGGCTTCCGGCCCATTTAGGGGCACATATTCAGACGGCCGACGGCATGCTGACAGTGAACCTCGGGTTGGGACTTCGAGGCCAAGAAGCAGTGGAAGGTGCGGCAGCGGATCTGTTGCGGCTTGAGCGCGGCGCACGCCATTCGACAGGCCGCCGCGTCCAGCGTTTTCGAGCAGGTCGCCGCCATGCAGCCGCAATAGCCTTCGCAGCTCTCGTCGCTGATGGCGCTGCGGCTACAGCTTTCGGCGCATTTGCCGGACACCACGGTCGGGCCGCCGACGCGTGCGAACACACAACCGGACAGTCGGCGCGCGCCTAAATCACGGGTGGTGCCCAGCGTCTCGGTGCAGGCCGCGGCCAGCGGATCGGTGGCGCGATCGACGCACCCGTTGTACGCGGCCAGCGCTTGCCGGCAGGCCCGGCTGCCCTGGCACGCTTGGTATTCGGCCGAACAGTTCTTGGCGACGCACGCTCCACAGGTCGGCGCCGCCACCGTCGCGGCGGCCACGGCCGCGCCGGCGTCGTGCGTTTCCGCCACCACCGACCGCCCGACCTCGGCCGTACCGTGACGGATGTGCGCGACGATGGCGAACACCGCGAAGGCCAGCAGCAGACCGCCGGCCATGGCGGCGACGGCCGGCCAGCGGATCGGGTGGCGAGGAGCAGCCGCCTGGACCTCTTTGGTCAGCTCGACCGCGGACGGCGGACCAAAATTGGCCAGGTCGGCCATCAACGCCCGCACGTTGGGATAGCGATCGGCGGGATTGCGTTGCAGGCAGCGATCGATGATCGCCACCAACCCCGCGGGCACCTCCGGCCGGTACGTCAGCACCGACTCGTGCTTGCCGTGAAGGATCAGCGCGCCCAGCTGGGGCATGGTGGCGGCTTCGAAGGCGCGCCGACCTGTCAGCAGTTCGAACAGGATCATTCCCATGGACCAGATGTCGGCCCGCACGTCGACGGATCGCGGATCGGTCAGCTGTTCCGGCGACATGTACACAGGCGATCCGATCATCGAATTGGTGCGGGTCAGCCCGCCATCTGTCGATCCGCCGTCGGCGGGCGCGTCGATCAATTTGGAGACGCCGAAGTCCAGCACCTTGATCCGCGACGGCCCCGAGACCTCCTTGGCTAAAAACAGATTCGACGGCTTCAGATCGCGGTGGATGATCCCCAGCGCGTGCGCGGCGCGAACGCCCTCGCACGCCTGCAAGAGATAGCCAACGGCTTCGCCCATCGCCAGACGGGGCTGGGTTCGAATGAAGGCCTCGAGATCCATCCCGTCGAGGTACTCCATGACGATGAACAGGCCGCCCCACTCGACGACCCCGATATCCAGGACCCGCGCCACGTAGTCGCTCTTGATCTTGGCGGTGGCTCGGGCCTCGCGCAGCAACCGAGCTGACGCTGTCTGGCTGGACTTGGTCAGCTCGGCGCGCAGCAGCTTGATGGCCACCTTGGTCTCAAGCTGAAGGTGGGTGGCGGCGAAAACGATGCCCATCCCGCCGTTGCCCAGCAGGCCGTCGACCCGATATTTGTCAGCGAACAAGTGTCCGGTCGTTACCGGTGTTTCTCGGCTGTCTGCCATCCAGCGTACATTTTACCTGGAAGAATCAAAAAACTTGATGCTCGGCCTTCGCCGCAGCGTCGATTTTGCTGACAACGTCTTTCGGCGTGACCACGGGCAGCGTGAACCAAAAACAGCAGCCGTGCGCCGACGACCGCACGCCCACCCGACCGCCGTGCGCGTCGACGATTCTCTTTACCGTCGCGAGCCCTAGGCCCAGGCCCCGGCCGCGGGCATCTTTGCCCCGCACGTAGGGTTCGAACAATGACCTCTCGTCGGTCCCCGGCGAAAGGCCGGGGCCGGTGTCGGAGACGGCGGTGATGACCTCGCCTCGCTGCTCGACGATCTCGATGACCACCTCGCGGGTGGCGGCGCCTTCGACGTAGGTGAGTGCGTTGCCGACCAGGTTTCCGATCGCGCTGGCCAGCGCGCCCTCCAAGCACGCAACGGTCGGCCGGCTGCCGGCCCGAACCGTCACGGTGGCGCCTATCTGTTCGGCCCTGGCGTTCGTCACTTCGGCGACGTCGTCGCTGACGTCGGCCACCGAGGCGCTGGCCCCAAGCTGCGCGCGCGCGCCGGCACGGGCGAATTCCAGCAGCGCCTCGACGATCTTGACGGTTTGATCCAGCGCGCGCTCGCCGCGCCCGAGCAGGCGCCGGGCGCGTTCGTCCACGGCGAAGCCGTGGCGATTGAAAGCGTCCAAGGCCAGATGCGCCGTGGTCAGCGGCGTCCGGATGTCGTGCGCCAGTCGCATGGCAAACGCATCCAGCTCTTCGGCCTTGCGTTCGGCCAGCTCGCGATGGGCCTGCACCGCCCGTCGGTGAGCGCGCGACACCGTCAACGCCAGCGCCGCCGCCAGCGACGCCAGCACCACGCCGACGCCGTCCAGACCCACCGCCCAGGCGACGCCGCGACGCCGATTTTCGCCGATCCGCTCGGCCAGTTGGGCTGCCTCCGCGGTGTTCACCGCGATCCCGCTGGAAAGAATCCGCGCCAGTGTCTCGCTGGAACCGTCCAGGCGATCCTGCCGGGCCAGGGCCCGGGATAGATCGCCCGCCTCCAGCGCAGCCACGATGTTGTTCACGTCGTCGTTCAGCTGACCGATGGCCAGCTGAGCGCCTTGCCAGCGTGTCGCCTCGTCGGGAGACATGGGCAGCTGTTTGTACTGGGCCAGCTCCTCGTCCAGCAGCGCCCGCCCGGCTTCGATCTCTAGCTGGCGCTGAAACGGAACGCCGTGGTCCAGCGCGCGGTGGATCAGCAACTGCAGGCGCCGCAGCTCGGCCCGGGCGTTGGCCAGCCGCCTGATGCGGGGCGCTTCGTTGCCCTGAATGCTCAGCGCCGCCTCCTCGATCGCCGCGGTCCGATGCTCGCTGTAAAACGTGGCGCTCACGAAGGACAGAACCACCGCCGCAAACGCCAGGAGCAAGGCTCGGTCGACGTGGTGCAGGCGAAAGGCGGTGGTCACAGGTGGTGAACCTTGCAGCCCGCGTGCCCCCCCGCGGTCCGCGCCATCGGCGCCCGTCACCGGCGGCGATCGTCCGCAGCGGAAGATTTCCTAACGACCATTGCCAATGGTGGTCGATTTGTTGGCGGCGCCCCCCGGGGAACATTTGCCGGACGTGGCGTTCATCCAGAGGGTTTCCACAAACCAGGTGATTGGCTACCAGCTCAATAATTATGAAATAAAAGCCCGCCTGGGCGAGGGGGGTATGGGCACTGTCTACCTGGCCGAACACCCCTTCATGCGGCGGAAGGCGGCGGTCAAGGTCCTGCGGCGATCGTTGACCGAAGACCCAGCGGTGGTCAGCCGCTTCATGAACGAAGCGCGCGCGGCCAACGCCGTTCATCACCCGAACATCATCGACATCATCGATGTCGGCACGCTGGCCGACGGCGTTCCCTATCTGATGATGGAGTATCTCGACGGGGAAAGCCTGGCCACGCGGCTCGGGCGCCTGGGACGTCTGTCGCTGGCCAAGGCGGTGGACTTCGCCACGCAGACCGCCTCGGCGCTGGCCGCCGCGCACGCCGCCGGGATCATTCACCGCGATCTCAAGCCCGACAATCTGTTCGTGGTGCGCGATGGAACCATCCCCGGCGCCGAGCGCATCAAGGTCCTGGACTTTGGCATCGCCAAGCTGCGGGCCGACGTGTCGGGTTCGAACAGCGAGACGTCGAATGGCGTCCTGCTCGGCACACCGTATTACATGTCGCCCGAACAGTGTCGCGGATTGGCGAACGAGATCGACGTGCGCACCGACGTCTACGCGCTGGGCGTGATCTTGTACGAGATGCTGTGCGGCCGTCCGCCTTTCCAAAGTCAGGGCGCGGGCGAATTGCTGATCAAGCACATCTCCGTGGTCCCGGAAGCGCCGCGCGTCCGCAATCCGGAGATCCCAGAGGCGATCGAGGCCGCCATCATGAAGGCGCTGGAGAAACGGCCGGCTGATCGATTCGAAAACATGGACGCCTTCGCTGCCGCCTTGTTCGCCACCGGGATCGGTGACCGGCGCTCGGCGCCTTTTCTTGGCCCTGCGCGGGTGACGCCGCCGGGGGCCGGCTTTGGCCCGCCCGCCGCAAGCGAGGCCGAAACGATCCAGGCGCCGGGCCGTCACCGCGAGGAGATCACCACCTTTCGCACCGGCGCCGGCGAAGCGGCCCCCCGCGCTTCCCAGGTCTCCGGCCGAACCCGAGCCCTGGCAGGGCTGGCGATTGGCGCCGCGATCGTCGTCGCTGGCGCTTTGGGCGCCCGGGCGTTGTGGAGTGGATCGAGGACGCCTCCGTCGGTGG
>DASXQB010000346.1:0-3851 GCA_036493295.1 Polyangia bacterium | reverse complement strand
ATCAACCTGCCGTTTTTGACCGCGGACGCCAGCGGACCGAAGCACATGCAGGTCAAGCTGTCGCGCGCCAAATTGGAGCAGTTGATGGGCGATCTCGTCAACCGCACCATCGAACCATCGAAGAAAGCGCTGGCCGACGCCAACAAGAAGGCATCCGACATCGCCGAGGTGGTGCTGGTCGGCGGTTCGACCCGCATCCCGATGGTGCAAAAGCTGGTGAAGGAATTCTTCGGCAGGGAGCCGCACAAGGGCGTCAACCCGGACGAGGTCGTCGCGCTGGGTGCGGCAGTGCAGGCGGGCGTGCTGTCGGGCGACGTAAAGGACATGTTGCTACTGGACGTGACCCCCCTGTCGCTGGGCATCGAGACTCTGGGCGGCGTGATGACCACGCTGATCCCGCGCAACACCACCATCCCGACCAAGAAGTCCGAGGTGTTTTCCACCGCGGCGGACAATCAAAGCTCGGTCGAGGTGAAGGTGTTCCAGGGCGAGCGCCCGATGGCCACGGACAACCGGTTGCTGGGCAAGTTCGGCCTGGACGGTCTGCCGTCGGCGCCGCGGGGAATGCCGCAGATCGAGGTCACGTTCGACATCGACGCCAACGGCATCGTCAACGTGTCGGCCAAGGACAAGGCCACCAGCAAGCAGCAGCACATCACCATCACGGCCTCTTCGGGCATCTCCGAGGCGGACATCCAGCGCATGGTGAAGGACGCCCAGGAACATGAGGTCGAAGATAAGAAGCGGCGTGAGGCCATCGAGGCGCGCAATCAGCTCGAATCGCTGAGCTTCACCGTGCAAAAGCACCTGGATGAAAACCGCGACAAGATCCCCGACACCGACAAAGCCGAGCTGGAAGAGGCGCTGAAGGATTCCAAGGCCACGCTGGAGGCCAACCGCGATCCGAAGGATCCCGACGCGCTGAAGGCCGCCTTCGAGAAGCTGCAGAAGGCGTCGCACAAGATGGCCGAGGTGCTGTACCGCGCCGCCTCGAACGCCAGCGGCGGGGACGGGGCCGCGCCGGGCGGCAGCGCTCCGTCGGAGGGCGCGCCCGGCGCCGGCGGAAAAGACGACGTCATCGACGCCGAATACACCGACGCGCCGAAGAATACGTAAGGCGCTCGCTGCGCTCGCTACGTGGGAGGGCTGGGCCCTCCCACGGGCCCTCCCGCACTCCGCAAGGTTGGCCGCGCGGGCAGAGCCCGCGCTCCTGACTGGAATAGCGACACTGAAAACGCCGGAGCGGCATGACCCTCCGGCGTTTTTGTTTCCTGTCGTTCAGTCGGCGCTGGTCCCGGCGTCGAAGATGACAGGAAACAGGTTGACCGTGGTGTTGGAGGCGGGTACGGCGGGCACGCATCCGTCGACGCCACTGGACACGGTGATGGTGGTGGTGTCGAAGCCAGTCTTGGAGACCGCGAGCTTGTACGTCTTCACGGTGCCGTCGGCCAGCCCGGGAAAGGCGAACGCGCACGATACGCTGCCCGCGTCCGGCGAGACACCCGGGCAGCCGGTCGCGCTGCATTCGTACGGGTTTCCGTTGTTCGCGGGCATTGCGCCTGCGTCAGGCCATTCCACCAACGTGAAGGTCGGATCGCAGATGGGTGTCTTGAGCAACGCATGAACGACCGTGACAACCGGCGGGAGCTCAACTATGGCGCCACAGTCGAGCTGCCCGTCGCGAATGTCTGGATTGGTGTCGTCGGTGGCGTTTCCGTCGGCTGGCACCTCGCTGTCGGCTTTCTCGCTGCCGCCGCTCCCAGTTCCGCTGCCGCCGCCACCGCCACTGCCGCCGCCTTGATTGCCACCGCTTCCGGTCGGTGGGACGGCGCGGTTGGTGCCGCAAGCCGCGGTCAACCCGAACCAAAGGACCAATGCGCACCCGATTCCCCGTCGACTTGCGTTCATGACGTTCCTTTCGCCAACCATGTTTGGCCTTCGGCTTTTGCAACATCCATGCTGGCCCGAAACACGCGCGTCCCCAGCGCCCGCGTCGTCAACAACGCTTTGATCGCGATCCTTATGTCCCGATCGCGTCGCCTCGAACCCATTTCGGATCCACTCCCTACAGGAGCGCGGGCTGTGTCGCGGCTAACCTTGCGAGAGCATGTCCGTGGGAGGGCTAGCCTTCCCACGAAGCGAGCACAAGCGAGCGGCCCGACAATCTGTTAGCTTTCCCGAAACATGCGGCCGATCCTGATCAACATTCCGTCCAAGTTTTTGTTGGTGGTGGCGTTGGTGCTGGCGGTGGGCACGTTCGTCTACGACACGATCCAGCGCCGCCGCGAATCCAAGCGGCCGCGCAGCTCGACGCCGCTTTACATGCTGGCGGGCGCCGAGTTGCTGATCGGCTTCAAGTCGGGCTCGTGGTTTCCGTCGGGGGCCGGCTTTGCCCATCCCTGGACGCCGGTGCCGATCTATTCGTACGGCGTCATGCTGGGCACGTCGCTGATCGCCGGCTGGTTCTTGGCCATGCGCTTCGCCAAGCAAGACGGCATTCGCCAGGAAGACGCCGCGGCTATTTATATGTGGACGGCGGTGTGGGCGATCGTCGGGGCGCGGCTGCTCTACGTCCTCACCAACCTCAGCGACTTCAACAATTTCTTCGAGATTTTCATGGTCAACCGGGGCGGCCTGGTGGCCTACGGCGGGATGATCGGCGGCTTTCTGGCCAGCTGGTACGGCTGTTACAAGCGAAAGATCCCGCTTCTCAAATGGGCCGACGTGGCGGCGCCGCAGGTGGTCCTGGGCACCGCCATCACCCGCATCGGCTGTTTGCTGTTCGGATGTGACTTCGGCGCGCGCAGCGACGATCTGCCGTGGGCGATCCGTTTTCCCAAGGACAGTCCGGCCTGGAAACACCACGTGCAAGACTTCGGACTTCCGCACGATGCCCTGTGGTCGTATCCGGTGCACCCCACGCAGATCTACGAATCGCTGGTGGGGCTAGCCTTGTTCGGCTTGCTGATGCTGCTGCGCCGGTACCGCAAGTTCTCTGGCCAGGTCTTTCTGGGCTGGGTGCTGGGCTACGGCATTATGCGTCCGCTGATCGAGATCGTCCGCGACGACGACCAGCGCGGCAACGTCGGGCCGTTGTCGACGTCGCAGTTCATCGGGATGATCTCGGTCGCGCTGGGGTTGGCCTTGCTGGTGTACCTGGTGCGCCGCTACCGGCGCGATCCGCAGTCGCTGCGCCTGTGGCAGCAGCCGGCGCTGGCCGCTGGTGACGCGGCCGCCACCGCGTCGTCCTCGCCGGCCCGCGGCGGCGGCAAACGGCGCAAGCGTCGCTAGGCGCTGCGGCCCTGCCGCATCGATGCGCCTGCCCGCGGCCGATTGGTGGTATAAGGCAGGCCGTCACACGGACAAGGAGATGCCTCGATGAGCCTGAAGCGAAGCCACTCGGGTGGCAAAAGCTCCTTCGGCAGTGGTTCGGAAGGAGGGGCTAAAGTCGATCGGCAAGAGCTGTTCGATGAACTCAAACGGTTGGCGGGAACCAACGACGCCTTCACGCCCGTCGACGTGGCGCTGGCCATCGGCGCTGGCGAACCTGGGGTGTCCAAGGCGCTGCTGGGTCTTGCCGCGGAAGGATATCTGGACAAAGGCGATGTCGGCCGCTATCGCGCCACGCCGATGGTGGAGATGACTCAGGCCGAGTTCATCAAGGCCTTCGCTCGGGCGTCCAAGGTCGACTCCACCCGACAGCGCGACCTGTCCGAGATCTCTCGGCTCAAGCAGAACAACGATACGATGCGCCAGCGCCTGCTGGCCGCCATCGCCGAGCGGGATCATTACCTGGCCGCGCTGAAGAAGGCGGGCATTGATCCCGGGCCGGCTCCGGTGGTCGCGGCGGC
>DASXQB010000345.1:0-4838 GCA_036493295.1 Polyangia bacterium | reverse complement strand
CGGTCGACGTCGGCGGCACGTAGGTCCCGCCGGTGGGAACCACCGTCAGCACGATGCGCATCGTGGTGGGCATGAAGTCGGTCACTGGAAGGCCGCCGTTGTGGTTGCCGCGATCCTTGACGATCAGCTGAAACAGCGTGCGCTTCTTGTTCCACGCCACTTTGTTGTACTGCCACATGGTGCTCATCTTCTCGACCGTCTCGTGCACGCCGGTGGTGGTGTAAAAATCGGTGCCGATGCAGCCGTAACCTTCCAGGTCGCCGTCGAAGCAGATGTCGACCATGGTGTCCTGAACGCTGGGCTTGCTCGTCACCTCTTGATGGATATAGACCGTGCCGGTCGAATAATTGATCGGGCTGGCCCAGTCGGCCGGTTGATCAGCGCGCGGTTTGACGTCAAAATGCGCGTCTTTCGTGGTCGTGGTCGACGCCGTGTAGGTGACGTCGAACGCCACAATCTGCTGCGCCTGCGCGGCGCCGGCCGCCAGGCACACCACCAGCAACGTCGAAAAACAAACGGCCGCCTTGCGAAAAAACCTTCTGTTTTTGCCTTCGAACTGCGACATGACGTCCCTCCGCAGGTGCATTTCTACGGAGTGGATTCTCGGCGCAAAGAACGATCATTTCGCGAATTGAGCGGATAGCGTGGCCCTTATCATCCCTGGAGAATGTGCCGAAACCCACGACAAGGCGCAGTAGGTCTCCTGAGACAGACGCCCGGACGGGGTTTTCTCCATGGCGATGTCGATTCGAACCAACATTAGCTCGCTGATCGCCCAGGGAAACCTGACGAAGACCGCGGCGGAGCTCAACCAGTCCCTGGCCCGGCTGTCCTCGGGCTTCCGAATCAACCAGGCCCAGGATGATGCTGCTGGACTGGCCATCTCGGTGAGTCTTGGTGCCCAGATCAGAAGCTACAACCAGGTGGTTCGCAACGCCAACGACGCCCAGAACATCACCGACACCGCCGATTCGTCCCTGAATGAAACGCAGTCCATCTTGGCCCGCCTGCGCGAGCTGGCCTCGCAATCGGCGTCGTCAGGAATCGTCAACACCGAACGCGGCTACATCCAAAATGAGGTGAACGCGCTGGTCAGCGAGGTCGATCGCATAGCCAACTCCACCGAATACAACGGCGTCTCGCTGATCAACGCCACCACCGCCCTCACCTTTCAGGTCGGCATCCGCGACGTGGCTAGCAACGACCAGATCGTCATCACCATGACCAGCGCGACCGCCTCGTCGCTGTCGCTGGTCGGCCTTTCAATGTCGACGCTGACCGGCGCGCAAGGCGCCCTGGCAACCATCGACGGCGCGCTGGCGTCGGTCTCGTCACAGCGGGCCACGCTGGGCGCGCAAGCCAACCGAATGGCCAGCGTCATCAATACCGCCACGCAGGCGTCGCTTAGCTTGACCAGCGCCCAAGGCCGGATTCGAGACGTCGACGTCGCGGCCGAGATATCGAACCTCACCCGGCTGCAGATCCAGATGCAGGTCGGCGTCGCTGTGCTGGCGCAGGCCAACCAACTACCACAGTTGCTCTTGAAGCTGCTCGGCTAGTGTGCAGCCAAGCGCGCGCCGGCACGACCCGGTGGCGATTGATCGCGAAGACGACGACGCCGGCGATTCGCAGCTAACCGGCGAACGGCGTCTCGGCGACGCCCTGGACGCCGGGACGCAGCGACAGCAAGCTGCCGGCCAGCGGTTCTTGCGCCAGCTGCTCGTCGGTCAAAGTGGCGCGCATGGTGGTCACGTACAGCACGTCCAGGTTGGGACCACCGAACATCACGCCGGTCCCGCGCGACACCGGCAGCTCGATGATGCGGCGGATGGCGCCCTTCGGATCGTAACGGACAATTCGCCCCAGCATCGGCTGCGCGCACCACACGAAGCCCTCGGCGTCGACGGTCATGCCGTCGGGGAAGGCGCTTTCGTGCGGATCCAGGGTGATGAAGATGCGGCGGTTGGAAATGTCCCCCGACGCGGCGTCAAAGTCGTAGGCGAAAATCCGGTGCCGGAAGCTCTCGGTGAAATACATGGTCTTGCTGTCCGGGCTCCAGCCAAGACCGTTCGAGCAGCAGATCCCTTGCTCCATGCGCGCCGGCCTGCGGTCGGCGCCGAAGCGATACAGGTTGCCGATCGGCGAATCCCAGTCGACATCGCCCATGGTGCCGGCCCACAGCCGGCCCTGGCGATCGCACTTGCCGTCGTTGAACCGGTTGCCCGGCAGCTCGGGCTCTGGATCGCAGAGCTTGGTCAAGGCGCCGGTCGCGAGATCAAAAAACGCGAAGCTGTTGCGCAAGGTGAGGATGACGCCGCCGTTTCGGCGCGGCGACACCGAGGTGATCAACTCGGGCATCGCAAAGGCCTGGTTCGATCCGTCGGCCGGGTTGAACACGTAAAGCTGCTGCCCGACTATGTCGACCCAGTAAAGCCGCTGCTCGGCGGCCGACCACATCGGGCCCTCGCCGATCAAGGCCATGGCCTTCACCACGCAGGTGATCTCCACCGGCGTGGGGGCGATCTCGTGCTTCAGGTTGGTTCGGTTCATGGCGCCTCCTAACCGTGCTGAGCCTGACGGCCGTACACCAGCAACATGGCGATAATGATCCCGCCGTAGATGATCTGTCGGCCAGCGTCGGGCATCTGCATCACCGACAGCACGCTTTGCAAAAGGACGATCAAGATCGTGCCCAGCACCGTGCCCAGATACGTTCCGCGCCCGCCCATGATGTTCGTCCCGCCGATCACCACCGCCGCCACCGCCGACATCAGGTAGCCGTCGCCCATCGCCTGATAGGCCTTGTGCGAAAAACCAGCCAGCAACATGCCGGTGATGGCCGAGCAGATCCCCGACACCACGAAGCCCGCCACCAGCACCCACGGCGTGCGCACGCCCGAAAGAAAAACCGCCTGCTCCTGGTTGCCGACCGCGTAGATGAACCGGCCCAGCGCCGTCTTGGTCAACAGAAACACCGCCGCCAAACCGACGGCGATCCACACGAACACCGAGTTCGGGATGGCCAGCGTCTTGCCGATGGCCAGCACCTCCATCCAGTGCGGCGCTTCGCTGCGCGGGGCAAAGCCACCGGTGAACACCACCATCAAGCCTTGCAGCACGGTGTTCATCCCCAGCGTGAAAATCATCGACGGCACGCGCAGGAACGCCACGCCCAGACCGTTCACCAAACCGGCCAGCGCGCCGATCAAGATCCCCACCGGCAGCGCCGACCAGCCGCCCAGCGCCGCCGACAGCATGGCGCTGGTGGCCACCACCCAGGGCAGCGACAGATCGATGTGCCCCAGCAGGATCACCACCATCGCGCCGGTGGCGGCGATGCCCAGGAACGAAGCGATCTGCATCTGCTGCAGGATGTACAGCGGATTCAAGAAGCTCAGCGATCCTTGCGTGACCAGCGTGAAGATCGACCCGACCACCAGGATCAACCCGATCGACGCCAGGGTGTACCAGGTCGATCGCTCCGTGGCGGCCAGGCGCCTTTTCAGGGCGGCGTTCACGACGGTCATCGAAACACGTGCAGGCGGTTCTTCAAACGCAGCACCCAGAAGGCGCCGGCGCAGACCGCAGTCAGCAAGATGAGGCCTTCAAACAGCGGCTGATACAGCGGGTTGGCCAGAAAACCCAGCGCCGATTTCTCGTCGAAGACGCGAAAGTTAAAGGCCACCGCACGCAGCACCAGGGCCCCGAAGATGGAACCCACCGCGCCGCCCATTCCGCCGTACAGCGACGTCCCGCCGATCACCACGCCGGCGATCGAATTGAGCGTGTAGGCGCCCGCCTGTTCGATGTCCGCGTTGCCGGCTCCGGTCTGCATGGCCAGATAAAGTCCGCCCGCCGCCGCGAAGAAACCGGCCATGGCGTACGCGCCGATCTTGACGCGCTTGATGCGCACCCCGGACATATAGGCTGCCTCGGGCGAGGCGCCGATGGCGTACGTGCCCAGGCCCAGGCGGGTGCGTTTGTAGTACGCCCAGAGCAACGCCAGCGCGGTCAGCAACAGCAGTGGCGTCGGGATCTTGCCGACGAAGCCCAGCGCGCCCTTCGGCGACAGGTGGAAGTAACCCAGCGTCTCGTTGACGTCGAAGGTCATGGCGAAGGCCAGATCACCGTCGACGTTGCCGCCCGGCGTGGGCCGCAGGAACAGCGCCAGGCCCAGGAAGATCGTCCCCGAGGCCAGCGTGGCGATGATTGGCTGCAAGCGGCCGTAGACCACCAGACAGCCGTTCGCCAACCCGCACGCGCTGCCGGCCAGCAGACAGAGAAAAATCCCCAGCAGCATTTGCCCGCCGCTGCCGTGCAAAAGGTGCGAGGCCAGACAATCCACCAGCGTCACCACCGCTCCCACCGACAGATCCAGACCGCCGGTGATGATGGGGACCGTCTGCGCCATCGCCGCCGTGGCCAGCACGAACGATTCGTTGGCGTTCTGGCCGAACAGGGGCGCGGTGAACCCGCGCGGGTGCTGCGATGAATACAGGCCGTAAAACACCCCAAAAAGGCCGATCGCCAGCAGCAGGCCACGGCTTTGATCCAACTGCAGCTTCCAGTCTTTCACGACGGCGTCGGTCCTTGTCCTTGCGTGGCGACGGCCTTGGCGTGGCCCGCTGTGTTGATGTTGAGGGCGCTGGCCACGATGTTGGTCTCGGTGATCTCGTCGCCCACCAGCTCGCGGGCGATCTGCCCTTGATACAGGATCAGCACGCGATCGCAGCAGCCGATCAATTCGTCGTAGTCCGTGCTGTAAAACAGGATCGAGGTGCCGGCGTCGGCCAGCTGGCGCAACAGTTGATACAGCTCCTGCTTGGTGCCGACGTCTA
>DASXQB010000344.1:0-13088 GCA_036493295.1 Polyangia bacterium | reverse complement strand
CGCGAAAGTCGCTGTAGCGGATCCAGGCCGGCTTCACGCGGAAATACGTGATGTCCGGCCAGCTCTCGCGCGTCCGGCCGTCGGGAAAATGGGCAAAATAGGCGGCCTTCACCGCGACCAGTTCTGAGCCCACCGGTTCGTCGGCGATGCCTTCGTACTGGACCGTCTGCTGGTCGTCCCAGCCGATCACCACGGCGATGCGCGGGTCGCGACGCAGGTTCTGGCATTTGCGGGTGGGAATGTTGGTGTCGAAGCACAGCTCGGCGCTGTCATTGACGGCCACCCCGATCACCGCCGCCTGCGCGGCGCCCGACAGGGACGTCGACGCTTGCACGGCCCAACGGTGTCGGCGAATGAAGGCGATCAATTCCTTGGCATCCACGCCGTGATGGTAGCGCGCCCTCACAGCGTGCGTGGGAATATGGCGACGACCCTGGCGTTGAGACACCCGGGGGGACGTCGCGAACAAGGAGTCACGTTCATATGGCCATTCTGCTGGGAATCGTGCTGTTGCTGGCTCTGCTGATCGCCTGGTTCCAGACCCGCGGCACCTTCCTGGTGCAGTACCTGTTTTTCCTGCGCTATCCCGTGCTGCTGGCAGCGGCCTTGATGACGGGCCCGGTGCTGGCGGTGACCGCCGGCCGCGAGATGGTGGGGAATCTGTTCTTCCTCGACGCGCGCGGCATCGCCGTGGTGATGGGTCTGGGATTGTTCGCGGCGTCGACGGTGGTCTACACCTTCAATCTGATCTTCGCCCTGGGCCACGCCCGCACCCGGCTGCCGTTCTTCCGCCCGCCGTCGGGTAGCGGGCACGGCCACGCCCACCTGGATCGCCAGCACGCTTTCGCCCAGCGGCTGGCCCAATTTCATTTCGGGGTGACCGCCGCGGTGATGCTGCCCCTAGCGGTGGTGCTGGTCACCCGCTGCACCGAAGGCGCGTTCTGGGGCGGCTGCGGCGTGGTTCTGGGCGTGGCCGTCGCGGTGGTGCTCTCGTGGCTGGGCAGCCGGGAAGTGGCGCAACGGCTGAAGGCCGCGTTTGCGTGGAGCCGCCGGATCGTCCAAGGGTGGCTGGGGCCGGTCGATGGTCGCCCGCGCACGCGCCGCGCGGGATCCTCCCGGCGTCCGCGCCTGCGCAGCGGCGTCTTGCGCTGGCTGGCCACCACCTTCGAGGACGGCTATCAGTCGGGCGGCAACGATGAAAAACGCTGGCATGCCCGGGCGCTGTTCTTCTTCGCGCTCAGCCTGGCGCTTTACGTGGTCGGTTACTTCGCCGTTGGAGAATCGTTCGCCTCGCGCGATCGCTTGCTGGCCGACGCCATCCCGGCGCTGGCGTATCTGCTGGTGCTGGTGATGGTGTTCGGGTGGCTGCTGCCGTCTCTGTCGTTCTATTTCGACAAATTTCGGGTGCCGCCGGTGTTGATGCTGATCCTGGCCTGGACTTTTTCGTACACCTTCGGGGCCAAGGATCACTACTTCACGTTGTCGCGCCTCGCTCGGGCGGCGCCGTCGTCGTCCGCGGTGGCCGCGCCGGATTGTCCGCTGACGCCCGCCAAGGCCGCCGAAGCCTGGGCGGCCCGCAACGCGCGGCCGGGCGGGCGCAAGCCGACGATGGTGGTGGTGGCGGCCAGCGGCGGCGGCATCACCGCATCGCTGTGGACGGCGCGCGTCCTGACCGCCCTGGCTTCCCCGCGCGAGGGTCTCGGTCCCGACTTCGCGCGCGCCATCACCCTGGTCAGCTCGGCGTCGGGCGGCGGCCTGGGCGCGGCGTATTTCGTCGACGGGTACGGCGCGGACAAGCCGCCGGCGTTCGATGACGACACGCGCGCCCGCATCGTTGAAGACGCTGGCGCCTCCAGCCTTCACGACACCGCGTTCGCCATGGCGTACAGCGATCTGTTCCGGGTACTGGTGCCGTTCCTGGTGCGCCCGGATTTTCCCGATCGCGGCGCCGCCCTGGAAAATTCCTGGCGCCGGCGGTTGTCGCGCCCCGATCTGACGCTTGAACACTGGCGCGAAGGCGTCAGCGCGGGCTGGCGTCCGACCCAGATCTTCAACGTCACCATCGCCGAGACCGGCGAACGTTTGCTGCTGGGCCCGATCGACTGCCCGACCCACGCCTGCGCGCAGGGCGGCGCTTCGTGGCGCGGGCAAAGCATGCTGGATTTGTATGGCGCCGGCCGTGACATCCCGGTGGTGACGGCGGCGCGGCTGTCGGCGACATTCCCCTGGGTCACGCCGCTATCGCGCGCGCCCGACGGCAACACGGGCTATCACCTGGCCGACGGCGGTTACTATGACAACTTCGGCGTCGTCACCGCCATCGAATGGCTGACCAGCGTGCACGCCGCCCACAACCTGGCCGATCTGGTCGACAAGGTCCTGCTGGTGCAGATCCGCGCGTCGGAGGACAGGCGGCAAGAACCGGCGCGTGGGCGCGGGTGGTTCTACGCCACGTTGGGGCCGCTGGTGACGCTGGTGAACGTCAGCACCACCAGCCAGCGCAACCACAACGACGCCCAGTTGATCGGCCTCAAGGCACTGCTTGGGCAGCAGGAGGTCCCGCTTGAGACCGTCGAGTTCGAGCTGGACATCAAGTCGCCGCTGTCCTGGCACCTCACCGAGCGCGAAAAAACCCGCATCACGGCGCAATGGTCGCGCAGTCCGGGGATCGCAGCCAAGCGCGAGAAGCTGGCCTGCCTGTGGAAGAACCCCGCGGCCCGCTGGTTCGATGAGTGCCACACCGACCCGCCCATCGACCTGCAAAGCCAGAAGGGCCCGGCGCAGCTTTTCAAGCAGGTCGAGTCCGCGGCCGCGCAAGCGGTGAGCAAGCCCGTGTCGCTGGACACCCCGACTGTCGACGACGATGAGCGCGAGGACGACGACAACGACGTCAACGCGGCCAGGGTGGCGCGCGCCAGTGTCCTTCAAGCGTCGGCGCCGCGCTGACCGGGACGCGGCCCGGGCCGCCGCTCAGTGTGCCGCCGCCAGATCTCCGGGCGAAGAAAGCCGCTGCAGGTCGGCGGCGATCTCGGCGTCGCCGGGCGCCAGCGTGGCGGCGCGTTCCAGGGTAGCGATCGCCTGGTCGCGACGGCCCAGTTGCACGTAGATATCGGCCAGGTTCTTGTGGGCGTCGACGTTCGCCGGATCCAGCAGCACCGCCCGCTCGAATTCGGCCAGCGCGTCCAGCGGGCGACCAAGTCGGTGGGCAATGGCTCCCAGATCGTTGCGGACCAGCGCGCACAGGCGTTCGCCGTCGGTCAGCGTTTGCAGCAGCCTGGCCGCCGCGTCCAGCTGCCCGCTTTTCGCCAGCGCCACCGCGCGCTGATAGGTGGCCTCCGCAGACGCAGCGGGCGCGGGCGGGGGAGTAACCAGCGGCGCGGCGATGGTCGGCGCGGCTTCGCCTGCAGTCGCAACTACGGGGAAGGCGTCGTCGATCTCGATGAGCTCGGCGTTGCTGCCCGCGAAAGATTCCGCCGGCGCTTGCCATTGCGGCAAACCCGCGCGGCGTGGCCAGTGTTCTTTCTTCGGTACGAAGACCCGCGGACGCGGCGATGACCGGGACAGCGTCGCGCGGATCGCCGCCGTCACCACCGCCGGTTTGATGTCCTGCACGCAGTGGACAGTGGCGTAGCGGCAGTTCCAGCCGCAGCCGTAACAGTCCAGCGGCACGCTGACCACCGAGGTCTGCGGCGCATACGGCAGGAAGCGTCCGTGGTAACCGCCGCCCAGCACGATCACGTTCGGGGTGCCCGCCGCGCAGGCAAGGTGGCCCAGGCCGGTCTCGCCACCGACGGCGACGCGACAGCGGCGCAGGATGGCGGCGCTCTGGCGCAAGGTGGTTTGCCCGGAAAGATTGTGGGCGATCTCTGCGTCGGCGGCGTCCAGGTTGGCCTGGTTCGCCGTGATGTCCTGGGCCGCGCCCAGCGCCACCACTCCCAGGTGTTGCTCGCGGCACAGCCCGCGCAAGGCCGCGCCGAAGTGTTCGTATCGTTGCCCGCCGCTGGCGGCGCCGGCGAACAAGGCGACGGTGCGCTGCGGGTCCAGGGCGTTGTCGCGGAAGAACGCCTCGGCGAACCGTTCGTCCTCGTCGGTCAGCCAGATCAGCGGGGCGGTCAGCGGCGCTGCCTCGATGCCGATGCCGCGGAGGAACAGGTCGTGGCGCGCCAGCTCGGGCAGATGCGCCGGACCATTGGCCACCAGATCGGTGTAAAGGCGGTTGTTCTTGTCGCGCATCTCGGGCGGCATGTTTTCCAGGCCACCTTCGAACGCCACCCGCCGCGCCGCCTGCGTGGCGTAGCTGACGAAGTCGGTCAGCGCGGTCCGCGAATACACCGAGTTCAAACACAGGTCAGCGCCGCGCGCTTGCAGGCCGCGGATCATCGCCTCCCGATAAGCCGCCTCTCGTTCGAACTTGACCAGGTTGAAGGTGACGATCTCGTCGACGAACGGACAGGTCTGGTAAAGCTCGGCGGCGACGTCCTGGCAGAAGACGCTGATCCGCGCGCCGGCGAAGGCGGCGCGGATGTGGGGCAGCATCGCTGTCGCCAGCACGTTGTCGCTGACGGCGTCGGGGCGGACCCAAAAAATGTGGCGCGGGGACGGAAATCGAAGGTTCATTCGAGCTCGACGGATCGCAGCAAGGGGGGTGCCAGCCTGGCCGGCCAGCAAAGCCTGGCACCTTTGCGGCCGTCCGTGATGTCGCGGCGTCAAAATTGCGGCAAGCGCCAAGGGTCTGACGGCGTTCGCCGCCGTCGCGAGCGGCGTTGGCCAGGTAGACTGCACCGGTGAGCCGCCGTTCTGCCGCCGTCGATCCGTTGCGCGATCCCGCTGTCCCCGAAGGATTGTCGATCGATCTGCTGAAGGACCTGCACCTTCTGACCCGGGACGGTCAGCTGAATGCCGACGCCCGCCGCAAGCTGAAGCAGATCCGTCACCTCATCGGTTTGCTGAAACCGGCGCTGGACGACGCCTTCGCCCGTCATCAGGCGCCGGCCATCGTCGACTGCGGAGCGGGCAAGAGCTACCTCGGTTTTCTGCTGTACGAGCTGGTGATTGGCCCGGCCGGCCGCGGCCAGCTGACGTCGATCGAATCGCGGCCTGAGCTCATCAGCGATGGCGCCGCGCGCGCCGCCCGCTATGCCCACGAACGGTTTCAGTTCGTCAGGGGCCACATCGCCGACGCGGGCGCCGCGCTACCGGCGGCGCAGGTGGTGGTCGCGCTGCACGCCTGCGACACCGCCACCGACGACGCGCTGGTCCTGGGGATCAGCAAGGACGCCGATCATCTGGCGGTGGTTCCGTGCTGCCAGGCCGAGGTGGCGCGCCAGTTGGACGCGCCGTTGCCGCCGCCCGCGGCGCGCGCTCTTGGCGACCAAGCTTTGATCCAGCATCCGTTGCAGCGGCGCGAATTCGGTTCCCACCTCACCAACGTCATTCGCGGCCTGTGCCTGGAGGCGCTTGGTTACAAGATTACCGTCACCGAACTGGTGGGCTGGGAGCACGCCCTCAAAAACGAGCTGATCCTGGCCAAGCGCGTGCGGCGATTCGATGAGAAGGCTGCGCAGACGCTCGACGACCTACTGCGGCGCTGGCAGGTGCGGCCGTCATTGGTGGAAAGTCTGCGCCGCCTGGGCCGCGATCCAACGGCACCAGCCGGCGCGCCGCCTTGACGATACGGCGTCGGTGCTTCTATTCGCAGCGTTGTGACTGAAACAGAAACCACCCAGAAGTCCGAAGCTGTTTCGTTCCTCGCTGCTGATCGGCCCATCAACCTGAAAGTGGCCGGCGCCGACTTGCTGCTGTCGGGACGATTTGATCACTGGCGCCCGGTTGGCGTCAGCAACTGGGAAGACGGTCGCGCCAGCGCGCATCTGTTGTTTGATGCCACGGCGACGGCAGGGCGCGCCGCCACCCGCAACAATCCCGATCTGCTGTCATTCGTGGCCAAGACCGTCGAACCCGTAGACCCGAACACCTACAAGGCCAAGGGCGCGCTGCGCGCCGATGGCAGACAGCGCATGGTGGACGCGATCATCCAGACCCCGACCGGGCATTCGCCGTTCTTCTTTCTGACGCTGGGCCTGGAACGTGAGGTCTTCTCGGGCCTGTGGACGGAGCTGCAGGTGCTGGCCAGTCAGACGGTGACGGGCGGCGAAGCCGAGATGCGGCCGCGCGCGTGGTTGCGTCTGCCGGTGCTGGCCGCCGCGTGACGGTTTAGGGCGCGCCGATCCCATCACCGCCCAGTGCGCGCGCGTTTCGATGGCGTCACCATGGGCGCGGCGGTGTCACGGCGCCACCTGCGGCTTCGGTCCGGCGCGGCGAATCACGCTGAGCACCCGGTGCCCGGTCTTCCACACCTCGTCCAGCATGCCGGGCGGCTCGTACCCCACCAACCGCACCACCGCCGCCTTGCGCCCGTCCTGCATGAAGGTCGACACGCTGGCCAGGCGCATGCCGTGGCGCTGCGCCAGTTGCACCGCGAAGGCCACCGCGTCCTCGGTCTGGGTGACGTCAAAGGACAGGCGCAGGCCGCTTTGATCTTCGCCCAGCAGCGCGATGAAGGCGCGAAACAGATCCGAACGCGTCACCACGCCGACCGTGCGGTCGCCCGAGAGGACCGGCAGGACGCCGATCTTGCAATCGTTCATCAGGCGGGCGGCGTCTTCGATGGCCAGGTCCGACGGCACGCTGATCACCGCTTTTGCCATCGCGTCGCTGACCGGCGTTTGCAGATTGGCGACCGGAATACCCAGCGGCGTGAACGGATCGATGCCCGCCGGTGCCGCGCGCAGCACGTCGCTGCGGGCCAGCACGCCCAGCAGGCGGCCGTGATCATCCTGGACCAGAAGGCGCCGCACGTGATGGCGCACCATCCGCTCGACGGCGACGGCCAGCGGATCGCCGGGCCCGACGGCCAGCACGTCGCGGCTCATCCATTGGTTCACCAGCATCGGACTTTCTAGTCTGCCCGCTCGGGCGCGGTGAATTTGTAGCCGGAGCCGCGCACGGTGACGAAGAAACGCGGGCGGTCGGGGTCGGCTTCCAGCTTGGCGCGCAGCTGCCCGACAAAGTTGTCGACGGTGCGCAACGTGCAACCGTTTTGCATGCCCCACACCGCGCGCAGAAGTTCCTCGCGCGAAAACACCTTGTCGCGGCTGCGGCAAAAGAACGTCAGCAGCTGAAATTCTAGATGGGTCAGGCGCACCGGCTCGCCCCGCCGCGTGACCGATCGGGCGTCCAGATCGATCGTCACCTCGCCGAAGGCTGTCATCTTTCCGGCGGGCGTTGCCGCTGTCGCTGTTGAGTCGCCGGCTGGTGCGCTGTCCGCCCGCGCCGCTCCCTGGCGTGCCCGACGCAACACCGCCGCCACCCGGGCCAGAAGCTCGGCCAGGGCAAAGGGCTTGGTCACGTAGTCGTCGGCGCCCAGCTTCAACGCCGCCACCTTGTCGAATTCGTCCTGGCGCGCCGACAGCACGATCACCGGCACGTGATCGCCGGCGTCGCGCAGGCGTTCCAGCACCCACAGGCCGCTCTGCCGCGGCAGCGAGATGTCCAGCAGCACCAGCGCCGGCGCGGTGGCGACGATGCGCTCGTGCGCCGTCTCGCCGTCGCCCGCCACTTCGTAGCGATAGCCTTGCAGCTTGAGGTTCAGGGCCAGCCCGGCGGCGATGGCTGCGTCGTCCTCGACGATCATCACCATCGGCCCGGGCGCGGGTTCGCTGGCGGGCGCGCTCACGCCGCCTCGCTTTCCCAGCGCGGCAGGACGATGCGGAACTGCGCTCCTCTGTGAAGCTGCGAGCGGACCTCGATCTTGCCCCGGTGGGCTTTGACGATCGCTTGCACGATGGCCAGTCCCAGGCCGCTACCGGCGGTTCCGCGATCGATGGCCGCCGACCCACGCTCGAATTTTTCGAAGATGATGTTCTGCTCGCTGGTGGCGATGCCGATGCCGTTGTCGGCGACGATGATCCACACGTGGCGGCTGTCGGCGCCGGTGGTGACGTCGATGCGCCGGGTCTCGGCGTCGGTGTACTTCCACGAATTCGCCAGCAGGTTGGCCACCGCCTGGCCAAGGGCGCTGCGATCGCCATGCACCATCAGATCAGGCGCCACCTTCACGTGCAGGTCGACGCCACTGCCGACGCTGATCGCTTTGAAGGCCACCAACGCTTCGTCGATCACCTCGCCCAGCGCCACCGGGCGGCGGTCAAAGGCGGCCCGGCGCGATTCGATCTTCGACAGGGCGATCAGCTTGCCGACAAGCGCGTCCAGGCGGGTGATCTCCTGGTGCACGACGCCCAAGCAGCGCTGGCGCTCTTCCGGATCGCTGATGCGTTCTTCGCGCAGGGTGTCGATGAACAGACGAATCGAGGTCAGCGGCGTGCGCAGCTCGTGCGAGACCGAGGAGAGAAATTCGTTCTGCATGGCGGCCAGCCCGGCGCCGCGGGTGACGAAGATGGTGCCCAGCACATACCCGGCCAGCGACGTCGCGCAGAAGGCCAGCACCAGGATGCCCGAGACAATCGCCACTGATTTGGATCCACCGGTGGCCACCAGCAGGACGCCCACCAGCGTCATCAAGACGGTGGGAACCAGCGCGGTGATCATGAAGATCAGCTGCGCGCGACGCAGAAAGTAGGCAGCGGGAGAGCGAAGCCTCACCGCTTGAGTTTGCCAGGAAATTTAAGGCGCGGGGACGGCACGCGACGGTTTGCGCCGCGGTCGGCCGCGCCTAGCCGATGGCGGGCGGCGGTTGGGTCAGGGTCTCGACCACGCTGGCGGGCACCGCGGCGGGTGCTTGGGCGTCGGCGGTGGCGGCCACCAGATCGGTCGGCGGTCGGCGCAGATCCCAGATCAAACCCAGCGCCGCCCACACGCGCAGCACGTAATAGGTGACGTCGATTTGCCACCAATGAAAACCCTGGTTGGCCGAGCTTTGATAGTGGTGGTGGTTGTTGTGCCAGCCCTCGCCGGTGGTCATCACCGCCAGCATCCAGTTGTTGCGCGAAAGATCTTCGGTGGCGTACGGCCGGTTACCGAACATGTGCGACAGCGAATTGATCGAGAACGACCCGTGCCACAGCATCACCGTCGACACGAAGAATCCCCACACCAGGCCGAACGCGCCGCCGACCAGATAGCAGCCGAGCGCCAGCGCTACCGCCGGCAAAAGACAGACGTTGGATCGATTCAAGAAGCGCAGCTCGGGAAAGCGCGCCAGGTCGGCCACCGCTTTTTCGTCGGTGGCGTTCCATTTGGAGCCCAGGATCCAACCGACGTGCGAGTACATGAACCCGGTCAGCTTGGCCGAGTGAACGTCGAGCGCGGTGTCCGAATGCTTGTGGTGCCAGCGATGGTGAGCGGCCCACCACAGGGCGCCTTTTTGCGCCGCGGTCTGCGCGCCCAGCGCCAGCAGGAACTGGAACACCCGCGAGGTCTTGAACGATCGATGGGAGAAGTACCGGTGATAGGCGGCGGTCACCACCACCATCCGGCAGAAGTACGACAGCACGGCCACGGCTAGACCCCACCACGACCAGCCCACGTAAAAGATGCCGGCGATCGCGGTAGCGTGAATCAGCCAGAAGGGGATGGTGACCGGCCGGAAATACAGCCGCCAGCCGGTGTCAGGAAGCGCAGGGGATTGTGCGGCGATTTCCATTTTCCCTTGATATCGCGACAGGTGTCACCGACGGGCCATCGGTTGGTCACGGTTCGGTCATGAGCCGCCGCCAGCAGCGAGAACCCGCGGCCGGCCCGGATTTGTATACGATCTTCGGCTTTTGTCCAGCGGGCTTGGCCTAGGGCTTGGCCAGGGAACGCTTGCGCGATTTGCCAGCGGCGGGCTTTTCCGGTTTGGGATCGTCGGCCTTTTTTTCGCTGGCCTGTTCGCTGGTCTCGTCGGTGTCTTCGCTGACGGAGTCGCCGCTGGAGAGCGGGCCGGCATCGGCGCGGGCGGCGGCGGCGCGGGCGACGGCGGCTGCCTCGGCGGCGTCTTCGTCGGCCTGGCGTTTCTTCTCGTCGTCCTGGGCTTTCTTGGTTTCGGCGGCGATCTCGCGCTGCATCTCTTTGGACCGCTTTTGCTCGCAGGCCATCGGCTCGCAGTCACCCGGGCACATACATTTGCCGTTCTTGTCGCCGCAGAAACAGGCGCCGGCCTCGGTGCGATAGCAACCGCAGGCGTTCACGGTGACGCCGGCGGGAACAGCGGGCGAGGCGGCGGAGGTTTTTTTCCCTTTCGCCACTTTGGGCTGCGCGGCCACTTTGTCGCCATTGTCTTTTGCGGCGCCGACCGATGCCTGCCCCGCCACGAGGCCCACGGCGATCGACAGCAGCAAGATCGTCGTTCCCAGGCTTCGCTTCATGACACTGTCTCCCACCTTCGCGTCCGCATGACTTAGGTTTGACCTACGTCTAACACGGACGCTTGTTTCTTCGTAAAAGAGACGTGGCAGTGAGGGCTTCTTCCCGCCAACTGTCGCGGAAATCAGCCCGGCGAGCGCGGACGGCCCGACATTGTCTTCATCGAACGTCCGCCACTGACTTTCAACAAGGCTTCTGGCCGCGGTCCGTCATAGCCCAACACTTCGCACAGTCGTTTCACCATCTCTGAAAATGCCGTCTGCAGTGACTGTTCGTCGCGAATGGGGGCGAACAGGCGCGCCCCGGCCATGGTCCCGTGGCCGCCGGCGGCGCCGTCGCGCCCGACGATGTGGCGCATCACCGATCCGGCGCGCGCCTCGCTGGCTTCGGTGCGCAAAGACAGATACGCGCTGCCGTCATATTGGCCCACACACAGGACAAATCGCGCCGACTCATACGACAGCAAGAGATCGGCGATCTCTGCCACCAGGTCGGGATAGCCCAGCGTGCCCAGATTGACGGCGACGATGTCCTGGAAGATCTGCGCCGATCGCAGCGCGCGATCCAGCGCCACGAAGTGCGCCCGCGGCACTTTCGGGTGGGTCATGCGGTAAAGCACGCTGTGATCGACCAGCGGCACCAGCTCGATGTATGCCGCGCGCTCGGCCTCGGTCGATTCGCGGCCAAGGTCCCGGGTCTCGGTGCGCAGGGCGAAGAAGACGGCGGTGGCCACCCGGGCGTCGATCGGGATGTTCCGCTGGCGCAGGTATTCGAAGATGATCGTCGACGTGGCGCCTAGCGCTGGCCGGATGTCGCACCAGGGAGCGCGCGCGCTGCTGGACCGCGGCGGGTGGTGATCCACGACCACGTCGATGCGATGGCCCAGAGGCAGCGAGTTGTTGCCGGTCTCGGGCTGGCTGTCCACCAAGGCGATGACGTCGAAGCCGTCGGGGTCGATGCTTTCTACGGGCGTCAGCTTGATGTGCAGGTTCTCCACCATGGCCCGGTTCTGGGCCCGCCCGACGATTCCGCCGTGGGCCAGCGTGGTGATGGTGCCCAGCTCCCGCTCCAAGAGGTGCTGCAAGCCCAGCCCGGCGGCCAGCGCGTCGGGATCCGGGTTGTCGTGCATGTAGATCAGCGCCGACTTTCGCCCCTGCAGTCTGGCCAGCGCCTGCCCCAGGTGAAACGGTTCACTGGCAGCCGGGACCGTCATGACAGGCGGCTTTTTTGGGGCGACGGCGGTGGTTCGGACTTCATGGGGTCAGCGGGCGGATAGACAGGTTGTCGAAGTATACGTCCGCTTCCCAGTCATTGACGGCCAGGTACTCGTGTCCGGGGCCATTCAATGGTTCGGGATCGGTCCAGCTTAGAAATGCCTGGCCGTCCAGCTTCCAATCCAGAAGGCCGCCCTTGCGCGTGATGGTCCAGTGGTAGACGCGCCCGGGTTCGACGCGCACATCCTTTCGTTCGGCCTTGCGTCCCTGGTCGTGCTCGTTGTTCCGGCAGATGACGTCCAGCGAGTTGTGCCAGCCGCCGAAGATCATGACGTACCCGGAGGATTCATAGGCGCCGCGATCGGCGGCGGCGGATTGACCGTCGCCGTAAAGCTCGACCTTCAGATCGCCGGCGGCGCTCTTCGACATCACGTCGACGTCAATGACCGCGTTGACGGGCAGCTTGCGGCGCAACCAGGCCGGGTGGTTGTAGGCGTTCTTGACGTTCAGGCGGCCGTCGTTGATGCGGTAGTCGGCGCCGGTGTTGTTCCAGGTGGCGCCGAGATCAATCCGTTCAAAGTTGTCGATGAACGGTTCGTTGATGGGCGGGTCCTTGGCGCGACAGGCAACGCCGCTCGCCAAGGCTCCTAGAAGAGCCAGCCCAAGGCACACATCCTGCCAACGCATTTCGGGTGACAAAATACCGTCGGTGGGCGCCTCCAGCAAGCTGGATGGTCGGCCGGGCTGGCGGGGATTTAGGCGCCGCGGGCGGCGTCGCGCATTTCGAACAGCAGGCCCCATCGAATCCCGCGATCGCTGACCCGCAGGGCGGCGACGCCGGCGCGTTGGGCGATGCCGCGCAAGATCAGGCCCCCCGCGAAGATGACGTCTGCCCGCCGCGGGTCCAGGCCGACCATCCGTTCGCGCTGTGTTTGCGTCGATCGCCCCAGGCGCAAAAGCTGTTCGTCCAGCGCGTCGGCAGTCAGCGCGAAGCCGTGCACGCGGGCCGCATCGTACGACGACATCTGCATGGCCATGGCGGCGAACGTGGTCACTGTGCCGGCGACGCCGACCAAGGTCAGCGGCTCGCGTGGACGGAGCGCGGGCTTTTCCCGAGCGGAGTCCGCCGCGGGAGGGTTCGGGAACCCTTCCGGGGTGCCCGCTTGGACGGGCGGAAACGGCACCGGACCCAAGGCCGCGGCGACGTCGTCCTCGATCGCTTTTCGTTCGTCGGACTGCACGGGGTCGTGGTGAATGTGGCGTTCGGTCAGGCGCACCGACCCCAGCGGCAAGCTGGTGTGAAAGCGGACGTCGTTCTTGTGAGCCAGGACGATCTCCGTCGATCCGCCGCCGATATCCACCACCGCCAGCCAGCCGGCCGCCGCCTCGGCGGGAAACGATTCCAGCGTGGCGCGGAAGGTGAGGGCGGCTTCGCGATCGCCGCCGATCACTTCCACCGGCTGTCCCAGGATGGCGGCGGCCGGGCGCAAAAAATCGTCGGCGTTGGCCGCG
>DASXQB010000343.1:0-20728 GCA_036493295.1 Polyangia bacterium | reverse complement strand
CTGCTGGCCCACGCGCCGGAGATCGTCCGCTATGCACGCGCCCGCGGCGTCGGGCTGCGCCTTTACCCATGTCTCAACCCGTCGGGCTTCGAGGGCCGCACGCGTTACAACGCCTCCGGCGAGCGGCCCAACAATGATCTGCTGCGCTATGAGATCGCGCCCGGCGTCTGGAAAGGGGAGATCCAACCGGAACAGTCATTCCTGCGCTTTGCCCCGACCGACCTCGACGCCGTGCCGAAAGAGACCGCCGCCCTGGCGCGCGAGCTGGGCGGCCAGCCGACTCCGGCCGCGTCGCTGGATCTGCATCAGGATGCTTTCATCCATGGCGCGCTGTTCTACGCGTACGTCTTCGGCGATCGTGGCGCCTACCGTCCGCTGCTGGCGCAATCGGGCGCGCTGGTTCCCGTGCTGCGCAGCTGCATCGTCGATTCGGGCCACGAACCAGGCACCGACGTGCGCGCCGACGAGGAAGGCTTCATCGCGTGCAACGACGGCAGCATCACGGACTATTATTTTCGCCGCGGCTGCCCTTACACCGCGGCCATCGAGACCACCACCGAAACGCCGTTTCAGCAGGCCGACGCCATCAACCTGATCTGGATTTACGGTTTTGTCGATTTGGTAGCCAAGCAGACAAAACCACCGCCGCGGCGGCGTCGCCCGCCGCGCTGAGCTTTTTCCTGCGCACTTTAACCTTCCTGGCGCCACTGGGTCTCAGCTATTCGCGGGAGTTGCAGGCGGCGTGAAGGTTTCTGGCTTAGCCGCCTTTATGCATGGAGGGCCAGGAACATTCTCCGGTTGCCTTACGACGAATTGGCTCAACCCCGAAAGGCCAGAAAATGATTCATTCAGCGGGTCGCTCAGTCATCGGTCTTGCGGTCGGCGTTCTTTTCGCTGCCGCCGCTTGCAGCAGTAAGTCTTCGTCAACGCCGGGCGGAACGGGCGGAACGGGGGCGACGGTTACCGGGACTTGTGCGAAGAGTGAAGTGAACATCGTCTTCAGCCCGATGTATTCGGCGTTCGACGGCATGCACCATTTCCAGATTCCGGTGGTGGTCGACGGCATCGACCCCACCGCGATCACCTGGAGCGCGTCAGACGCGTCGATGGTCGCCATCGCCCCCGACGACACCACCGGCGGCGTCCTCATCACCACGCAGAAGGCCGGCACGGTCACCATCATCGCCACCGCCGGTTCGATCTGCGGGACTTCGCTGCTGACCATCGACAATTCCAGCACCGACGACTGGGAGATCGGCAGCGCCCGCTATAACAGCGGCGTGGTGTTGACCCGGCTGCCCCGCGGTGGCGTGGGCATGATGGGTGGAATGCAAGGCGCCGACGGCGGAGACGCTGGCTCGCTCCAGTACGCCTGCACGAACTGTCACGGCGACACCGCCGCCGGTCCGTACAAGACGGTCCAGCACACGCCCGAACAGGCCGGCGGCTTCAGCGACGACGATCTCAAGAACATCTTCTTGCACGGCGTGGTCCCCACTGGGGGCTACTTCGATACGACCATCGTCGCGTACAAGACGTGGCAAGGGTTCCACCAATGGCAGATGACCGACGAGCAGGCGAACGGGATCATCGTCTACCTGCGGTCGCTGGCGCCGACGGCACAGACCGGGGCCAGCAACTTTGGCGGACGGTTCGATGGTGGTGTGCCCCCGCGCGGTGACGGCGGCATGGGTCGTCGCGATGGCGGCGGTCGAGAAATGGGTGGCATGGGGATGGGCGGCGCCGCGGGTACGGGTGGTGCGGCGGGTACGGGTGGCGCAGTGGGTACGGGTGGCGCCGCGGGTACGGATGACGCCGCGACCGACTAATTCGCGCTAATCTCACGGCCGCAATGAAGTACCGCGTCCTGGCCGCTGCCGCTCTCCTTGCGATCGGTTGCGGTCGAGACAAGCCGGCCGAGCAATCGGCCATCAACAGCCCCGACGGTTCTATGGACGGCGCTTCGCAAGAGGCGCCGTCTGTGGTTTTGCCGCCCGAATGCGCCAACGCGACCATGCCCCCGTCATCGCTGGTGTGCACGGGGCTTTACGCGGACATTGTGGCCAAGGTGCTGGCCCCCGACGTAGAGGCCTATTCGCCGGCCGTGCCGCTGTGGTCGGACGGGGCGGAAAAACAACGCTGGATACGCCTGCCCGCCGGCAGCGTCATCGATAACACCGACCCCAACGAATGGCGGTTCCCGATCGGGACGCAGCTCTGGAAGGAATTCTCGCGCGGCGGCGGGCGCGTCGAAACGCGGATGTGGCAGAAGCTGAGCGCTACTTACTGGGTCAACGCTGCCTACGCCTGGAACGCCGACGAATCAGCGGCTACCAGCTCCAAGGGCGGCGACATCACACTCGGTGACGGCAGCACGTACCACATCCCCACCAATGACGAGTGCCAGAAATGCCACCGCGGCCGCACCGATTTCATCCTGGGCTTCGAGCAGATCAACCTGGGTCTGGACGGCGCGACGGGATTGACGCTGGCCCAGCTGATGGCCAATGGACAGCTCTCATCGCCGCCCGCTTCAACCAGCATGGTGATCGGCGACGACGGCACGGGCGTCGCAGCGCCGGCGCTGGGCTGGTTGCACACGAACTGCGGCGTGACCTGCCACAACCCCAACTCGAACGCCACCGCTTACCAGGCTGGCATGCACTTGCGTTTGGACGCCACGCAGATGGACGGACGATCGTCGGCTGGCTTCGAGCCGCTGCTGACCACCGTCGGTGTGATGGTCAATGATCCGGATTGGAAAGGGCAGACGCGCATCGTGCCGGGCGATCCGACCAACAGCCTGCTCTTCCACCTCATCACCAACCGCGGCACCGGCAACCAGATGCCGCCCATCGCCACCAGTATCGTCGATATGGCGCACACCCCGCTGGTGCAGGCGTGGATCGCGGCGATGCCGCCCGCGGCGCCGCCGCCCCCCCCCGATGCTGGCAGCGCGCCAGGCGATGATGCCGGCACCGTCGACGAAACCGGCGGCGGTGGCGATGACACGGGCGCGGGCGACGACGCGGGTGCGAATGACGACGCAAGTGTGACCGACGACGCCAGCACAACCGACGACGCCGCGACGCCTGACGATGCCGGCGACATCGACGACGCGCTGGACATCATCGACGCCGTTGTCGACGAAGTGTCGCCCGCCAGCGGGCCCTGACGCTGGGCCGGGGCTATGCTGCGGGCATCGTGCTGCGCAGCCACGTGCGATTGCCTCGCCCGCGTTCCCGCCAGCCGTTGGTGCGCGCGGTGGGCGCGCTGTGGACGCTGCCGACGAACCTGCTTGGCCATCTCGCCGGCTGGCTGGTCAGCGGCGGCCGGCGGCCGCGGCGCATCGCCGGGACGCTGGCCGTGGGCTGGTTCTATCCTATCCGGCCGCGCATCGGCCTCGACTGGGTGGGCGCGGTGACGCTGGGGCACGCCATCCTTTGCCGCCGCGATCTGCTCGACGCCGGCACGCCCCGCGCGCGTTTGACCCTGGCCCACGAACTAGCCCACACGCGCCAGCACGATCGCCTGGGGCCGCTGTATTTACCGCTGCACATCCTGGCCCAGACGGTTAGCGCCGCCCTGTCGATCGGCGGCCGTCCCCGGCTCAGTCGGGTCCATGACCACAATCCATTGGAACAGACATTTATCTGTCTGTCCGCCGGGGCGCTGAACGAATCGCTGTTTTCCTGGACAGACGCCGGCCCGACCGTCGAAGCTTATCTGGCCGCTTTTGGCCTCTGATGCGCTCAGAATGAAAGCACAGCCGCTGGCGCCTTCTCGAAGGTGCCCAGCACCGGCGGCGGCGCCGGGACGCCTACGGCGTGGCGCAGATCGTTGTTGAAGCTGTCGTGATAGCTGATGTTAGGATTCCCGGCGGCGTCGAGGGCGATGGCCGTGGTTCCAAATCCCGAGCCCAGGATGTCTGCGCGCTCGTTCGTCCAGCCGAAGAAAGTGTGGTGGGCGTAGCGGACCTCAGCGGCCACGGTCCGATAAAAGCTGACGTGCGGGACGCCGGTGGCGGTCACCGCCAGCGACTGCCCGGCCAGCGGCCCGGCGCCGGCGAAGACCGTCTGCGTGGTCCAAGCGCAACCGGTGGCGGTGGGATCGCAAGCGCGATGGGCGTACTTCACGTCGCTGTTGCTGCCGTAAACGACGTGAGCATGACCGGCGCCGTCCAGGCGGATGACGCCGTGGTCACCATGATCGATCGGCTCGAAGCTGAAGCCGCACAGGATGAACACGCAGGCGATGTGGACGTAGCCTTGCGTGCCAGCGTTTTGATCGCTGAAGGCGATGTGGGGCAGGTCGTTACCATCGACGGCAATCGACGTCGTCCCTGAACCGAGCGGCGTCACCGCCATCGGCGCCCACCAGCCGGTCGAATCGTGCTTGGTATAGCGAAGCTGGCTGGCGGCGTTGTCCACGAACGTCACGTGGATGTTTCCGGCGCCGTCGATGGCGATGCCGGTGTTGCCGACCGCGAAGGGCGAGTGCGTGCCGGTGGCCAGCGTGGTGATTGCCCAGGAGCAGAAGAAGTCGCCGAAAAAACAGTGCCGTTCGGCATAACGGACGTCGCCCATGCTGACGCTGTCGGCGCTGCGGTGATAACTGATGTGGGCCATCCCGGACGCATCCAGCGCCAGCGACACGCCCGAGCCGGCCAAGCCGGCGCTGTCCACGGTCTCCACCACCCAGACATTGGCGGCGTTTCGGTGCGCATATTTGAGATTGCCGTCGATGCGTTCGGTGTAAGCGATGTGCGGGCGGCCAGCGGTGTCGAAGGCGATCGACGATTCCAGCCCGGCGTCGTGATCCGGCGGCGAATCGACCACCTCGCTGGTCCACCCCAGCGCCTGCGCCCGTCCTGCCGTCAGGCTCAACACCGCCGCCAACAGTCCCGCCTGCGCCGCTTGGCGCGCCCATCGCATCCGTTGTGTCTGCCGTTTGCGCATGCCGTCCTCCCACTGTTGGGACGACCGCGCGGTGGTTTGTTCCCGGTAGAAAAATTTCCCGCCCCTCGTCACCCGGCGTTCTGCGCCGACGGTTTCTTGGACAGAAGTCTTTTTTCGTCGTCGCTGGCTAGCGACGGTAAACGATCACGTCGTGGTAGCGGCCCTCGGCGGCGCCGGGGTTTTCGTAGACGTGGCGTTGATCGGCGGGGAAGACCAGCGAATCGCCCAGTGCCAGCAGGTAACTTTCCGGGCCGACGGTCATGCGCAGCGAACCGCTGATCACCGTGACCAGCTCGCGCGTGCCCGGGCCGTGCGGCTCGGAGGCATAGCTGCCGTGACCGGCCAGTCGCAGCTCGTAGGCTTCAACGCCCTGGCCGGCTCCCGAACGGGCCAGCGGCCGGCTCTCGAACTTGCCGTCGGGAGAACGCAGCACCTGCGCTTCGCCCCGCCGCAACAGCGAGACGTTGTCCCGATCATTTCCCAGCAATTCGGCGAAGGGGATGCCCAGGCCGACCGCCACCTTCCACAGTACGCTCAGCGACGGGTTGGTCTTGCAGGTCTCGATCTGCGACAGGGCCGCGCGGCTGACCCCGGAGGCCTGAGCCAGCTCGTCCAGCGACAGTCCCAGCACGCGGCGGCGTTCCTTCAGGTTGTCGGCCACCCGGCGCCCCAGATCGGCCGCGCCCGTTTCATCACCAGGGGTCGAGACTGGCCGCCGTCCCCGCGCCGCCGCCGCAGTCGATGAGGTGCGCGCCATGATCGCCGCGGAGATTATCATGCGCGGCCGGTCCTGACACCGGCCTGTCTCTGGAGATAGAAAGATGTCTAGTCTTCTCCCAGGGCCGGGCCCACTCACAACGGTCAGTTTCCCGACGTCAGTTTCCCGAGGTCCAGGGCTTGCTGTTGAGCGCGTCGCGGATGTGATTGACCTGCTGGATGGTGGCAAAGTCGTACCACTCGCCGGTGTAAAAGCTGGCCGCGCAGCCGAACTCGTCGTTCGGGCCGTAGACGTTGCCCGCCGGGCCCACGCCTTTGAAGTAGATGTTCCAGCCCTCGAAACACACGCGCTGCAACGCCAGCGAATAGTCGACGGTGAACGGCGTGCTGTCGTGGATCATCGGCCAGGCAGACTTGTGAAACTGCCAGGTCAGCCCGAACAGGCCGAAGACCTGGGCGCACTCGCTGCCGCCCATGCCGGCGCGGATGGGACCACCGGACGGGCACAACGACGTGGTGGTGGTCCAGCCCGAGACGCTGCCCTGGTGCCAGCCGTTGGCCTGGTACGAATCGGCGCGCACGAAGTCCTCGTCGAAGCCCCATTTGCAGGCCGCCCACTGCAGGATCTCGTCGGTGGTGCCGGTGAAGTTGCCACTCACCCGCTTGCCCATCGGCATGGCCGCCGCGGCGAAGCCTTGCGGGTTGCCCCAAGAACTGAGCTGGCCAATCTGGGCGGCGGTGGGGAGAACTTTGTTGAACGGCGTGTTGTCGGTGCGCTGTTCTTTGTTGCCGCGGCGGACCAGCGCGGCGCAGGTTGCCTCGTCGGGCAGCGGGTTGCCGGCGGCGATGCGCGAAAAATGCACCGCTGGGAGCGAGTCAACGGCGCCGTCCGCAGGAGAGATCATCCCGCCATCATCGCCACCGACGGAACCAGCGTCGTCGGGAAAGATGTTGGGATCGCTGCCGACATCGCTAGGCGCGCCGGCGTCGAGCGACGGCGGCATGTTGTCGATGAGGATGCCCACCCGTCGTTCGTTCGTGCACGACAGCGCCGACAGCGCAGCCGCCAAGAACGCCCCGGCGCATTTGCTTGGCGCGGACATCATCATGGAAGAAGCTCACTTCCCATGATACGCCCCTCGATGCCCACCAGCACGGACGGGCGAAAACGAGATGGTTCGTACACCGCGTCAGTGGTGCCGTCGTGCTCGACGTAATACTGAGTTTTTTCCAGGTTCAGATCGCCGGTGGCCGCCGCGAAGGCCACCAGCGTCCGCGTCAGATCCAGATCCAGACGCAGCGCCGCCCGCACGAACGGGGCGGCGATCCAGTGCGGCGGATCCAGCCGCACGATCACCTGGCCTTCGCCCAGCATCGGTTTGACGGACAGCAGATCCAGGCCGGGCCCCGCGCCCGCGCGCACGGTCATCCGTCGTCCCAGTCGCCACCCAGGCGACGCCACCAGCGCCAGCGAGCCGCCACGCAACTGCAGTGCCACGGCCTGGCCGGAGGTGGTGGCACCGTGATAGCCGAGGGTCATCCACAGCGCCGGTTCAAAACGCTGGCCGCTGGTGGCGCGGCCGAGCAGTGTGGACAGCCCGAAGGCCGGGACCGCGCTTTGATCTTCGGACCAGCGTTCGGCGGCGCCGGTGGCGCCGAGGGTCAGCAAAGCTCCGCGGCGCGGTTTCTCGGGGCCGCTGGAAATAAGCACGTCGCCGGCATGGCCCGCGTTCAGCGGCCCGCCCGCCCGCAGCGTATCGACCGACGAGGCGACGATCTGCGAGACCTCCTCGCGCGCCACTTCGTCGAGGCCATTCGGAAGCATCACCGTGCGCTGCAGGACGCGGCCGCGATCGGCGCCGGAGAGATACACCAGCACGCGGTCCGGCTTGGCCACCGCCAGATCGATCCACACGTAGGCCAGCGCGGGCGGAATGTTGCTGAGCGGCTTCATCAGCTGCTCGGGTTCGATGGTGCGGGCGTCCCGGTACCAGGCGATGGCGTCGATGCGGCCGAACAACTCGAACAAATTGTCGCGCAGAGCGGTCGCCTGGCCGCCTTGCCGGGCGGCGATCACCACCTGCACGATGTCCGGGCCATCGGCGCGAGCGAAAGATCGCGCGCCGGTCAACGCGATGACCAGCCCTACGAGCGCGACAGCCACGCCGGCGCGGCGAGCGATAGAGCGGCTGGTGACAGCGCGGCGGCCCTTGCGCGCGACAGCGCGGCGGCCACTGACAAGGTGCCCGCGCCGCACGTCCCCCCGACTATCGAAGCTGGCTCAGACGCTCGCGGGCTCGGGGCGCGTGAACCGACGCCGGGTGCTTGCGCAGCAGCTCTTGCCAGGCAGCGCGCTCGTCGGCGGATCTTCCCAGCGTCTGCAACGCTTCGGCGCGGCCGACGCGCGCTTCTTCGGCCAGCGTGCCGTTGGGGCTGGCGGCAAGGTAGCTGTCGAACTGGTGCAGCGCCTCTTCGGGCGCGTGGCGCCCCATCGCCAGCTCGGCGACGATCATGCGGCCGGTGATCTCCTCGCGTGATCCAGGAAACTGCGTCGACAGCTTGCGGTACTCGACCAGCGCCGCCGCATAATCGCCCGAACGGCGCGCGCGGTTGGCGTCGGCAAAAATGTCACCGGCCGAAACCGTGGACGCCGGTGCGGCCATCGCCACGGCGACGGGGTGATGGTGCAGGCGGCGCACGTGGTTTCTCGCCGGCGGCGGCAAGGGCGCCGGCGCTTCCGGCGCGGGCGGCGGCGCCAGATCTTCCTCTTCCTCGACGGTCAGCGGCGCCAGGTACGGCGCCGGCGCGCGTGGCGTGGTACGCGCATGGGCGCGCACCGGTTCGTGGACGGGGAGCTGCTCGATCGTCGGTCCCCGCAAGGCATCGCGCCTGACCGACCACATAGCGGTGGCCACGCTGCCACCCAAGAGCAGACACACCGCCGGCAAGACCATCCGCCGCAGCATCACTGCCGACGAGCGGCCAAACCCGCTCCGTCGCTCGCGGTAGGTCGAGCCGGCCGACGCCTCGGCCAGCGAACGCTGCACCATGTCCGAGAGCAAGGCCGTGTCACCGCGGCCTTTCGGCGCGCCCTCGGCGACGATGTCATTGGCCAGCTCCAGTTCCAGCCGGCATGCGGAGCACCGACTGAGGTGCGCCATTAAATCGCGTCGTGCTCGCGGATCCAGGGTCCCGGCTCGCGCGGCGGTCAGCATCTCTTCCGGATGCAGCTCGCTGGTCGTTGCTTCAGTTGTCCCCACCGTTTTCACCTCTCGCCCCCCCTCAAAATATCGTAGAGCGCCGGGTCCGTTTCAATTCGGCGCTTGAGCTTCTCTTTCGCCAGGCGAACCCGGCTGCGAACCGTATTGATCGGAACGCCGGTCGCCGATGCGACTTGCGGCAAAGTGTAATCCAGGACCACGCGCAAGGCGAATGTCTCGGCCTGGGCGTCCGGCAGGTCGTCCAGCAGGGCCCGGAAGGCCGCCGTCCGGCGCGCCCGCACCAAGGGATCGTCGGTGGTTTCGTTGTCGCTGCCGGTCTCGGTTTCGCGGCGAAATTCCTGCAAGCGCTGCTCGCGCGACCGCCACCGCCGACGCGCGGTCAGCGCTGTGCGCACCGCGACCTGCTTGGCGTACTGGGTGACCGACGATTCGCGGCGGAAAATGCGCAAGGCATCGCGCAAGGCCATCAGGCCTTCCTGCGCGACATCGGGAACGTCGGGGTTGTCGGGGCCCAGGATCACGCGCACCACGGTCAGCACAGCGGGCGCCACCGCCTGGAGGATGCCCCCCATCATCTGCCGATCGCCCGCGGCTGCGCCAGCGACCAGGGGACCCAAGGGATCCTCGGGCGGCGCTTCGTTCGGGGTGTGTTCTGCGACCGTCCCGTTCGTCAGCAACTTCATGGGATCGATCCGATAATAGCCGATATTTCGTGAGCACCGGTGCGTTTACGCCCGACTCCGCCCGACTTTTCGCTGTCACCACCGCCCGCTGACACACTGGGCTGGCGATTTCGTCAATCCTACCCTGGAAAGTCGCGCACTTGGGCGAGTGGCGAACCGGAGGAGGCGTTCAATGGACGGCGTTCGTTGGAACGCGACGCTCGGATTCTAGCAAATCGATATTGTCTTTTAGTCCGGGCAAGGCCGGGTAGGCCCGGGCGGCGGCGGCGTAAGCGGTGGCCGCCGCGTCCAGAGCGCCCAGTAAATGCAGGGTCGCTCCCAGGCTGGCATGCGCCTCGGCGAAGGCAGGGAAATCTTCGGTGGCGCGCTGATAGGCGCGGCGCGCCTCTGGCAGTTGATTGAGGCGCTTTGCCTGCTGGCCGACGTTGTATTCGATCACGCCGCGTACTTCGGTGACGGTCAGCAGGCGTCCGTACGCCGCCGCGCCATTGCCGGCGATCGGGTAGCGGCTCCGGTACCAGTCGTCGGGCATCTCTTCGCCGCGGCGGAGGAGCTCAACGTTGTGCGAGCGGCCGCCTTCGGCGACGCGTACGAAGAAATGTCCTGGCACCACCACCCCCGCGGCCGGGACGTCCAGCAGCGCGGCAACCGCGATGAAGAGCGCGCCCAGCCCGACACAGCTGCCGCGCCGCTGCCGCAGCACCGACGGAAGCAGCACGAACCCAAGGTCCGCATCGTCCACCTCGCGCGAAAACGCCAGCACGTCGAACAGCGTGCGGTTGATCGCCGCCGCATTGCCCGCGCCGGGATCGCGCTGCCGCTCGGCGCGCACCCGGGACGCGATGCGCTCCAGTTCGCCCTTCGCCCAATCGCGGTCGGCGGCGCTGGACGGTGGCGCGACGTCGCGGCCGGCGGCCAGCAGCGTCCGCGCCGTCGCCGCGCCGCTGTCAGTCCTGCCGTGGCCGCCGCGGCAAGCGCCTGCCAGCAGCGACCCGATGATCACGACGATGATCGACCGATTCACTTCGCGCCCAGTGGTTCCCAGTTCTCCCAGTAATTGTACAGGTCGCGTGCGGTCATCATCCAGATAACCAGTTTTTTCGAATCCAGCGCGGAGGCGCCCCGGCGCATCAGTTTTTGGCGCACGTTTGGCCCGCCACCGTAACTCATCACCAGATCGACCGGGTACGACACGCCCTTGGCAATGTGCGCGGAGACCCCGGCGTGCTCGGCGTCGGTCAGTTCGTACACGCCGGTAAAGCTGTCGCCCAGCACGACGATCGGGCTGTCCGCGTCGTCGTCGTAAAGGGCGCCGTCCGCGCCGATCACCTGGTGCGCGGCCAGGGTCTCCGGTTTGTATTTCTTCTTCAGCGCGTCCGGCAAGCGCGAGTGCAGATCGCCGAAACGGGTGAACGACGTCTCCTTGATGCTGAACGTGCGCGCGTGGGCGGCGACGTCGTGGTACCAGGGATACTTCTTGACCCGCGCGCTGATGATGTCGGCGGCCAGGCGCAGCCCGCGATCGGTCCAGTGCGTGTCCTGGCGTTGATACAGCGGTTCAGCCTTGGGATTGTCGTGGTCGACTCGGGCGGCCAGGAAACTGGGCAGCAGATCGACGACTTCGATGCCGGCCTTGGACAGGCTCTCGATGAACTTGCGCCCGTAAGGGTTCACCACCTTGCCGACCAGCGCTTTTTGTTTCGGCTCCAGCTCGTCGGGGAAGATCTCTTCCTTGTTCGGCACGGGAACAAAAAGAAAGTCGACGCCGTGAGCGTCCAGCTCTTTTTTGAATTCGAGAATGATGGGCAGCGGGTTTTTCCCGGCCGGCTGCTTTTCCAGGTCGCCGCCGGCCACGTACTCCATGCTGTTGCGGAAGAACAAGAACCCGTCGTTGCCGGCAAAGCCTTTCACCTTGGGCGCGGCGTGCAGCCGCTTGCGGATGGCTTCGTCGTACGGCTTGACCTTGGCCGCCCATTTTTCCCACGAGCCGCTGCCCTGTTTTTTCAGCTCGTCCTTGATCTCCGGCAGCACCGTCGCTGACTGAGGCGATGGCTTGGTCTTGGTCAGCTTCAACGCTGGCGCGCTGGCCACCGGCTTGCCGTCGCCGGCACCGCCGCTGCTGGATTTCCCGGTGTCGCCTTCGCGGCGGACGATGAAGATGTTGTACGTCGCCTTGCCTTGCGGCTTGCCGCGCATGACGAAAGTCGGCGAGGCGAACGTCTGCGCGCCCAACTCCTTTTTGATGTCGGCTTCGGTTTGATCGTCGGGCCACACCGGGCCGGCCGGCACGAGGTCGGTGTTGTAGGACACGTACCAGTACGACGACAGCTTGTTCGCCCAGCCCTTCACCTCGGCGACGGTCAGTTCCTTGCTGCTGTATTCGCCCTGCAACGTCTCGACGCAGGCCGCGTTCACCAGGTCGGCTTTTACCCGGCCGTAGATCTCCGGGAAGCCGTCGCCATCTTGATCGGGCAGCTTGCCGAAACCGTCGAACCAAGGCTGAAACTCGATCTTTACCCACAGCTGCGCGGGGCCGGTGTCAGCGGCGTGGATGAACATCTCGCTGATGCCTTGCCGCACGAACTGCGGGCCGCCGGCCAGACCCCACGCTTCGCCGCGCACCGCGGCCGCCAGATCACCCAGCGAATCAGCCCCCGCCACCTTCTTCGCCGCCAGCCACTCAACCGCGGGCGCGAAGGCGATCGGATGCGTGCGCTCGCTGTCGGTCAGCGGCGTGCGGGCGATGTCCGCCACCAGCGTTTCCTTGTCGACGTCGCCGCCGAACGGATTCGACGCGTCCGCCTTGGCACCCTTGGGCGGCGCCTCCTCGGGCGGCGGATCGGCGATCATGAAGTTGGCGTGGTAGGCGGCGAAATCCAGCGCCGCGCGCGTCGGCCGCATTATCTGGCGCACCAGCACGCTGGATTTGGTGCGGGCGTAGCCATCGTTCAACGTGGCCACGTCGACGTGAGTGAAGGCGACGTCACTTTTGCCGGTGGGCCAGGGCGATTTTTGTCCCAGGCCCAACATCTGACAGGAAGCAGAGACTAGTGCGGTGCCAGCGACGGTCAGGAGCAGCGCCAGGCGGCCGGGCGCGCGGAAGCTAGTTCGGATCATAACGTCCCCTTCGGTAGTTCCACATGACCCGCAAGACGCGCAGGCCGTAGGTGATCGGATTCAAGTGCGAAACCTCGTCGCCATAGTGCGTGGGCACCGGCGCCTCCGCCACCGCCAGACGGCGGGCCCGGGCGGCGGCGATCATCTCCAGGTCGAAGTCAAAGCTGTCGGAAAGCCGCCGAAACGGCACGTCGGCCAACACCCGCCGACTGTAGATCAAATACCCGCTGTGATAGTCGGTCATCGACAGGCCCAAAGTGGCGTTCTCCAGCCGGTTCAAAATCGCGTTCGCAAAAATTTTGTAAATCGGCATCCCGCCCGCCCGCGCCGTGCCCGAAGCGATGCGCGAGCCTTGCAGCAGATCCAGCTGGCGCGCGCGCATGATTGCCACCAGGGCCGGCAACACTTCGGGGCTGTACTGGCCGTCGGCGTGAACGCAGGCGACGATTTCAGGGTCGTCTTGCCGCGCGCGTTCGAGGCCGTCCTTCATGGCAGCGCCATAGCCGCCGTTGGCCGGCCTGTCGATGAGGTCGATAGGGCAGCGCTGAGCGGGCAGGGCGGACACCACGGCGCGCGTGTCGTCGGTGCTGCCGTCGTTGACCACGATGATCCGCTGCAGCGCAGGCAGCGGCGTGCCGGTTATTCGCGCCACCACCGCCGGCAGGTGTCGGCCGGCGTTGTACGCCGGGATGACCACCACGATGCCCATGCCCGAATCTTCGTCGCCGTCCGTGGTCAGGCGCCGCTGGCCTTGCGAGCGGTCGTCGCGACCGCGGCGGCTTCGTTGTCCAGCAGCGAACGGTAGCGGGCCACGTAGTCGCTGATGATCTCCGGCAGCATCGCGGGCAGCGGCGTCTGCGGGTTCCAGCTTAAAAGCCGGCGCGCCTTGCCGATGTCCGGGATGCGTTCGGAGGTGTCGTCATAGCCGGCGCCGTAAAGCGCGGCCGCGGTGACGGTCTCGAACCGCGGCGGCGGGCCGCCTTCCGCGGCGACGAAGGCACGGGCCATTTCTTCGCCCAGCGCGCGGATGGTGAGGTCGTTGTCCGGGTTGCCCAGATTCAGGATCTCGCCGCGACAGACGCTGGGCCGTTCCACCACCCGCACCACCGCGTCGACGAAGTCATGCACCGAAATGAACGTTCGCCGCTGTTGCCCGCCGTCGACCAAGGGCAGCGGCTGGCCGCGCAGAAGCGCGTTCATGAACGACGCCAGCACCCGCGGCACGCCTTCGCCGTCGATGCCGGGAAGAAAATCCATCCGCGGGCCGATGACGTTGAACGGGCGAATGATGGTGAACGCCAGATCGCCGTGCTGGCCGTGAGCGAAGATCATTCGTTCCAGAAGTTGCTTCGCGCAGGCGTAGGTCCAGCGCTCGCGGTGCACCGGCCCCAGGAAAAAACCCGAGGCGTCTTCGTTCATAACGTCCATCGGCCGGCCCTGCGCGTCCAGGGCCAGCCGTCCGTACACCTCGCAGGTGGAAAAATGAATCAATCGGTTGCCGCGCGCGGCGCACGCCTTCACCAGGGGTACAAGTTCGGTGTAGTTGGCGTCGATGACGTCCAGCGGTTTGGTGCTGTAGAGCGCCGGGTTACACAGCGCCGTCAGCGAGATCACCGTCGGACAGCGCGCCGTGACGGCGTCGATCAACCCCGGCGCGTCCAGACGGGCGGCGACGCGGTGAACACCCGCATCGTCGTCCGCCAGCTTGCCAAGGTTGATGTCCACGGCCTCGATCTCGCAGCCAAGCGAGGCCCGCAGGGCCGGCACGATGTGCGAGCCCAGAAATCCACCGGCGCCCAGGACTGCGATTCGCTGCGCTGGCATTACGATTTGTCGTGGGTCTTCCGGCTGCTGGTCTTCTTCGATTTCTTCGCTTTGGATTTTTTCTTGGGCGCGTCGGCCGGCTTGGAATCGGCGGCGTCGTCGTCCTTGGCAGCGGTTGTGGTGTTGGTCGCCACCTCGTCCTTGCCCCCGGCTGGCGCCTCTTCCGGAGCGGCCTTTTCCTCGTTGCCAGACTTTTGCGCCACCGCCGACGGGATGAAGATGTCGGGCCAGCGATCGTTACCCGAGTGGTAGGTCAAGCGCGCCGCCGTTTCGAAGGGCGTGCCCACCTCCCACAGGTAGATCTCGTAGTCGGCGATGTCGTGGTCATGTCCGCGCTGGGTGATGCCCCAGACCAAGAATTTTCCGTCGGTAGAAAACTGCGGAAAATACTCATGCGATCGGCGGCCAGGCATGTCCATGAAGCGCAGCTCATCGTCGGAGAATTCCTTGACCGGCTTGCCGTTCTTCATCGGCATGCGGAAGACCTCGCTGCCGCCGTTGCCAGTGGGATTCATCCAGAAGATCGAGCTGCCGTCTGGCGTCCAGTTGACCTGACAGCCGAGGCCGGTCTTGGTCCAGGTCTTCTTCTTGATGTCCCAGATGCCGGTCTCGCGCTTGGACCCGCGCAAGGTGATGGCGATGTACTTGCCGTCGTGGGACATCTCGGGCTGCTGCAACACCGCGCCGTCCAGGTCGGAGACGCCGGCGCTGTCCATCAACTCGGTTTCCTTGTCCGAGCCGAGCTTGGTCTTGAAGATCTTCGTTCCGCGTACGAAGACGATCTCGTTGGCCCCGATGAAGCTGCCCCAGCTGGCGTTCTCGACCACCTTGGTGATGTCGCTGCCGTCGGGCTTGACGGTGTAGAGATCCCACTTGTCGCTGTCGTTGGCGTCGCGCTCGCTGACCCAACCCTTCTTGCTGCGACAGAACAGGATCTTCGATCCGTCCGGCGAAAACCGGGGGAACCAATCGACCTGGTCGCCCGAGGTGATCGACTTGACGTCCGAGCCGTCGGTGTTCATCACGAACAGGTCGTGGTTGCCGTTGCGCGAGCTGGACCAGACGATGGTCCCCTTCACCCGCTCGCCCATCTTGGTCATGTTCTCTTCGTCGGCGGCCGACGGTTTGTCGCTGCTGCCGGTGGGCGCGGCGCCGCCCATGCTGGCGCAGCCCATTGCCACCAGCGAAGCCAGCAGCAGCGTTCCCAACAGCGCGCGCGAAGACCGGCGGCCGGCCCCAGCGTGCGATTTCGTTTGTTCGTTTGTTGTCATCTCCCGTTCCCTTCTTGCGCTGACAGTTGAACCGACCCGCCCGGAATCATGCTTGGAGCGGTTACTGGGGAAAAACAGCGAGAAAACCCCTCGTGGACGCCCAGCGGCCGATAGCCGAGATCGTGCGTCGCTTCGGTGGGATCGAGGTTGGCGTCGTTGACCACGCCGGCGATGGCGTTGCTGGTCAACGGCGGCTTGGCCATCACCAGGGCCATCAGGCGCGCCGCCAATCGACAGAACCACACCGGCAGATGCACGAAGCGCCGATCGCCGCCGTGGTGTTGCAACATGAGATGCGCCAGCGCGCCGATGCTGATCGCTTCGCCGCCGCTGAAGTTGTACGTCTTGCCGAAGGCGCGCGCGTTGCCGGCCAGGCGCAAGAGGCCATCGACGATATCAGCGGCCAGCACCGGGCGTTTGAGCGCGCGCCCATCGCCGATGAACGGCACCACCGGAAAACGTCGCAGGTAATCGAGGAACATCAAGAACTCCTGGCCGCCGTTTTCTTCGTAGACCAGCGTCGGGCGCACGATGGTGTGGGCGAAGGCGTGTTCGTCGGTGACCAGCTTTTCAGCCTGCAGCTTTGATTCGGCGTACAGCGTGCGGCGCGGGTAGACCACCGACGCCGACGAGACGTAGATGAAATGGCGTACGCGCGCCGCCGACGCCTCGCGCACCAGGTGGGCGGTGCCGTTGCGGTTTACCCGCTGGAACACCGACGGATCGGGCGAGATGATCACCGCCGCCAAATGAAACACGGTGTCCACGCCGTCGCAGGCGCCGCGCAGCGATTCGCGATCGCTGACGTCGCCCTCGCGCAGGTCACAACCCAGGCCGGTAAGGCGCGTGCGTAGCGGATCGCCCGGCAGCACCAGCGCGCGCACCGCCCAGCCGGCGTCGAGAAGACCACGCACCAACCGCGCGCCCATCACGCCAGCCGCGCCCGTCACCAGCGCCAGCCGGCCGCGCCCACTGGCGCGCTGGTCGTCGTCGGTGGGGGCGCGAGCGTCGCGGGCCTCGGCTGTCACGTCAGTGCGCCCCCGCCGCCGCGGCCAGGGCGGCGTCCCAGTCGATCGGTTTCCAGTCGCCCACCGCCAGCTCGCGCGAGGCGAACTCCCAGATGACCACCTTCTTGCCGGCCAGACGATCCTCGCCGGCGAGGTCGCGGGCCAGCGCTTGTCGGGTGGCGAAGGCGCCCGAATCGTTTTGCGCGAGCACGTCCAGATCGCGGCCGAGAGCCAGCGACAGATGCGGCCCAAAACCCGCCGCTTCGCCCCAGCCCATGGAATCCAGCGAAAAAACGTTGGTGAAGCTGTCGCCCAGCAGCAAGACATCGGCTTTTGGGTTCGGCTCCCACGGCGTGCCGTTGGCTTCTTGCACCTGCTGTACGGTGATCCGTTGCGGCGCGAAGATGGTCTGCCCTTCGGGGAGCTTCAGCATGTCCACGATGTCCCCCACGCGTTCGATCGGCATCGCCACCGCCTTGCGCGTGGCCGCTGAAGTCTGACCTGTCATCGTCGTCAGCGCCGCCGTCTCCCTGACGAAATGGGCCAACTGGCGGGCCACGCTGTCCATCCACTCGGGCGTCCAGTGCGTGTCCTGGACCAGAAAGCGCGGCGGCTCATCCGGCAGCAGCATTGGCGGCGCCGGATCAAAAACGGCGATGCCGCGCCCGCGCATCTCGGCCGCGAACGGCGCCCAGCCGGGGTTGTGCGGCACCGGCAGCGGCCGGGTCGGATCGCCGCGGCCGTGCAATTGCGACGGCTGCAGCATCGCCTTGTCCGGCACCGGAAACAGGATCAGCTTGATGCCTCGTTTGCCGAGCGCGTCGGCGAAGGCGAAGATCGCCGGGCGCGGATCGGGATGGCCGGCCGGCTCGCCGGCGTCCAGCGACGCTTTGATGCGCACCTCGAGGATGTTCGGGTCCAAAAACGCCGGCCCGCCCAGGTAGGTGATGCCGGGTTTGTAGTACAGCCAGCCGCCGTGGCCGACGACCGCCTTCTTGTTGCCGACGCGGCCAAGGCCGGTCAGCAGCGCTTGCATGCGCGGCTGCACGGCGTCTTTGACGTACGACGCCTTGTCCAGATCGTCTTCGAATTGCTTCAGGTTGTCGCGGGTGGGCGCGCGGTGAAAAATATCCAGCAGCATCGTCTCTTCGCCGCGCGCTTTCTCCATCACCGCCTGGCTGACCGGGACGGCGAAGATGAGCAGCAAGAAGAACGACGTGATGGCGATGGCCATCCCGCGCGAGACGTCGGTATGGATGATGCCGCGGCGCAGATTCTCATCGTGAGACGGATCGGTCGGCCCGCCGCGACCTGACGTCTGCGCGGGTTTTACCGTCGGTGCGGGGGCAGCGGCGGCGGCGGTCGCTCGGCTCATGTTGGCAAGTGGTTGCATGGCGGTGAAAATGGTCAAACGATTTTAGAACTGGAAATACAGGAACGGGTTAACTGTTTGCGTCCACATCATCAAGATCGCCAGCGCCAGCAAGGCCATGCCACCGACAGAGCGCCCGACGGACAGCTTGTTGGTGAAGGCCCAGGTGTTCGGCATGCCCCACACAGTGATGGCGCAAAGCACGAACATCGCGCCGTGGTACGGCGTGTACATCGCGCCGGCCACGCTGTCGGCCGCTGAGGTCACCGTGGCCAGGCCCAGCATCGATTTGAAATAGACCAGCGACTGTCCCAGCGTCTTGGCGCGAAAGAAGACCCACGACAGACAGACGACGATGAACGTGATGCCCACGCGCACCGGATGCGGCAGACGGCGGTAGGGGCTGTTTTTTCCCTGCGCGCGTTCGAAGGCCAGCATGCCGCCGTGAATGAGGCCCCAGATGATGAAGTTCCAGCTGGCGCCGTGCCACAGCCCGCCCAGCAGCATGACGGCCATCAAATTCACGTACGTGCGCGCCGGGCCTTTGCGGTTGCCGCCCAGCGGGATGTACAGGTAATCGCGCAGCCAGGTCGACAGGCTGATGTGCCAGCGCCGCCAGAAGTCGGTGATGTTGTCGGCCTTGTACGGCGAATCGAAGTTCTGGATCAGGACGAAGCCCATCATCAGCGCCAGCCCGACTGCCATGTCTGAATAGCCCGAAAAGTCGAAGTAGATTTGGAACGCGTAGCCGAAGATCCCGAACCAGGCGTCGCCGACGTGCAGCGAGCCGCCGGCGAAAGCGGTGTCGGCGATGTGGCCCATCGGGTTGGCCAGCAAGATCTTCTTGGCCATGCCGAAGGCGAAGAAGGCCACGCCGCGGGCGAACTTGTCCCAGGTGTGCTGGCGTTCGCGCATCTGCTGCTCCAGCGCGGCGTAACGAATGATCGGGCCGGCGACCAGATCGGGGAAGAACGCCTCGAAGCACATGTAGTCGGTAAAGCGGCGCATGGGGCGCGCTTCGCCGCGGTAGACGTCGATGGCGTAGCTCATCGCCTTGAAGGTGTAGAAAGAAATTCCCACCGGCAGCACCAGGTGCAGGACCGGCACAAGATCGTGTCCCAGCCCCAGTGCGCGTCCGAGGGCATTGACGTTCTCCGCGGCGAAGCCGGTGTACTTGAACACCGCCAGCAGACCCATGTTGGTGACGATTGAAACCGCCAGGACGATCCGCATCTTTCGGGTGCGCGGGATCTCCGGTCCGATGATCGGCGGCAGGCCGTCCTGATCAGGCAACCCGGAGAAGCGAACCAAGGCCAGCCCGCAGAAGTAATCCACGCTGGACCCGAAGAACATGATCACCGCCCAGATCGGATTCGCCCAGCCGTAGAACACATAGCTGGACAGGGCGATCATCGCGGTGCGGGCCCGGAACGGCAGCAAGTAGTAAAGACAGAGGACCAGCGGCAGAAAGTAGAACAGAAAGATCTGACTGGAAAAAACCATCCGTGTTCCTGCTTCTCTAAAGTGGGGGCCGATTGCCCGCCGACTTCAGCGCGGACGCACGGACGTTGCCGATCGCGGGTCGCCGCTGCAGCCAACGGCGAGGCCTTCGGTGACCGGCCAATGGGTGGCCTTCACCGTTGCGCGAAAGACGTGGCAATGACGAAGCCGCCTTCAAATTCAAACGTCGAATTCTTTGCGGCCGTCGTTTTCGCCGCCAATCAAACGCGCAAACGCCAAAAAGCGAAGGCTTAATTCGCAAACAAAAGAGCAGCGCGCACCAGACGGTTCGCATTCATCGGGGCGCATACACCAACCCACGCCAACCCCGACTCCCCCGACGCTACCTACATCACTCTAACATGAAGAGTTGGCCGTCTGTCGGAATTTCGCCCGCCCGGCCGGACCAGCACCGTCGACGGGACAATTTCGCGGTCGGCCGCGAAGGAATCCCGCGGGTTGGGCACACACGGCCATTAAACCTGGCGACACGATTCACCGGCAACTGCGCGATCTGGTCGGTAAGACGATCACGTTGCGTCTCAGCGACGGCACCGATCTGACGGGCCGAACGCGATTCGTGGCCAAAGATTGCATGCTGTTCGAAGAGACGCCCGGCGCGCCGCTGGTCACCGTTTCGCTCGAGCACGTGGTGACGATTCGTCTCAGCGGCTAGCAGCAGGGGGGCCTTGACCGTCGACCGGCGCATCTTCGCCGGCTTCGATCTGTTGCAGCCCGGTGCGGGCGCTGGCTCGAACCCGGTCGGAGCGATCGCGGGCGGCGCGTTCGAACAACGCTCGTGCGCCCACCCGATCGCCGGCTTCGACCAGCAGCCAACCCAGTGAAGCGCTGGCCTCGCCGGCGCGCGCCGACTGCGGGAATCGACTGACAAAGCTGGCAATGGCGGCGCGTGCCTGCAGCTTCTGGCCAGCGCGGCCCAAGGCCACCCCGCGCCAGAACAGGGCGTCCTCGACGATGGCATCGCCGGGCGCGCGGCGTTCGAGATCGGCGAAGGCGGCGGCGGCGTCCATGAAGTCGCCCTGACGCAACAGCATCCA